>JBOFEN010000056.1:0-100959 GCA_051648105.1 Bacteroidales bacterium
GACTCAACTCTAGTAATTGTAAATCGATTCAATATGTCACTTGGTAAAACAACCTGCGCCAAAAGCAATAAACCTTCTGTATTCATACAGCAAAGATAAATATTTAAGACAACTTTCCCCATGGTTTATCGGGTGAGCCATTAAATCTTTAAGGCCAACAGTGAGAATAAAAGCAATGATATTAAGGCATAAAAAAAAGCTCAAAAGTTATCTCTAACTTTTGAGCTTTTACTCTAGTTGCGGGAACCGGACTCGAACCGATGACCTTTGGGTTATGAGCCCAACGAGCTACCACTGCTCCATCCCGCGATGTTTGTAGTACAAAGGTACTCCAATATTTCATACCCACAAGCTTTAGAGCTGTTTATTAATAAACAATTATTCTGCATAAACTAAGGCTATTATCTATTCAGATAATAATCAAGCTACTATAGATCTTCGAAGCGAAATAAATAGAGCTACTATAAATTAGGATATACGATAAAATAAATAGTTATCAGTACTGCATCCTACAGTGGCGTATTTTTGCTGTATGTAGATATAGCTAATAAATCGATTCAATCACTTACTGAAATATCTCTAGTGATTTATTTATAGCTGAGTGAAATGTCAACAATGAATATTCTATCAAGTATAGCTAAAATTGAAATAACGTAAAGTCTGATCGCAGTAACAAAAAAAGGTTCAAAAGTTATCTCTAACTTTTGAACCTTTTTACTAGTTGCGGGAACCGGACTCGAACCGATGACCTTTGGGTTATGAGCCCAACGAGCTACCACTGCTCCATCCCGCGATGTTTGTGATACAAAGGTACTCCAATATTTCAAGCCTGCAAGCACAACCCCTGTTTATTAACAAACAAAAGGCATATACCGCATAATAGTTCACAAATATGGACTAAAACCAACTTACAACCTGATTTACCCCCTCTATAAATATGACATATCTAATGAACTTTCCAAGAAACATCCAAAATGCTACAAGGTAGACGTTCGTACGCATATAACCCAAGGCTACTGCAATGATATCACCTATACCTGGGAGGAAAGCAAAGAATGAGGTCCAAGAACCTCTTTTGTTTAGCCAAGACTGAAAACGATTTAGTTTAGCCTCAGACACCTTAAGATATTTCTCTATCCACTCTATCCTGCCCTGCATGCCGAGCCAATAACAACTCATTCCACCGAGCCAATTCCCTAATGTGGCAGCAGCAACACATCCCCATTTATCCATACCAGCTAATACAAGGGCACTAAAGACTACTTCTGAGCTGAATGGTAATATGGTTGCAGCAAGAAAAGAGGCAATGAAGAGGCCTATGTAGCCCCACTCTGCAAATTCTATCATACACTAAATATATTATTATAACAAGCTAGCAAAATATATGCTATGATGATTATTGAAAATAGGATTGAGGTAACTCTATTTCTATTAAGAGTGAAATAGTGAGCTAGAAGTAGAGCTCCTGCAAAGTTAGCAATCCATCCAAACATCTCAGCATCATTGTAGTGTGAGAATCGTATAAACTCAGCATAGTAGAACATTATCATCAAAAACTGATAACAACTGCGAGACTTAACTTTATCTTGTTGAAATGTATTCATTCCTCCAATGATAGCAGAGGTAACAATAGAGATTGTGAATATCTGATTTAATGCAGTCTGTGTTAATAGATCCTCTATAGAAATCCAGTCAAAGAGTAATACTTGGTTGATGCGTTCAATCCATATAGGAAGAGTATCATTCTTAATATAGATGGATAGTGCCACTATATATGGTGCAATTAGCCCAAATAGTATTGCAAGTAGATTACGAGAACTAACTATTCGCATCATAAAAAGGGCTGGTGCAAAAATAGGTAGTATAAATATGAGTTGAGGATTAAATAGTGATGCAATAGATATAAGCAGTGCATTATTGAATAGTAATCGCTGTGAGTTCTTTAGTGCATAACTACTAAAAAGAAAGAAGTAACTACCAATAGAGAAGAGAACTGCAATTCCTGTACCCAACTCTGTTGTTGGCAATATAAACTGTAAGCTCATCACCACAAAGAAGAGAAAAGGCAGAAGGCTATTCTCTCGGATTAAGTTGAACTTGCCTACCAACAGATGCGCAAGAGTACCCCCTATTAGTGCTACGACTGCTAGGAGGCTTATATTAAGCATATCTGAGATATGTGGAAATAGTGATAGTATATTGGAGGAGTCACTTTGTGACCATAGATCCTTAGATACTATCTGCATAATGGTAAAGAGCAGAAGTGCCCCAACTGTTGTTGGGACACTCCATACACTTTTCGTGGCTTTTACCTGTAAGTTATTACTCATTGGGTAAATATGTTATTATACTAATTAAAGCCTATAAGTCGAATCCTATATCGCTTCTAAAATATTTGCCTGTATATTCAATAAGCTTAGCATTTGCAAAAGATCTAGCTAGAGCCTCCTCTTTTGTCTCTCCATATGAGCTAACTGCAATTACACGCCCACCATTGGTAACCAACTTACCATCTTTAGTATCTGTTCCTGCATGGAAGAGAATAGAGTCGCTTACTGAATCTAGACCTGTGATCTCGTATCCTTTAACAAACTCCGAAGGGTATCCGCCAGAGACTAGCATTACAGTAACTGCTGCTCTTGCATCCTCTTTAAGCTCTCTGGTATCAAGATCGCCTTGTGCAACTCCTTCTAGTAGATCAACGAGGTCAGACTCTACTCTTAGCATCACGGCCTCTGTCTCAGGGTCACCCATACGTACATTATATTCAATTACAACTGGTTCGCCTTTAACTTTGATCAAACCAAGGAAGATAAACCCTTTGTACTCAATCCCCTCAGATTTTAGTCCTTCAATTGTTGGGCGCACAATACGCTCCTCAACAGTTGACATAAACTTAGCATCAGCGAATGGGACAGGTGAAACCGCACCCATACCTCCAGTATTAAGGCCCTTATCTCCTTCACCTATGCGCTTATAATCCTTAGCTACAGGAAGTATCTTATAATTTTCGCCATCAGAAAGAACGAATACTGAACATTCAATTCCATCCAAGAACTCTTCGATAACAACTGTTGCACTAGCGTCGCCAAACATACCTTCTAGCATTTTAGCTAACTCTTGCTTTGCCTCTTCTAGCGAATCAATGATAAGAACACCTTTACCAGCAGCTAATCCATCTGCCTTGAGGACGTATGGTGCCTCAAGCGACTCTAAGAAGCGATACCCCTGCTCTAATGTATCTAGCGTAAAGCTCTCATATCTAGCAGTTGGTATATTGTGGCGTATCATGAATGCCTTTGCAAAATCCTTACTACCCTCCAATCTTGCACCCTCTTGTGATGGTCCAATAACTGCAATAGATGATAGTTGCTCATCATTTTTGAAATAGTCATACACACCTTTTACAAGTGGATCCTCTGGGCCAACAACTACCATCGTCACACTATTCTCTAAAACGAACTCCTTAATTTTTGGGAAATCTGTAGCTGATATTGCTACGTTTTGGCCAAGCAATGCTGTTCCTGCATTACCAGGAGCTATGAATAGTTTATCTACTTTAGGGCTCTGTTTAATCTTCCATGCCAAAGCGTTTTCGCGTCCTCCTGATCCAAGTAATAGAATGTTCATAGTTCTTTTAGTCTGTTTGTTTTCTGTTATATGGTTGTTAAACTACTATTTCAAAAATACAAAGCGTGAAGAGTAATGGGAGTAACCCCACACTCTTCACGCTTCTATTATATCTAATTATCTCTACGACGGTCACCTCTATCGCCGAATGGCTTGCGGTCGCCTCTATCACCGAATGGCTTGCGGTCGCCTCTATCGCCGAATGGTTTGCGGTCACCTCTATCGCCGAATGGTTTGCGGTCGCCTCTATCGCCGAATGGTTTGCGGTCACCTCTATCACCGAATGGCTTGCGGTCACCTCTATCACCGAATGGTTTGCGGTCACCTCTATCGCCGAATGGTTTGCGGTCACCTCTATCGCCGAATGGCTTACGGTCACCTCTATCTCCGAATGGCTTACGGTCGCCTCTATCGCCAAATGGTTTGCGGTCACCTCTATCGCCAAATGGTTTGCGGTCACCTCTATCGCCAAATGGTTTGCGGTCACCTCTATCGCCGAATGGTTTGCGGTCACCTCTATCGCCGAATGGTTTGCGGTCACCTCTATCGCCGAATGGTTTGCGGTCACCTCTATCACCGAATGGCTTACGGTCACCTCTATCGCCGAATGGTTTGCGGTCACCTCTATCACCGAATGGTTTGCGGTCACCTCTATCACCGAATGGTTTGCGGTCACCTCTATCACCGAATGGTTTGCGGTCACCTCTATCGCCGAATGGCTTACGGTCACCACCTTTTGCATCAAAGAATGAACGACGCTCACTTTGACGCTCGCCTCTATCACTTCCTGCGAATCCACCACGAGCCTCACTGCGATCAAAATCGCTAGCTTCACCCTCAGGACGTTTACGCACAGTCATAACCTCACCCTCTTTCTTAGCGAAAGGGTTCTCTATTTCACCATCTGCAACTTGACGTTTGAAGTCTTTCTGCTTTCCTTCGAAAATTTCGTAACGACGGAATTCACACTCAAGACCACCATTGTTCAATTTTAGTTTTGCTGAAGGACGAAGTCCAATCTGCTCAAAACACTCATAACGGTAACTAAGAACCCATGATTTGCACCCTACAAAAACGTGCTTAAGGCGCTCTCCTATCATCTGATATAGACCTAGAAGGTCACGAGTAGAGATCCTCTCTCCATAAGGAGGGTTCATAATAACGATAGTGTTTTCAGGAGCTTCATTATAGTCTCTAAAGTCCTTCTGTACTAATTCTATATATTTCCCGACACCTGCATTCTTGATATTTTGCTCTGCAATAGCCAATGCTTGTGGAGACATATCAGAACCAGTTATCTTGAATAGGAAATCCTTCTCTTGAGAATCATCATTATATAGTTTATCAAATAGCTCTTGATCAAAGTTAGGCCATTTTTCAAACGCAAAATTCTTACGGAAGATTCCAGGAGGGATATTCAAAGCTATCATAGCTGCCTCAATAAGGATTGTCCCTGAACCACACATAGGGTCCAATAGGTTAGACTCACCTCTCCATCCTGTCTTCAAAACCATACCAGCTGCCAACACCTCATTCAATGGGGCCTCAGTCTGGTCTACACGCCATCCGCGCTTATGTAGTGACTCACCAGAGCTATCTAATGAGATAGTACACTGCTCTTGAGCAACGTGAAAGTTAATCATAATATCAGTGTTCATCATACGAACACTTGGACGACGATCAAACTTCTCCATGAAGTAATCTACGATACCATCTTTAATACGATAAGTCAAGAACTTAGAGTGGCTAAACTCATCAGAGAAGACAGTTGTATCTATAGAGAAGGTTTGATCCTCACTAATAATTTCTTCCCAACGGATCTTTTTTATCTGTTCGTAAACTTCATCAGTACTCTTAGCTTTAAATTTGGCAATAGGCTTCAAGATACGTACAGCAGTACGCAAATTGAGATTTGCTTTATACATCATCTCGAGATCCCCCTTGAAGGATACCATTCTACGGCCGATCTCGACCTCGTCTGCGCCAATATTGATAAGCTCTTCAGCCAATACATCTTCCAACTCGGCAAAGGTCTTTGCGACCATCTCAAATTTTTCTCTGTTCATTGGTTTCATACTGAAACGTTATAGTTTTGTCCGTTGTGTAAAATCAGCCGCAAAAGTAATAAAATAAACTCTCTAAATCTCTATGAATTGAGCGTTTGTGTAATCTTTAACTATCTGAAAGACAAAAGTGCCTATTGTAGATAACTACTTTATACTACTGTTATCAACAAATGAGGCAACTTTTCAACAGTTTGGGTAATTGTTTCCTGTTTTCTTCGCTCCGTGAAACATTTTATTCTTTTCTTTGCGACAGGATTTAAGCTAAGCCTTATCTCCTTACAACCAATAGAATAAAGTATGGGTAAAGTAATTGCATTAGCGAATCAGAAAGGGGGAGTTGGTAAAACAACAACCACCATCAATCTGGCAGCCGCTTTGGCTTCACTAGGTAAAAAGGTATTAGTATTAGATGCAGATCCTCAGGCAAACGCCTCATCAGGCTTAGGTGTGGATGTCCGTACTACCGAAACCTCCATATATGAATGCCTTGTAAACAATGTATCTATTCAAGAAGCTTCGATAAATACAAATTTTGACAACCTTGACATAGTATGCTCTCGCATAGACCTTGTTGGCGCTGAATTAGAACTCCTAAACAGCCCCAATAGAGAGCGAATCTTAGAGCGTCTATTATCTACTGTAAAAGAGAACTATGATTTTATCCTCATAGACTGCTCTCCTTCCCTAGGACTAATAACTGTAAATGCACTAACAGCAGCAGACTCTGTTGTCATACCTGTGCAAGCTGAGTATTTCGCACTAGAGGGTATAAGTAAGCTACTAAACACAATTAAGATTATCAAGTCTAAGCTCAACCCTAAACTAGATATTGAAGGGTTTCTTCTTACTATGTATGACAATAGGCTCCGCCTAGCAAATCAGATATACGAAGAGCTAAAGCAACACTTTGGCACTATGGTATTTGACGCAGTTATACATCGTAATATTAGATTGAGTGAAGCTCCCAGCCACGGACTACCGGTAATGTACTATGACCCAGAATCAAAAGGGGCAAAGAACCACCTTCAGCTAGCTGCGGAGATCATAAAGAAGAATAACAGATAACAGAAAGGATTGAACTATGGCATTCCCTAAAAAAGGAGTACTAGGAAGAGGACTTGATGCACTTATTGCATTAGAAGATGTAAAGATAAGTGGCTCATCATCAATAAACGAGATTGAACTAGCCTTCATTCACCCTAACCCCGACCAACCACGTCGCGAGATTGACCAAGATACACTTCGTGAACTTTCACAATCAATAGAGAGCCTAGGGGTTATTCAACCAATAACACTTAGAGAGGTTTCTCACAATAACTATCAGATCATTGCCGGTGAGCGTCGCTTTAGAGCATCAAAACTAGCAGGACTAAGAGCTATACCTGCATATGTTAGAACAGTTAGTGATAGTGAACTTCTGGAGATGGCTCTTATTGAGAATATCCAACGCGAAGACCTAAACTCTATAGAGATTGCTCTAGCATATCAGAATCTTATTGACCAATATTCGCTTACTCAAGAGAGACTCAGCGAGAGAGTTGGTAAGAATAGATCAACAATAACAAACTACCTTCGCCTTCTTAAACTTCCTGCAACAATACAGATGGGGATAAAGAATAAGAAGATAGACATGGGGCACGCTCGTGCTCTAATATCAATTGGTGAGCCTTCAACACAGCTTAATGTTTACAACGAAATTCTCGAACAAGGTCTCTCTGTAAGGAGAGTTGAGGAGATTGTTCGCACACTAAATGCTGGTGGTGAGATTAAAGAGGCTCTAAACAGCAAACCAAAGAAGAGTTCTCTTCCTGAGGAGTACACTCTTCTAAAGAAACATCTTGGCAACTTCTTTAAGGCTAAAGTACAACTATCTATGGACCCTAAGGGCAAAGGAAAAATATCAATACCTTTCAACTCCGAAGAGGATCTTGAACGTTTGATATCTCTACTAGATGGATTAAACTCTTAAAGTCATTCTTATGACAAATGCAATCCGAACAATCCTTTTGATAGTTGCTCTGTTGGCGCTCTCTTCTAATGACATATCTGCTCAAGAGAGATCTAATGAGAGCATAACAAAACTATCAACGGATACAATACGAATAGACTCCTCGAGAGTGGCAGTTGAGCCTACTCAGATAGTTGAGGAGACTCAATTTATTCCAGACCCAAACAAAGCTTTATGGTACTCTGCACTTTTCCCTGGTTTGGGACAGGTATACAATCGTAAGTATTGGAAACTACCGATACTTTACGCTGGTTTTGCTGGTACTGTATATGCTCTTAACTGGAACAACCAGTATCTCGGAGACTACTCACAAGCATACCTCGACATAATGGATAACGACCCATTAACGAATAGCTATGTAGATCTTATCGGAAGACCACAGTCGTCGATAGATTCGCAGCAGGAGCGTTATGCCCGTATACTAAAGCAGAGAAAGGACTACTTTAGAAGAAATAGGGACCTAAGTATCATTTGTATGGTTGGGGTATACCTTTTAGGAGTTGTTGATGCGTATGTAGACGCTCAACTTTTCAGCTTTGATATATCTCCAGACTTAAGTATGCAATTAGAACCAACCATAATAGTACCAACTAGAGGCACAAACTCCACTGGTGTTGGGCTTCAGTGTGCAATTAGATTCTAAATCCCTGCACAGAGAGAATAAACATATTATTAACGAATACAACTATAGATGACTTTTCGAAAGGCTATAATAACATTAATGTCACTCTTTGCTATCACATCGCAGGTAGCAGCAGAGGAGATAACCTCTAATGCCGACACAATCTTCATACAAGAAGAGATTCCAATAGAAGTAGATGATATATTAATAGCCAAGTACGACTCGCTTGTTTCTCAATGGGCTATATCAGCTCGTATGATGGTTGATAGCAGCTGCACAACACGCAAGGTTCACTGCCCATCTCTGCCTGACTCAGTTTATATTGAGCGCTTAAAGAGTATAACTAGCGAGATTGAAATGCCATTCAACAAGGAGGTCAAAGCATTTATTGAACTTTATACAGGCAGACGACGATTGATGATAGAGAGAATGCTTGGTCTATCTCAATACTACTTCCCTATTATTGAGCAAGCTCTAGACGCTGAGGGGTTACCCCTAGAGCTTAAGTATCTAGCAATTGTGGAGTCTGCACTAAATCCTAAGGCTGTATCAAATGTTGGCGCCACGGGGTTATGGCAGTTTATGCTACCTACGGGTAAAGCTTTTGGGCTTGAGATAAGCACAATGATAGATGAGAGGAGAGACCCTATAAAGTCGACTACAGCAGCAACTAAACTTCTAAAAGAACTATACAGAATTTATGGCGACTGGAACCTAGCTATTGCAGCTTATAACTGCGGGCCAGGAAATTTGAATAAAGCCATACGCCGCGCAGGTGGTAAAAGAGACTATTGGGCTATTTACAACCAACTGCCAAAAGGCACCAGAGAGTATATTCCTCTCTTTATATCACTTAACTATATAATGAATTTCCATACGGAGCATGAGATATGCCCCTCGATTTCACCTATTGCTCTTGACATGGACACTATAAGAATAAACAAAAGAGTCCACTTCGAACAAATCTCCGACATTCTAGACGTAACAGTAGAGGAGTTAAGAGCATACAATCCACAATACAAAAGAGATATTATCCCTGGAAATCAGAAGGAGTATAGCCTAAGACTACCCTTCAACCTAATGCAAGCATACATTAGTTCTGAGGATTCTATATATAGCCATAGAGCCAATGAGCTACTTGCAAACCATAGAGTAACTGTTAAGGCAGGAGCAGGAGGCACGTCAAGTGGGAATACAAGCATTGCTTCAGGCAATATATATACAGTAAGGTCTGGAGATAACCTTGGTGCAATAGCTAAAAGACATGGTACCACCATCTCTAAAATTAAAAGTCTAAACAACCTAACATCAGATAGACTTTCAATTGGGCAGAAGCTTGCAGTTAGAGAGAGTGCTCCAAGCAATTCAAATCAAAGCAATTCAGCTACAGCCTCTAACACTAACAGCGTAAAAGAGACGAGCAAGGAGAGCTCTAATGATATTATGGAGCCTTCAAGATATTACACAGTACAGAGTGGTGACTCATTTTGGAACATAGCCAAAAAGAACCAAACGACAGTACAGAGATTATTGCAGGCTAATAATATGCATGAGCGCAGTAAACTTCAACCAGGACAGAAACTAATCATCCCTCAAGGATAATACGTATAAATAAAACGGGAAGATTCTCAGTGAGAATCTTCCCGTTTTATTTATATGCAGTAGCAAACTATTACAGAGTCAGCTTAAGACCAACAACATAGCTTCTTGGTGCCGTAGGACCATAGAAGTACTTTGAATCTCTATCTTCACCTTTATCTAAATCCTTTTGGAAACTATCAAATATATTCTGAACACCAGTAGATAACTGAGCACTCAAGCCTCCTTTAAGCTTAAACTCGTAGCTAACCTTTAGGTTCATGTCGAAGAATGATTTAGTATACTCCATTCTATCTTGGTCAATGTAGCCTGCGAAGTGAGGTACATACATCCGACCTGTGTAAACACCCGAAAGAGCTATAGAGGTCTGCTTTATTGGAGTTGAAGTAAGAGTGAACGAACCATAGCTATTTGGTGTGCGAACCATATTCTTTATAGCCTCAACCTCTGGATCGTCAGACCATTTGAGAGCCTCTTTATATTGTGACTTCTGCCAAGTGTAAGATAACTGTAGCTGAATCCATCGTCTATATGCCATTCCCAAATCAAAGTTCACACCAGCTACTCTTGCCCCCTTACCATTTCGTCTCTCAAAGATCAATGTCCCGTCACCACTACTACCTAATGACTCCAAATAGAACACATTACTTAGATCAGTATAGAATCCCTCCGCAAGGAAGGTAACATCTACATCCCCCATCTTGAAATCAAAATCAGCCGATGCACTATAACTAGTAGATCTCTCCTCTTTAAGATTGTCAGCCAACTGAATTACAGCTGCCTCACCACCTACTGCCGCCACGTGTAAATCCTCATCATAGGCTTGCGGAGCTCTAAATCCAGTAGAGTAACTAGCTCTATATCTCATCCACTCTGTTGGCGAGTATAGAAGATTAACTCGTGGACTAAATATCAAATGATCAATCAGATTATGCTTGTCCAAACGTCCTCCAACGAGTAACTTCAAATATCTACCACTCCATTCATTCTGATAGAAAGCACTACCGATACGAACATCCTGCTTTAGATCCCTATCATAAGAGAGCATAATATCATGAAGGCTATTTGATGAGAACTCCAATCCATATGTCATCGTTGCAGGCGAAAACAGTAGACGATCAAGGTTATTCACACCCTGAACCCCTGCCATCCACGTAAGATCAGAACTTCTACCATAAGCATTCAGATCCTGACCAGCTCCATAATAACTATCTCTTTTTATGCTCTGCATAGAGCCATAAACACTCAACTTATGTTTGTAAGAGTTTATGAAGATATCGTAGTTCAACCCACCACTATTGATGGTGTGATCTGTCTGTTCAGCAATATCAGCCTCATGAGGACGAAGGTCAAAAGCATTGCCACCTCTTCGAAATTCATGAGTTGAATGGTATTGTAGAGACAGCTTACTTGTCAATGTAGGTCTATAAAAAGCTTGGAGCCCAAGAGTGTGACCATTCAATTTACTCATCTCAGAATAACCATCCCCATCACGATCATACTGCTCCCTATTGCGATAAGACTGAAAAAGAGTTATTCCACTTCTATTGTCCTTACCAACAAGAGAAGCATTAGCATTTACAGTCTCTTGCATTGCTCCATTATCAGTTGAACGAAGTTCTGTACTCAATGATACATAATTCTTCACCGGATCTTTTGTGATTATATTCACAACACCAGCAATGGCATTAGCACCAAATAGAGCAGAACCACCTCCGCGAAGAACCTCTACCCTCTCTATCATATTTACAGGCATCTGCTCCAGACCATAAACCCCACTCAAGGCACTAACTATAGGACGAGAGTCTATCAATATCTGAGTATATGGGCCCTCAAGACCATTTATTCTCACCTGAGGGAACCCACAGTTCTGACAATTATTCTCAACACGCACTCCAGACTTATAACTTAGAGACTGCGAAAGATCACACGCACCAACAGCCTCGAACTGTTTTGCTGAAATAACGTTAACGACAGTGGGAGCCATCTTCCTACTTATTTCATTTCTATTGGCAGATACAACCACCTCGTCAACACTTAATATATCCTCCTCCAACTTGAGAACAATAGGACTCTTTGCTGACTCTGTCGATAGAGTTTGACGAAGGGTTTTATAACCTAAACTCTTTACAGAGACCACCGCAGGATCACTCAAGTTTATCTCTAGCACAAATGATCCATCCTCATCAGTGGTTGTTCCAACCGAACTATTCTCTACAAATATATTCACATAAGGCATGGGCTCATTGCTCTCCTTATCCACAACCCTACCATTAACTAACTGTGTATTAACCCTAGCACTCTGATTTGCAAATAGCGACACTGGAAGCAATATTATTGTTCCCAGAATAAAATATAGTAATGATCTCATCAATTATTGATTCTTATTATACGTAAATAGGACCCTCTAGTTGCAACTAAAGAGATATACCAAACAAGGCCAACCCTAAAAGAATAGAGCTAGCTTAATAAAAAAGAAGAATCAACAAGATGGAGGAGCCCTAAGGGAGGGATGATCTGCTGATATATGAACATACAACAGAACGTCAGGCCTATATTTCAGCGAAGTTATATGCTGAAAGGCCTCTTTTATAGCTTGATATGAACTTGGATCAGTGGTAATAAAGCAAGAGAGCTGCTGTATTAGCTCAACTGTACTCTGGGTATGCGTGTGCTTTGTCTCACTATTATAAGGGTGCGAATGGAGCACAACTGCTCCATTTATTATATGAGTGTGCATAAAGCAATTTATGCATACCATATAAAGCGCCAATACCACTAGTAGTAGAGTCGACTTAACTATTTTAAAATAGCCTTTGTTCACACTAATCCAATCATTTGTTTAATTGACAAATGTACTATTTTATAGAATAGATCTAGATAAGCAAATGCAAAATAAACCCATTCACTATGTCCATATGTTAAATCTATGTTATACGACATAGATTTCTAGTTGTATATTTGGAAATTAGTTTGGGAGAACATACCTTTGTATCGGTTTTTTCATAGTATTAGATTTTAAGGTTAATAAAGATTGATGTGGGTTGTCGAGAGACAACCTTTTCTTTTTTAAGTCCGCCCTAGCAATATATGCTGGGGTTTTCTTTTTTATCTCAAGAAATATCCTACTTTTGCTTCTGTTGAATAATAAATGCAAACTTGTGAAGAAAAAGATAGTTGATATACTAAAGATAGTAATACCACTACTACTAGGGTGTATTATCTTCTGGTTAGTATACAGAGATATAGATATAGATCAATTAAAAGAGGCACTCAGCGGAGGGATATCATACACACTTATTGGTGCATCAACAGTCGTAGCACTACTCAGTCACATTGCTAGAGCCATACGTTGGCAGATGCTACTAAAGCCTCTTGGGAGTAAAATCTCAATTGCAGAGCTAACAAATACCATATTTGTGAATTACGGAGTTAATATACTTCTTCCTCGAATCGGTGAATTCACCAGATGCGGAATGGTCGCAAAGAGAGACAACATAAGCTTCACGCAAGTGATAGGCACACTCGTATCAGAGCGAATGACCGACGTAGCCACAGTCTGCTTGATCATTATTGCAGCCTTTGCATTACAGATGTCAATATTCTTCGACTTCTTTGCAACCCACCCAACAATACTTCCAAAGATATTAGATATATTATCCTCACCATGGTTCTACTTAATAATCATTGGATCACTTCTCTCAATCTATGGAGTAGTAAAGAATTTCAGCCATATACACTTAGTTAGCCGTACAAAAAAGGCTATCCGTAATATATGGGAGGGCTTCTACTCAATATCCAGAATACCTTCTTTTGGATGGTACACCTTCTGGTCTATTACCATCTGGGCACTATACTTCGTACAGCTCCACTTCATGGTAATGGCATTTGAGTTGACCAACCAACTATCAATAGTCATAACTTTCGTAGTATTTGCCATGACCTGTATAGCAGGAATAGTGCCAGTACAAGGAGGAATAGGTGCATGGCACTTCGCCACAATAACCACTCTGGTATATTACGGCATAGGCCCAGTTGAAGCAGGAGCATTCGCACTCGTTGCACACGCAATAAATACGGCACTATTTGCCATATTTGGAGCATATGGATTCTTTGCTGAGAGCCGCAAAGTATCAATCAAGAGCGTAAGGAAACATCTTTAAAAATATAAGATATGAACAGTATTAAATCACTAGCGCCACAACTATTGTGGAAAAACTTCTATGAAATCTCACAGATACCTCACCCATCAGGGCATTGCGAGGCAATCAGAGAACACCTTGTTAACTTCGGCAAGAACCTATCTCTTGAGACACTAGTTGACGAAGCAGGAAACGTACTAATTCGCAAAGCAGCAACTAAAGGGCTTGAAGCTCTTCCTATAGCTGTACTTCAGGCACACATGGATATGGTTCCTCAGAAGAACAGCAACGTAAATCACAAATTCGAGACTGACCCTCTTAATCTTATCATCGATGGAGAGTGGGTAACAGCACAAGACACAACACTTGGGGCAGACAATGGTATTGGTCTTGCTGCTTGTATGGCTATCCTTGAGTCAACAGATATCCCTCACGGGGCTCTAGAGGTACTAGTTACCGTTGACGAAGAGACTGGCATGTTTGGTGCTTTCGGTCTTAAAGAGGGATTTGTGAAAGGAAAAATCCTTATCAACACTGACTCAGAAGATGAGGGCGAACTATTTGTTGGTTGCGCTGGTGGTGTAGATGTTTCTGCATCTCTTAAATATCGCGACGAAGAGGTTGTTCCTGAAGGCGACGTAGCTGTTAAAATCTCAGTTACAGGACTTAAAGGAGGTCACTCAGGTTGTGACATCCACCTAGGAAGAGGCAATGCAAACAAGATTCTTTTCAACTTCCTTAAGCAAGCAGTAAAAGATCTTGAGGCTCGTCTAGCTTGGGTTAGAGGCGGATCTCTTCGCAACGCAATCCCTCGCGAAGCTTTTGCTATCATCACTCTTCCAGCTGAATCACTTTCAGACATCATGGAGTTTGTTGAAGATTACTATGACGAATTGGCTGCAAACTACGAAGGCATAGAGCCAAACCTTAAGTTCACAGCTGAGGAGTGCGAGCTTCCTAAGACTGTTGTACCAGAGGAGATACAAGACAACCTTATCAATGCAGTATGTGCTGTAAGAAATGGTGTAGGTAGAATGATCTCTCACATGCCTGACGTAGTAGAGACATCTTCAAACATGGCAATCATCAATGTTACTGAGGGTGAGATCGACGTTAAATTCCTAGTTCGTAGCTCAAATGAGTCTATGAAGATGGAACTAGCATCAAGCATAGAAAGCACATTCAACCTTGCAGGCTTCAGCATCGAACTATCAGGATCTTACCCAGGATGGCAGCCTAATCCATCATCTAAGATACTTGAGACGATGAAGAATGTACACATAGAACTATATGGCAAAGAGCCTAAGATCAATGTTATTCACGCAGGTCTTGAGTGCGGTATCATAGGAGCAGCATGCCCAGGAATGGACATGATCTCTTTCGGACCAACACTTCGTTTCCCTCACTCACCAGATGAGAAGGTGAACATTGCAAGTGTAGCCCGCTTCTGGGACTACCTACTAGCAACACTAAAGGCTCTTAACTAATTAGAGCTTCATAAATAGCAGATGGCTAGGGCCAGAGATCACCTCTCTGGCTCTAGCCATCTGTCATAATTACAATAACAATACGAAAGTTATAAAAAGCAAAAAGCCACAATACGGTTTGACAATTAGAAAGATACTTCCTATCTTAGGGGTATGAAAGGAAAGCCAATGACAGAAATACGAACAGAATGGAGAGCATTATGGGTTGCCATGATGGTCTGTTTTCTATTTGGACAGGCTTGCTCTTTTGCTCCTCAAAGCGAACATTGCCAAGGCATATCTGAGCCTGAGCTTGTAGAGTTTCCCACCTCTACAGAAGATGGAGAGGCTCCATCTGCAGAGGAGAGCGAAACAAGTGAAGAGGACAACCTTGTGGTTGATCACGTAATCTTCAAACTTGGATCAGAAAACGAAACAAACTTCCACGACTTAGAGGGGGGCTACTCACTATCTAGAGACCTCGAACTCCACACCCCTCCTCCCGAACAACTACTTTCTTAATACTATCACAGAGAGATATTTACACCTATCAAGGTTACTCTCTACCCTTAAGGCGAAAAGATTCGTCTAAGGAATCGTTGTATATTTTAAGATAAGTAATTACCAATGTCAAAAAAGAACTCAAATATCATTTCGGCGCTCAAATCAAATGTAGCGCCAGGGCTTGTCGTATTCCTTGTAGCCCTTCCTCTCTGTTTAGGTATCGCTCTAGCATCTGGAGCACCACCCATGGCCGGAGTAATATCTGGTATAATCGGAGGGGTATTAGTAGGCTTCCTTAGTAATTCACCAATTAGCGTATCCGGCCCAGCAGCTGGACTCACAGCAATCATCCTCACCGCAATCACAGAACTAGGATCATTCGAAATATTCCTTTGCGCAGGGATAGTTGCAGGTATAATACAGATAATCTTAGGACTTATCAAAGCTGGAAGCATCTCCAACTACTTCCCAAGCAACGTTATTGAAGGGATGCTAGCAGGTATTGGTGTGATAATCATCTTCAAACAACTACCATATGCATTCGGTACAGCCGAAGGCAATATAGCCTCAGAAGAGCTCTTCGAGCATGGATACTCACTTGGAGTAATCTCTTCATACCTAAAAATGGTGGTTGACTCCGCACACTTAGGCGCAATAGTCATTAGCTCAATATCTGTAGCCGTACTCATACTATGGAATAGATCAAAAAGATTAAGTAGCATTAAACTACTTCCTGGGGCTCTTGTTATAGTAATCATAAGCATTCTCATGAACGAACTGTTCGGTCAGATGGGAAGCTCACTATACCTAGATCCCGACCATCGAGTGGCACTCCCAGTGATAAGTGGTCTATCAGAGATCTCTTCACTCTTTGTGATGCCAAAACTATCTGCTCTTTTCAATCCTCAAGTATGGGTTGTGGGTGCTACGATAGCCATTGTTGCCAGCATTGAGACTCTACTATGCGTTGAGGCAGCAGATAAGATGGACCCACAAAAGAGGGTTACCAACACAAACAGAGAGCTACTAGCACAAGGAGCTGGAAACCTTGCAAGCTCATTCCTAGGGGGACTTCCTATGACTTCAGTTGTAGTTAGGAGCTCTGCAAACGTTGCAGCAGGTGCAACATCCAAGATGGCAAGCATCATACACGGCATATTCCTTGCAGTAAGCGTACTTGCAATACCATTCATTCTCAACCTAATCCCACTAGCAACACTAGCTGCAGTACTACTACTTGTTGGATACAAGCTAGCTAACCCAGCTCATATAAAGCACTTCTGGAAGAAAGGCATCTACCAATTCCTTCCTTTCATGGCAACAATGCTAGCCGTAGTCTTCACAGACCTACTTATGGGTGTAGCAATAGGTATGGTTATCTCTCTTTCATACATACTACTTGGAAACATGAAAAGAGCATACCACCTCAACACAGAGGAGCTATCAAAGTCAGACAAGATACACATGACTCTCTCTGAGGAGGTATCCTTCCTAAACAAAGCAGCAATTAAGCAGAACCTTATGGAGATCCACGAGGGGGCTGAGATCACTATTGACGCATCAAAATCTACATATATAGCTCATGATGTACTAGAGTTAATACAAGAGTTTGCGAACTTCCAAGCTAAAGAACGCAACATCAAGCTCAACCTCATTGGTTTCAAAGCCTCATATTCCGAAGCGACGGAAGAGAGCGACCCGCATGTGAGACTCACATACGGCACAGTACTTTAATAGATCAATAGTATAAACTTCAGAAAAAAACTACAATTATGAGACTACATACAGCAGAGACACAAGCGACAATGACACCAGAGAAAGCCCTTCAGTTCCTTAAAGAGGGCAACGGACGATTTGTACAGAACCTTAAACTTCAACGCAACCTCCTTGACCAAGCAGCTCAATACAAGTACGGTCAATACCCTTTCGCTATCATACTGAGCTGTATGGATAGCCGCACGAGTGCAGAGCTAGTGTTTGACCAAGGACTTGGCGACATCTTTAGCGTACGCGTTGCAGGAAACGTCCTCAATGACGACATCATTGGCAGCATGGAGTATGCATGTAAAGCTGTTGGATCAAAACTAATCATGGTATTAGGACACAGTAAATGTGGCGCTACGGCTGGAGCTTGTGCAGAGAAGAAGATAGGCAACTTAACTCAACTTCTAAATAAGATGCAACCATCCGTAGAGGCTGTCAAAAAAGCCATGCCTACCTACGAGCCAAACTCAAAGGAGTTCGTAGATGCTGTATCAAAACAACACATCCTCATAACTATGGATGAGATCCTTGAGCGCAGTGATATTCTACGTGAGCTATACAACAACGGAGAGATAGGAATCGTTGGAGCATTCCACGAAATAGGCTCTGGTGCTGTTAAGTTTCTAAAGGAGGACCTCCCATCACTAACTGAGGAGAGAGTCGAAGAGCTTGTGTGCGAATAACACAGCATAACATTTCTGATTTATAAATACTTTATCTATACCTAATGGGCTATGAAAATATAGCCATGTAGTAATCTAAAAAGTCGATATCCCATTACCAGGTATGAGAGTTGACTCAGCAGTACGCTTCAAAGCAAGGCATACTGCTGAATCAACTCTCTTTTATTATACTCCACAGGCAAAACAGTTCTCACTCCATGCCACATCCCCACTGCCAATATCACACCATTGATGTATATACAAGAAAAGGGCTCAACCTCCGAAGAAGCTAAGCCCTTTTTAACATATCTGATCCAAACTATCGACCCCATACCGAGACACGCGCCTTAGCCTTATGTCCCTTGGTTGACTTATAGTGGAATACAATTCTCTTAATAAATCGTTGATTGCCCCTTAGATCAATCACCCTAGTCTCACCACCAGCTGGAATAGTCTGGCGAATCTGCAACTCCTGTCTAGTACCATTCTCAAACTCAACGACAGCACGGTCAAAACGAACCTCACCACCCTTTACATTAAACTTAAGTTTTGAGTATGTACGTCTGTTACTCACTCTAATTTCGTCACGCTCTACTTTACGATCAACAGTTCTCTCACCCAACTTCTCCCAAGCGCCAACACGCTGAGCAAAAAGTCCAGAAACAACAACAGTCAAAGTCAATAGCGTCAATAATAATCTACTCTTCATAGTGATAAAAATAATAGTAATAATCAAATTAATGATATGACAACTATACTAAAAACAGAAAAGGAGATCTGTATAATACAAATCTCCTTTTTCTTTACTAGAGTGGGCCCAATAGGATTCGAACCTATGACCCCCTGCTTGTAAGGCAGGTGCTCTGAACCAGCTGAGCTATGAGCCCTAGTATAAATTGTCTTTTTCAATTTCGTGGGTCCAATAGGATTCGAACCTATGACCCCCTGCTTGTAAGGCAGGTGCTCTGAACCAGCTGAGCTATGAACCCGAAGTTGTTTTTGATATCCCCCTCGTCAAAGGAGTAATTTCGTGGGTCCAATAGGATTCGAACCTATGACCCCCTGCTTGTAAGGCAGGTGCTCTGAACCAGCTGAGCTATGAACCCGAAATTTTTAGCGATGTGATCAGGATTGTTTCCCTCTCAATTGCTATGCAAAAGTAGGGTAAGTTTCTTAATTGTGCAAGTTTCAACACTCTTTTTTTACAACTATTTTGCGCAAAAACAGTAAGCATGTTAATACTCAAAGCCTTACACAAAGACAATATCTACCCAGCTAGGCGCATATTTCTGCAATTGCAACTGAAAATCTAGCCTCTTGACTACGAGTCCCTCCATAGCAATCTCCTTATTTGCCCCATCACGCGTGCTAATAATAATATTATAGCTACCCTCACCCCTATCAGCATAGTGCTCTATGTATACCCCAGAGATCTGCTCCCATCTATAAAGCCCCCACTTAGGTATGATCAATCCATCCTCAGAGATATTAATAGCAATAGAGGATCTGCTCTCAGAACCGCGTTGCCAAAGAAATAGAACAATTGCCACACCCATTATGAGAGCACCCTGCGTGAAGCTACCTAGAATCATCCTTGCCATACCCACAAAGAGAAGAAAGTAGTAGAAGAAGTCAGAAACACTCTTCGTATCCCCACTCCTCATTATGTTCACACCCTGACTATATGCAGCAAGCCTCTTGCTTCTATCCTTAAAAATACTCATTTGGAAATATATTGTTGGTTGTGAAGCTCCTCTTTGAGCTCCCTAATAAAACACTCTAATAGATCAAATAGATCAGCCTCTCGATCTCGAAGAAACACCATTGCACTATCCACATCAATGTCCAGATTACGATACTCCACCATTATCTCCAATGACTCTCTCACTCCGCTCTCCTTACTATAGCTCCCTAGCCTGTCTGTAGCCATAAAGTGAAAGATGAAACGCCGAAACCGGTCAGGTAGATATCTATAGTTTAGTAGCAGTGCAAAATAGAAGTTGTAGCAAAATAGCCTAAGCGATCTGTTAGTAAAATAGCGAAAGTTCTTTGCCAGTATATGATCGAGATAGATATCCAACACTATTGCAGAGTAACGACCAAAGTGCGGACGCATCCCTTCAATAAAGCCTTTGATGAGGGGGTGCGTGTCCGTATAGTGATCTATAAACCTATGCGTGCGTATACCCTCAGACACCATGTGTGGAAACCTATGCGCATACCTACCCTTGACTGCATCAGCCATAAAGTTACCTACCCTAAACTGGTAGTTACTCTCCGAGAGATAGATGTGTGCGAGGTAGTTCATTGGGCTCTGATTGTTGGTGAGACTCTCCAAACAAAGGTAATAGAATATCTATAAGATATAACATATCAAGGCTTTTTGTTGAATCTAGTACATAAAGAGAGGGTAATCTCCCTTTCTAATTAACTAAAATAGATGGGTGCGATTCACATCTATAGAGACCAGATCAAACTACTAAACTAGAGGAGCAAATAGGCACAACTAATAACCTATCAAACAACAACTTACAAACACCCTATGAGCAACTATCAAAGTACGTACGTATTTTAGTCAGAATACGTACGTATTTCTCTCAAAGTACGTACGTATTTGTGGTGAAATACGTACGTACTTTTGGAGTGACCCTCTTTGATGTAGATAGTCCCCCTTTGAGTATTGTATAAAAGCATGGGGCAATGCCACACTAATTGTGTGGCATTGCCCCATATATGATAATCTATCGCTTGGCTTACTTAGCACCAAGTATACGAGTGAACTTCTTCGGAATAGGAGTTGAGAAGTATAGCTCCTTGCCCGTCACTGGGTGAACAAAAGCAAGCTCGCAAGCGTGTAGCGCCATACGTCTGATAGGGTTGGTCTTTGACCCATACTTTTTATCTCCAATGATTGGGTGACCAATGTCAGAGAGGTGTACTCTGATCTGATTCTTTTTGCCTGTATCCAGTTTGCACTGAAGAAGTGAGAAACTCTCACTCCATCTTAGACATCTATAGTGAGTCTGCGCATACTCGCCCTCATTAGGATCCTTGCTTGAGTGCATCTTCATGCTCTTCTTATTCTCCCAAAGATATGACTCAACGTTTCCTTCTCTTTGTTCGATCTTGCCCTCAACAACAGCAAGGTATGTTCTTTCGGTCACCATCTGCTCCCAGTTTCTCTGCATCTTCTCCTGCACCTCTTGGTTCTTAGCAAACATCATCAGACCAGATGTGTCGCGATCAAGACGGTGAAGTACGAAGATTCTGTTGCGTGGATCTTGAGCTTTCACATAGTTTGAAAGAGTGCTGTATGCTGTATCTCTCTTCTCTGTGTCAGTAGCAACAGAAAGAACCCCCTCCTCTTTATCGATAACAATGATCGCTTGATCTTCATAAACAATCTGTAGCCCCTTGATAACAGGTCTTCTATTCGATGGTTCACCGATGAATACCCAATCAGAAGGATTTAGTTTGTGGTTGTACTGAGTGATAGTCTCTTTGTTTACTCTCACCTGCTTGTGGCTCAAGAGAGATTTGATAGAGTTTCGGCTCTTGCCTGGATATATAGCCATAAGGAAAGGCATCAATTCACTAGCCTCTTTCACTTGGTAGCACAGCTCTTTTCCTACGCTCTTCTTATTACTTTTGTTCGTTTTCTTCATCATTATATATACGCATTTCGCATTTCTTACAATCAAATTCAAGACGCAAAGATTCGTTCTTTGTTCTAAGGTATAGTGGTTCTGCAAGCTTAGTAGCCTCTCTATTGATGCGCGGACAGTGTCCTATTGCATGCTTAATACAGTGCTTCATAAACATCAGAGGTACATCTTTGAGGGGTTGAACCTCAAAGGCTGGGTCTACGCTTTTGTATCCAGCTGCCAGATAGTGTTGGCGAGCTGCTTCGTTTGAGACATTTGCTAGGTATGTAAGCGTTATTGGCTCCTTAATGGTTGGGTTGCTCTCTTTGTTAGCATTAACCTTTCTAATATCTCTCAGAGGTAAAGGGCGTGTAACATTCAAAGCGAATATCATCTTCTCAACGAGCATTCGTCTCCATTCGTTAAGCATAGAGCTCGGTATGAAGTACTCTTGTGATAGGTCGAGTTTGATTTGGCTAGCATTAAAGATAGTATTACCTAGCTTACCAAGCTGGGCTATGACATTCTTCTGTTGAGGCTTCTGCGCCACCTGCTTCTCTTGCTCAATGACTAACTCTGTACTATGGCCACGTGTATCTGCCATTGATAGTGCAAAACCAAATGGTAGTTCTGAGAGTTTTATTGTCACATCAATCTTTCGCTCTGCAGAGCTCTTGCTGAGGCTCTTTTCGAACTCATGGTCATAGTTGCGATAGAGCTTAGCTCCCTTGAAGAATTCAATGTGTCTGCTCTCTGGTGAGAGGAATACTCTATTGCCCTCAACACTATTTGCCCTAAAACCGGTGAATGATCCGTCGCTATTAACAACACATAGACCATCTCCATTGTTGAGAGTTGTGAGGCCAGCAACGGTGAATGACCCTCTTTCGACAAACTTGACAGTACCTACAAACTCACCCATCGACTTTGGTGTCTCGAAGTTGTAGTGCTGCTCGCGGCCGTTAATATCGAAGTATTCGGTAAAGCCTCTGCTGAAGCTTTTGGCTGGATTTGGTTTGAAGGTGTGAGTTGAAACCCCTAGAGAGGCAGGCACGAACTCTTCTCTTCTCTTGAATATCTGATCAAGCTTCTGACGATAGTGAGCTACGATGTTCTTTACATAGCTCATCTCTTTGAGTCGACCTTCAATCTTCAAAGATCTCACCCCAGCATCTAGAAGCTCCTCGAGTCTCTCCGAGCGGTTGAGGTCTTTAAGTGAGAGAAGGTGTTTGTTGCTCTGAAGTGTCTTACCTGTTGAGTCAACAAGGTCGTAAGGCAAACGGCAGAATTGTGCACAAGAGCCGCGATTGGCACTTCTTTGACGAAGGGCTTGGCTGATGTAGCACTGTCCGCTATAGCTTACGCATAGGGCACCGTGCACAAACACTTCGACTCTTGAGTCTGTTGCTTTGCATATATCTTTTATCTCCTCTAGAGTTAACTCCCTAGCTGGTACGATCTGTGAGAAACCAGCTTTGGCTAGCTCTTGTGCCTTCTCAGGAGTTCGAGTGTCGCACTGTGTGCTGGCGTGTAGTTCGATAGGTGGGAGGTCTAGAGATAGCACACCCATATCTTGTATGATTAGTGCATCTACCCCTATCTTATAAAGATCCCAGGCTAGCTCTTTAGCCTCTGGGAGTTGTTCGTCTGTGAGTATAGTGTTCATTGCCACATATACTCTGGCGTGATAGCTGTGTGCGAAGTTTACTAAGGTCTCTATCTCCTCAAGGGAGTTGCCTGCAGCGGCTCTTGCACCAAATTTGGGAGCCCCAATATATACGGCATCTGCGCCGTGAAGGATAGCTTCTATACCAATATCAGCACTCTTCGCAGGTGCTAATAGTTCAATTTCTTTTACTTTTTGTCTACTCATTTGATAGTTTTTGCTTCTCTTTTCAGGAGTAGCTACTGATATTAATTTGGCAAAGATAGTGCATAAGATCTCAATCTGTAGTAAAATAACTCTAATTCACACATATAACGGGGTGTTATCATTGTGTAGCACTCTATTTTGCTCTTATTAGGTGAGTCTAATTTGTGGTTTTAGCGTGCGACTCTTCTTATTGAGTGGAGCTTATAGTGTGAGTATGTAGTGATTTTGCTCTCTATATCACCATTTACATTTATAGTATCTATATGAACAGTTCCAGATGCGTGGAGTATTGTGTTTGGTGTGAGAAGTATTGCGACGTGCTTTACTTTATTGTCACTTGTAGCAAAGAATAGGAGGTCTCCTCTTTTGGCTTTATGTAGATTCTCTATCTTCTCTCCTATCTCGGCTTGTTGACTGGCATTGCGAGGAAGTGATATTCCGACAAGGGATGCTGCCACTTGAGTTAGTCCTGAGCAGTCGCACCCTAGAAGTGATTTACCTCCCCAAAGGTATGGTGCTCCTTGTAGCTTCATTGCACTAGCAACGAATGCTTCGTTGGTGCTTTCACCTGGGTAAGTTACATCTGTTTTTGATAGCTTATATCTTTCTCCAGCTACTTGGAGTGTGGAGCTATTTGGATTGTAACCAGGGAGTATTGATCCGTAGGTTAGGTGTATGGTGTTACACTGATCAATGCCTGGGTGGCTCTGCCCAACTGTTTCATGTTCGATGATTGCAATTGGAGCTGAGATATATGCTTTTGGGGCTGATATTAGAGAGTGGAATTCGCTCTCTGATATTGGGGTTAGCATCTTTGGATCTACCCAACCGTTGTAGTTGTCATTGTGGTTGGTGATAAAGCACCAACGCCCCTCTACTCTTTGTATGGTGACAAGCTCACCAAAGAGTAGTTGGGTATCCTGCTCAGCTGACTCCTCGGGGTTTGAACGAAGAGGAATGAGTGGGATTAATACAACGGCATATTTCACTGATTCATTTATCATAGTTGGTCTGTAAGCTCTATTTGAATCGTTTGTCCACTTCGTCGGTTGTTATATTCTGTATGATTGTTTTACCGTCTGGTGTGTGATTGTGAGTATTGCATTTGAATAGTCTGGACACAATGCTCTGCATCTCCTCTTGAGTTAGCTTCTTTCCGTATGGAATGGATGCAGATTCTGCTAATGATAGAGATAGTCTGCTGTTTACTTCCTCTTGTGCAGCTGAAGTGTATCCATCGCGTATGGAGGTTAGAATCTTGTTTAGCATATCTTCAACAGATTTGCCTTCGGCCTCTGAGGGTATACCATTGACAGAGAAGCTGCCTCCTCCGAGGTCTGCAAGGTCAAAGCCTAGATGGTATAGCTCTTCGAGTATGTCGGAGATCAATATTGCGTCGGAGTGGGAGAATTGAATAACCTCTGGGAATAGTACCCTTTGTGAGGCTCCTCTGTGCTCGCTTATCCTTTCAATAAACTCCTCAAAGAGTATCTGTATGTGTGCTCTGTGGTGGTCAATAAGCATTATCCCACCGTTTACTACTGCAACAATATATTTGCCAGAGGTGTGAAGAAGTATATCTTTTTCGGAGATTATTGGCTCTTGTGGCTCTGCGAATAGTTTGCTCTCGATTATTGGTCGTGATTCAACCATTGGCGAAAGGTCTATTGTTTGTGGCTCACTCTCGATTATGATCTCTTGCTTAGATGCAAGGAAGTCCATATTGCCTGAGATACCGCTCTCGATTGTTTGTGGGGCAATCGCTGAGAGTATGGTGTCGTCTGCCTCTGGCACTTGATTGATACGGCTCTTGTAGGCTGGAGCTGAGTGGTTGTCTATAGGGCTTTTAATAGCTGAGCTACTTCTCTGGAATGGAGAGTTTATTATTGGTTTTGAGGCAAATGGGTCGTAGCTCTGATCAAAATTGACCTTGGGCATGTTGATATCCTGCTTCGAGGTGAAGGCTGGGATATCGAGTGCTCCCTCTTGGTCGAAGTCGATAGAGGGTACTGCGCTGAACTTGCCTAATGCTTCCTTGATGGCAGCTAGTAGTATTTGATAGATAACTATCTCATCTTCGAACTTGATCTCAGTCTTGGTAGGGTGTATATTCACATCTATAGTTGCTGGATCAACATCGAGATATAGGAAGTAGTTTGGCATCTCTCCCTCGGCAAGAAGAGACTCATAGCACTGCATAACGGCACGATGGAAATATGGGTGACGCATATATCGCCCATTCACAAAGAAGAACTGTATGGCATTCTTCTTACGTGCTGCTTCTGGTTTGCCAACAAAGCCAGAAATCTTTACCACGGTAGTTGCTACATCAACAGATAGAAGCTGTTGATTAAGCCCTTTACCGAAGATGTTTACGATTCTCTGACGTACGCCCGAGAGAGGTAGGTTTAGTATCTCACTATCATTGTTGCGAAGCACGAACGCTACCTCTGGGTGAACTAGTGCAATGCGCTCAACTTCATGAACGATATTGCTTAGTTCGACTTGCGGAGTCTTTAGGAACTTTCGCCTAGCAGGCACGTTGAAAAATATATTCTTTATTGCAAAGTTTGACCCTTCGGGTGTGACGACAACTTCTTGCTTCTCAATCTGTGAAGCAGCAATTGCGATAAGCGCACCGAGTTCATCCTCCTTGCGACGTGTGCGAAGCTCTATCTGAGATACGGCCGCAATAGAGGCCAAAGCCTCGCCTCTGAAACCTAGTGTGTTTAGGTTAAAGAGGTCACCCGCAGATTGAATCTTGGATGTGGCATGTCTCTCAAATGCCATACGAGCATCTGTTACAGACATCCCTTTCCCATTGTCAATCACTTGAATAAGTGTTCTTCCATGATCCTTGAGAAGAATATTGACTAGTGTTGCACCTGCGTCAATAGCGTTCTCAACCAACTCCTTTACTACAGAGGCAGGGCGCTGCACCACCTCTCCAGCAGCTATCTGGTTGGCAACAGAATCAGGTAAAAGTCTAATAATATCACTCATGTCCAACTACTTTGCAAATTGTTTTTCTGTTTGTATTAACCCTTGAAATAAAGGAAATAGGCAAGTATTGCCAATATTACTAATATTACAAAAAGGCGAATATTGGTGGCCGAGCTTCCCTTGTCGGGGTTTTCTCTTCTACGACGCACGTGGTGAGTCTGATCGGCAAAGGCACCCTTAAGGTCTGGTTTGAACTCTTCGTCCTTGATCTCTTCTCCCATCTCGCGTTTTACGCGCTGTATTCGCTTCTCTAGCTCCTCTTTTCGCTGATCATAATAGATTGGTTTATGATTGAACTGACGAGGTTTGCGTTGATTATAAAAAAAGAAAAGTCCCATAATCTAAATGAATTATTAATGGGTTAGTAATAGTTTTATCTACTTCTTCTGTCTTCGAACGTGTTTGGCTGGGGCATCTTCACTCTTGCGAGAGGCCTTGCGGAAGATGTCTTCTTTATCCTTAGGCCTAAGGTAGTCATACCATCGATAGTCTGGAAGGTATAGCTTATCTGATGTTAGCATCACCACTGGTGTGAGTGCGCCCTTGGGTTGGGGCCACATTACAAGCTTGTCTATTTGTTGGCCCTCTTTAAGTTCGAGTCGAAGGTATGAGCTCTCAGCTGAGTTTTGCCCCACAATGGTGCTGTCGCTCTCTTGTGGGTAGAAGATAGTACGTACATTGCCGCTTACATCTAGCTTTCGCATCTCACCATCCACGAAGTATGCCTTCATATCCTTGCCAACTAGCTGGTTATAGAAATCTACATAGGCTGAATCAACGAGTGAGGCCACGAAGGCAAAGTTCTGAACGTGTGCCCAGTCGATGGTGCTATCGTTCATATAGCTCAATATTGTGTCGCCATATACTTGATAGTTGCCATTCCAAAGGATTGGGTCTTTCTGCATCTTGAGAACAGAGTCTCTAGAGGTGAATGTGAATAGTCCGCCTACGGCTTGTGCTTGATTGGAGAACATTCTGACATCATGTATGGCATGCATTACTCTCCAGATTGAGTCTGGAACTGTCTTGAGTGTATCTGCACTCATGTATGTTGTGTCGACACGTGAGAACTCCATCATCCAAGCAGAGTCTGTAACGAAGGCTTCCTCGCTCTTCTCGTTGTAATAGCCATACTGTCCATATAGTGTCATCTTGCGAGTGGTATCGGCAACCTCGACGTTGCTGAACCCTTCTCCGTAACCTATATTGCGGTCGTAGAAGAGTGTGTCGCCTGTTAGCATCTGTGTACCACTAACAACAACTGATCTTTCATAAAGGCGAGCGAGGTCTAGATTTGTGTCGTACCACCCTTTTGAAGTATAGATGGTGCTTGTGTCTGAGACTATCGTCGATGGTCCTTGTATGTCTGCTATGCGAGTGTTTGTGTTGTAGTGTAGTGTGTCAGAATAGAGAACGTATCTCTCATTGACCAACTTAACGTCTCTATTAAAACGCGCATCCTTGGTGTCTGGTTGATATTGTCCCCAAATAGATGTCAATTCATTCTCTGGATCTGTTAGTACACCTCCCTCGAAATAGTAACCGACATTTACCATACGGTCGTAGTTGAGTGAGTCTGTCAATAGAACAACATCTCTATTCTCCATCTTGACGTTGTATCTGAGCTCAGCAAGACGTTTTGTACCATCGTAGCGGAGATAGTCTGAGTATACAAATAGTGTATCCCCTTGCTCCATACGAACATTCCCGAATGCTTCAAGGGAGTTATTTGACTCGTAGAAGTATGCGCTATCACAGAACATTAGCATACCCTCTTGTCTGAAACGGACGTCGCCTCTTAGGACTTGTGCGTCAGCATTGATAAGTTTGTCGAATGATAGTGTTCTAGAGTACTCGAGTATGACCTTCTGAACCTTAGGCTCCTCATCGCTGTTTGCTTGGGCTCTTTCTTGAGGTGCAGCAGTTAGTCTGGTAGCCTCATTTGCTGATATGCAAATAGCGAACAGACTAAACACCCCAACAAGGAGTGTTTGACTGTTCGCTATCTTATTTCTTAGTTTTTTGAACATATATATAAAAGGCAAATATGTCTTTATTGTTTAACCCATCCTGGATATTCGAACTCGCAGTTGCGATACTCCTCTTTGATCCTAACGTAGGTCTCATTCTGTTTCTTCAAGATCCACTTATTGAGAATCTCTTGACGACGACTCTCTTCTACAATCTCCTTCAACTCTTGATAGTCATCAGAAGGGTTTGCTTTGTGTCCCTCAACTCTATTCATCAAACGAGCAATAACAACAACCTCTTTCTGACTATTTGTCTTCATCACAAATGGTTTAGAGATATCTCCAACACTCATCTTGTTTACTTCGATGGCCATCTCAGCAGGTAGTTGTTGCATCTCAAAGCGTGAGGTCCCTGTCATTGGGTTAACCATCACACCCTGACTGTTTCTAGTGTCCTTATCTTGAGAGATGTACTGAACACCCTCTTCGAAAGAGAACTTCTTCTCAATGATATCAGTTCTGATGCTATCTAGTTTAGCGAGTGCTTCGTTTTTGCTCTCATCAGATACTTTAGGGCGAAGAAGGATATGTCTACAGTTTAGTCTGTCACCTCTCTTCTCGATTAGCTGTATGATGTGATATCCAAACTCGGACTCAACTATACGTGAAACTCTTTTAGGGTCTGTAAGGTTGAAGGCCACGTTGGCAAACTCAGGAACAAGCTGACCTTTTCCCATGAATCCCAATTCACCACCTCTACGAGCTGACTCTGGGTCTTCAGAGTAGAGAACAGCGAGGGTTGAAAACTCTGAGCCTCCGTTGTTAACTCTATCGCTATACTCTCTCAAACGACTCTTTATCTCATCCACTTCATCTTGTGGCACTTTAGGCTCTAATTGCAGGATCTGCACCTGCACTTGTGTTGGGATGAATGGTATGCTATCCTCTGGAAGTTTAGTGAAGAAGCGTCTCACCTCTGAAGGTGTAACCTTTACAGAACCAACAAGGCTCTTCTGCATCTCTTGAACCGTAGATTGGTCACGAACCATTGTTTTCATCTCGTCACGAATCTGTGAGTATGACTTACCAAAGTACTCCTCTAACTTCTCTTTTGACCCGATCTGTGAAATGAAGTAGTTCATCCTCATCTCAACCTGCATCAATACTTGTGACTCAGGAACAATAATACTATCTAATTTGGCTTGGTGAAGAAATAGCTTCTGTATTGCCATCTGCTCTGGAAGTACGCAATATGGATCACCATTTATTCGCTCACCCTCGTATTGCATACGCATACGCTGCTCTTCAACCTGCGACTTTAGGATTGCCTCATCGCCGACAACCCAAATAACTTCATCAATAACATTGCTTTGAGCATAGCTTCTCTGTGAAAAGAGTGAGAGAAGTAGGATAGAGAGTATGAATGTTTGTTTTAGCATTGATAATATTATTATTCGTTTTTACCTTCTTTTGATTGTGAATTGAAGATGATCCTATTCTTTTCCATAGCTCTTTTATAGAGTTGTTCCTGCTGCTGCTCAAGATAATTAGTTGCTTTAATCTTTAGCATATGCTCTCTGATGAGTGGAATGGCCATCTCAAGAGGCATAACTTCTCCTTTACTCTTATAGTCAGAGATGTTTAGAAAGTAGTAGTAGTCACTATCTGTAAACTCATACATCTTCTTCTCTCTGATCACATTTGAGGTAACAGTAGTAGGCAAAAGTGATAAGATCTGCTCCAAAGATAGGTATTCATTGTAGAAGTATCGATAGTTTACTCCTTGTTTTAACGAATACTTCTCTATATTTTCTAAAGTTTCGGCACTTTGGTGTGAAACCCATCTACGAACTAGGTTAATATTTGGGGCATTTCTCCTTACTTGAAGGAATAGGCCTTTTGCTATTGGCTCATCACTCACAAGCTCCTCTTGATGAGTATTGTAGTACTCCTCTATCTCTTGATCTGTTATCTCTTCTGATAACTTCTCATCGACCAGCTGTTTCTGATACTCAAAAATAACAAGGTCTCTATTGTACTGCTCAACCTTCTCTTTTATTGCAGGTAGGTTAGGCACATTCTTTTGGGCTACTTCATAAAGTAGTCTGTCATCAATCCATCTTTTAATATAGCGATCAGCTATGACCTGACTATCAGCTGATGATATGCCAACAGGGATAAGTGTAAGCAACTCCTGCTTGTACAGGTGATTCTCTCCTATAGAAACTACTATACTATCATCCCCTTGCATACTATTTTTGCATGAGATGGAGAGGAGTAACAGGAGTGATAATAACAGATACTTCATAATTTAGTATGTTGATAGGAGATATTACTCCTGATTTATACTCTTTACAACCTTCTTATTCACCTTGACTTTGTACTTATTGCGAAGAGATTCTACCCACTGCTTCTCTAACCAGTTTTGGTAGTCTGCTGTAACTAGCCCCTTAACGTCTGTGTATTCCTCGGGTGCATCTACTAGCTCCTTACCTAAAAGCGATATATCTGTAAGCTCTCCAGAAGCATCAAGCTTTGAGACATTAAAGTGAAGTGCATCAACTATCTTGTTATCTCCTTTTGAGTAAAGGCCTTTTGTAACACGAGCCACAACGGATTCGTTGTTTATCTCACTCTTTATTCTTGAGTTTAACGAGTCTATAGGTGTGCTTGCAATAATAGTTCTAACTCTTTGAGCTGTCTCCTGATCTTTACATTGTAATATATAACCTTTGAAACGAGGAGTATCAAAAGTATATTTAGCTCTATTCTCTTGGAAGAATCGGTTTAGACCCGCAGTATCTTTTGATGCTTTATCCCATACTTGAGCGTTTGAGACTTCAAAAAGAAGAATGCCGTCTCTGTACTCCTGCATTAGATTGTTGAACTCGCTATACTTTGACTCTAAATGTTGGTCTTCGTACTTGATGATCATATCATTTTCGTACTCTCCAATCTTTGATTTAAGTTGCTCTTTTATATTTGTGTTATTGCCTTTACTGACAATATAGTTTATATAATCACCTTGAGTATAACTGCTCTCCTTGATTGTTATTAAAGGCTTAGTCATCGATGGTGCAGCTGCAATAAGTGATGAGTCGCTCATTTGGGATGCAACATTAATGACCTCGTCCAATGACTGCTGAGACTTTGTTACATTATACTCCTTGCGAAGACGGTCTATTAGTGCCATTTTACCCTTAGAAGCCCTCTCATCATTTGCAAGTTTTCTTATTATCTCTGCTCTCTTATCCTCGAAGCTAGATACGGATCTCTTATCAATAAGCTTAATAAGATGCCATCCATAATCAGTTCTAACAACTGAAGACAAACCACCAACTTCAAGAGCATAAGCAGCCTCTTCAAATGGTTTTGGTAATCTATTAACACCAAACCAGCTTAGCTCACCACCTTTAGAGGCTGAGTATTTATCATCGGAGAACTCTTTTGCAAGCGAAGCAAAATCTTCTCCCTTAGATACTCTCTCAAGGCAATCTTCTACAACACGTTTTGAGGCTTCAATCTGTTCTGGTGTTGCTTTTCTAGGCACCTCTTTCATGATGTGTGCAACTAGAAGCTCCCCGACATCAGCTCTTCTATCGTTTACTTGTATAATGTGGTATCCAAACTTTGTCTCTACTATTGAAGATATCTCTCCTACTGGAGTATTATAGGCCGCAGATTCGAAGGGATATACTGTCATGAATCCTGAGATGAATCCTAAATCTCCACCTTTTGAAGAAGATGGACAATCAGAGCTCTTCTTTGCAACTTCCGAGAAGTCTGCTCCTTTGATTACTTCGTCTCTTAATGAAGAGATCTTACTATATGCAGCTTTACGCTCTTTATCTGTCGACTCTGGTGATAGCTTAACCAATATATGACGCACTGAAACTGACTCAGTCAATCTCTCATACGCCTCCTTTATCAGCTGCTCATCCACAGATCTATCGACTAAATACGGTTGTGCCAATTGGGTTCTATACCCTCGCAACTCATCTTTGAAAGCTTTAGTTGTATCCAATCCTAGAGACTCGGCCTCTACAACTTTAAGCTTATAGTTCTCAAATAGCTCTAAATAGTCCTCCAGACTCTTCTTCTCTATAGCATAGTTGCTATTATTCTTATTGTATATGTATTCAAATTCTGATTTGTGTACACTTTTGCCATTAATCTTAAGGACAACAGGGTCTACACTTTTTGCAACCATATTACTTGAAAAAGCGGTTAATCCCAAAGAGAGTGCTAGTAAATAAGATCTTATCGAAGTCGTTATCATGATTATTTAGAGTTTCTATTTTCAGACAAAATAATAAAAATGTAGTCAGACTTGCAAGCTCAAACAACAAAATAGTGTAGATTTGTCCTATTAGAGAAAACTTGAGCCGATGTCAGAACTAAACGAAGATATAATCATACAGGACCTACGAACAGACAAATACCGAAGAGCGGCATTTGAAAAGGTAGTTTCTATGTATAGCGAAAAGCTATATTGGCAGATTAGAAAGATGGTATTGAACCATGACGATGCAAATGATATCCTTCAGAACACCTTTCTTAAAGCTTGGGCTAACTTAGATAACTTCAGAGGTGATGCAAAACTATCAACTTGGCTTTATCGTATTGCCATTAATGAGAGCATAACTTTCCTCAACTCCTTATCAAAGAAAAATGGTATTGAGGTTGATGACCCAGAAGGATTACTAATGGATAGACTCGAGAGTGACAACTTCTTTGATGGAGACTCTGTTGCATTCAAACTTCAGAAGGCAATATTAACACTTCCCGAGAAACAAAGATTGGTGTTTAATATGAGATATTTCGACGAACTAAAGTATGACGAAATATCTGAAATTCTTGGCACTTCAGTTGGAGCCCTAAAAGCTTCTTATCACCATGCTGCCAAGAAAATAGAAGAATATATGCTTCGCGAGGTTTAAACCTTTTATAATCACAATTGTCTTACTAGTACGTAGTAAGTATAGAATATAGCATAATACAATATATATATTATGAAATCCCTAGACGATCTCAAACAAGAAATAGGTAAGAATGGTGGGTTTGATGTACCCAATGATTACTTCGAGAACTTTTCTCAGAATTTAATGACAAAGATTCCAGAGAGCACTCCTCTCTTTAATCGCCCTAGAACAACTCTATTCGAGAAGATGAAACCTTCTCTATATATGGCTGCAATGTTTGCTGCAATAATATTAACACTTAAGTTGTTTATCCCCAAAGGCTCTTCTTCTGACACAACACAGACAGAAGTGTTTACCTCTTATGATATGCTACTAACTCCTGATGTAGAAGTATATCAAGATTATTATAACGATTACTCTTTAACAAACTATGAGCTATCCTCTATGGATCAATATAGTCAAGTTGAATCATTTGTTCATTTTGCCGGATTATGAAAAAGATAACACTTATTGCTTTACTAATTTGCTCTTGCTTATACTCTGTTTCTGCTAATGCCCAGAACAAAGATCTTAGAAAGGTAGACAAAGAGCGATTCAAACACGAAAAGATGGCTTACCTAATAAAAGAAGTAGGCCTTACTACAGAAGAGTCTGGACTCTTTTTCCCAATCTACAATGAGATGCAAGATGATATATTCAATCTGCAAAGAAGTAGTAGAGAGAAAACTAAAAACTTTAGAAAAGAAGATGCTAAGATAACTGACAAGGAGTACCTTGACGCAGTGGACGAACTTATTATGATTGAGTGTCAACAAGCAGAGCTTGAGTCTAAATATTACAAACAGTTTGGCAAGATTCTATCTCCTAAAAAGTTATACCTATTAAAGGTTGCTGAAAGAATGTACCCTCTACATCTTTTCAAGAGACAGAACAACTCTATACCACACCCTCCTATAAGATGAACATATACAAAACTATATTTTGTGGACTACTTCTATTTTCAACTTTAGAGGCAGGCGCACAGCAAGCTTCTGCACCTGCTAGAAAGCTATCAATGGCTGAGTATGCAATCTCTAACTTCTACGTTGACCAAGTTAACGAGGAGAAGCTTGTTGAGGATGCCATTGTAGCAATGCTTGAAAAGTTAGATCCTCACTCTAGTTACTCCAATGCAGAGGAGACTAAAGAACTGAATGAACCATTAACAGGCAATTTCGAAGGTATTGGAATACAATTCCAAATGCTCAACGACACCCTCTTTATAGTACAAACTATTGCAGGAGGACCGTCAGAGAAAGTTGGCGTACAATCAGGGGATAAGATAATAACAGTCAACGACACAACTATTGCTGGTGTGAAGATGAAGCAGACTGATATTATGAAGAGGCTTCGAGGAAAGAAGGGCTCTATTGTGAACGTTGGGATTCAAAGACGCAATGTTGCTGATATTATTAACTTCAAGATAAGTAGAGACAAGATACCAATACATAGTATCGACACCTATTACAAGATAGATAATAACATTGGATACATAAAGATAAATAGATTTGGCGCAACTACTCACCAAGAGTTTGTTGATGCTCTCAAAGAACTTAAGAAGAGCAAGGTAAAGAACCTGATAGTGGATCTTCAAGGAAATGGAGGTGGATACCTAAAAGCCGCGGTAGACATTACTGATGAATTTCTTACAAAGGATAGATTAATTGTCTACACAGACGGTCTAAAAGCCAAAAGAGAGGAAGCTATCTCAAACCAAAACGGTGAATTTATTGATGGTAAGCTTGTTATTCTTGTGGATGAAAGCTCTGCTTCAGCAAGTGAAATTGTAAGTGGAGCTATTCAAGATTGGGACAGAGGAGTCATAATTGGTAGGAGAACCTTTGGGAAGGGGCTAGTTCAAAGACCAATACCTCTAATAGATGGGTCAATGATACGACTAACTGTAGCAAGATACTACACTCCATCAGGCAGGTCAATACAAAGACCTTACGAGTCTGGCAACAGTGAAAAGTATCACGAAGAACTTCTGAATAGATACAAAGCTGGAGAACTTCTTCACGCTGACAGCATAAACTTCCCTGACTCACTTAAGACTAAGACTCTAGTAGTTGGAAGGACTGTTTACGGTGGTGGTGGCATTATGCCTGATATATTTATTCCTATTGACACAACCCGATTCACTAACTACCATAGAGATATCATTCGAAAAGGAGTTATGAATAGGACTATCCTAAGCTTCGTCGATCAAAACAGAGAGGAGCTCAAAAAGGAATATAAGAGCAAGGAGGAGTTTATTTCAAAGTATAAAGTCAGCCAAGAACTGACCAATATGCTCGCTGCAAATGCTAACACAGAGAGCATAACGCAAAACGAGGAGGAGTACACAATATCAAAACCACTCATAGAGCTACAACTCAAAGCCCTTGTAGGGCGAGATCTATTCGATATTGCAGTATACTACCAAATAATGAACATTGAGAATCAATCACTCACAAAGGCAGTTGAGCTGCTAAAAGATGAGGCTCAATACAGAAATGCACTTCAATAAATACCATAACTAACGAGGGCTCCGCTATATTGTGGAGCTCTCTTTTTTTTGCATCCATCAATCCACTTCTGACCATAATGAGTCAACAAAGCACTCCCAGCACCGATAAAGAGACCAGCTGCTACATCAGATGGATAGTGAACGCCAAGGTACATACGAGAATAACCAACTGATAGAGCCCATAACGCTGCCGGAGTAATAATATACCACTTAGGATACTCTAAACATAAAGACATTGCAGTCACAGCTGCCATTGAGGTGTGTCCTGATGGAAATGATGGAGAATCTGAATGTGAGCGCGCTATGATATAGTCTGGATACTTATCATAAGGTCTTTGCCTGTCGATGGAATACTTCATTGCTTGAGTTACTCCCACCATTAACACCATAGAGACTGTTGATCTCAACCCCGCATTTAGCGTTGACTTATCACCAGCAAAGAGTCCATAAGCCAACTGCCCTATGGGAAGTACTAGAGGCACTACATCTGCTGAAGTAGAAACTGTTCGACTAAATCCAGTCAAAAAGCGACTCTCTCTCTTGTTTATCGAATGAAGTATCCTAGCATCAAGCGTTTGAGCTACAATGGCTAATGAAAAAAAAGAAAACAGCGCTACAACAATAATGCCTCTCATACTAATACCATTTAGAGTTTGTACAACATATTCTCACGAATAGAGTTAAGCTCCGACTCAGTAAGTTTAAGCTCCTCTCTAATATACTTATCTACAGATCCAAAATTGCTATTAACAACCCGAAACATCATATCAATAGTTGCCGATTTAGCAGACAATAAATAAGTTAAGGCCTCCTGCCCTCCCTGATCCAGCAAAGGTGAATACAAAGAGTAAGTATCTATAGAACGATACTTATTATTTAAGAGATAACTCTCAACTATACTCTCCTTTGGAACACCGAGATAGCTCATCAATAGAGCAATAACAAACTCACTCTTCTCCTTCAACTCAGTAGAACAGATGACAATAGGATAGTTATTGATATTAGCGAAAACCCTCATCATCTGTGATATCTGAGAAGACTCATTCACTATAAGGTGCTGAATTGTACTATTCAAATAAATAATTGCATCATCAACCTGTGCCATTTGCCTCTCCATCTTACTAATCAAGAGGTCATATCCCATATTCTCCGTTCTAAAGAAAATATAGTTCTTAAATGGCAGTCTATCAGAATACCTATCATTTTTAACCCCCTCGTCAAGGTTTATCAAAGTCTTTAAGCCCAACATATTCATCCTATCAATACCCAAACTCTCGATCTGTTTTATGTCTGATGTTGGATACACCATTCCCCATCTCACTTGCTCACCAGTTGTTGTTCTATATCCACCAATATCCCTAGATCTCTTTACACCAGGGAAATATTGAAACCTAGTGGATACTACATCAACATACCCATCACTAAACTCAAAGCAAAAGTAAGAACGACTCTTTCTATCATTCTGCACAACCAAACGCCCATCCTTTATTGAGAGTTCATAGTTGGGCGTCTTAAAATCAGATCTATTAAAGCTAGGATACATAAACCTAAACACTTTAATATTCTCATCATCTGAACCTCCTATAGACTCCCATCGTATCTCGTAGTTATTGACACTATTTATCTCACAAGCCATATAAAAGTCTCCGCGCTGAGTAGCACAGCCCGAAAACAGGAGTAGAATAGTAAATATAAATGTAGGTGTGTATAAATACTTCATAGGCAAATATTTTAAACCACAAAGAAACATATTATTTAGAGTGGTAGCTAACTTCTTTTGAATTATTTAACTCAAAACCACTACCTTTGTACTAATATTGAACCAACAAGGAGCGAGAGATGGCACAACCTTTAGCAGAAAGAATGAGACCTAAGAGTCTCGATGATTATATTGGACAAAAACACCTCATTGGACCAAACGCTGTACTCAGACGAATGATACTCTCTGGCCACATACCCTCAATGATACTTTGGGGTCCTCCTGGTGTGGGAAAAACCACACTAGCACAAATCATATCTCGCCACATAGAGGTACCATTCTACACTCTTAGTGCCATAAACTCAGGCGTTAAAGATGTGCGCGAAGTCATCGAAAGAGCACAAAGCAATCGATTCTTCGAAACACGCAGCCCAATACTATTCATTGACGAGATACACCGCTTCAGCAAGTCACAACAAGACAGCCTACTTGGTGCAGTCGAGAATGGTACAATTACGCTTATAGGTGCAACTACAGAGAATCCCTCATTTGAAGTCATCAGACCACTACTCTCTAGGTGTCAAGTATACGTATTAAAATCATTAGAAAAGAGTGACCTCTCAGAGCTATTGACCAAAACCCTCACAACCGACCCAGAGCTTAAAGGTCGCAATATAACAATAAAAGAAGACGAAGCACTCTTCAGATTCTCTGGCGGAGATGCTCGCAAGCTACTTAACATACTCGATCTTGTAACCTCGGGTGAAGAGAATTCAATTGAGATAACAAACAAACTAGTAACAGAGCGCCTTCAAGAGAACCCAGCAGCTTACGACAAAGGTGGTGAGATGCACTACGATATAATATCTGCATTCATCAAATCCATTAGAGGATCAGACCCCGAGGCCGCTGTCTACTGGCTTGCTCGAATGGTCGAAGGAGGAGAAGACCCCAAGTTCATTGCACGAAGACTTGTAATCTCAGCATCCGAAGACATTGGACTAGCCAACCCCAATGCTCTCCTTTTGGCTAATAGCTGCTTTGACACTATACAAAAGATTGGATGGCCAGAGGCACGCATCGTTCTCTCACAAACAACCATCTACCTCGCCTCTAGCCCTAAGAGCAACTCCGCATACCTTGCCATCGACAAGGCTATCGAAATAGTTCGACAAACAGGCAATCTTCCTGTGCCGCTACATCTTCGCAACGCTCCTACAAAGCTTATGAAGGAGCTAAACTATGGAAGCAACTACAAATACTCACACGACTACCCTAATAACTTCGTCGAGCAAGAGTTTCTACCTAAAGAGATCAAAGGGCTTTCAATATGGGAACCACAAAGCAACCAAGCCGAATCGAAGCTAGACGAACATCTTCACAACCTATGGCACGATAGATTTGGTAAGAATAGATCAAAGTAAAAACGCCCAATAGTTCTATCAAGAAAAGGAGTGTAAACTATCAATCTATCGCCACAAAAGCACCAAACTAACAAGCTGGCTATAAGCTAGTTCCAAAACAACATGGAGCATCTCTGAAAATACGTACGTATTTGGTTCAAAATACGTACGTACTTTGGTCGAAATACGTACGTACTTTACTACAAATACGTACGTGTTTTGGGAGTTAGTTACATCAAAACAAATAGTCAGCCTCTAAATAGAGTATAATCCCATACAATCACCTCGAGAGAAGAGAATCATAAAGTGAGATATACCTCTTGGCAATAGTCGACTCGCCGTAAGCCATGACAGCCTTATTCCTTGCTTCACTTGAGAAATTGGAGTAATTTTCACTATCTAGAGTCACCGTGATCCCTCTTGCAAGATCCTCAGCAGAACAGTACTCAGCCACGTAGCCACTCCTCATATGATCAATCATCTCAGGTATTCCACCAATCTTGAAGCCCACACAAGGTGTGCCACAAGAGATAGCCTCCATTATCGTATTTGGCAAATTCTCCTCCAAAGAAGGTGTTACGAAGATGTCTACGGCGTTATATAGAGCGACAATATCACTCTCTGAGCTAAGATACCCCATCGAATGTATCTTAAAAGGAAGCATAGAGTGTAGCTCCTGCTTCACTTGGCCAAATACAACCAGCTCTATATCCTCTCTATACTTAGCAATTATCTTCAACGCATCTATCAGATAAGCAATACCTTTGCGCGGATCAGTAATATTTAGAGCACCAAACAGTATGAGACGCTTATCCAATGGCAAACCCATCCGAGCCCTATCCTCTTGGCTAACACTTGGATAGAACTTGTTTGTATCTATTGGATTAGGAATAGATGAGACACTGCACCCTTTCGTCAAAGCACTAATCTTGGCCAAACCACCTAACCACTCACTACAAGCGACGAATGATATGTTAGAGCCATCATACAGCTTCTGCTTTCTATTAAATAGTGAGTATGAGAGGTCACGCTTTATGCCCAATAGTTGAGGACATCTATCGCAGTGAGTCTGATTAAGCACACAACTCCTAGCGTGATGACAAATAGCGGTGATGGGCCACATATCATGTAGAGTCCATACGATTGGCTTGCCCATTTTTATCAAAGCTCTTATCTCACTCAATGAAAGCATGCCTTGATTAATCCAATGCAGGTGAATAATGTCAGCCTCTAGAACAGCTGGATGATTATGAATGGCTATGCCACTATTAGCGAGTGACACAGAAAATAGCCTATCTCTTCTAAAACCATTGTTCAGAAGTATAACCATTCTCTCATAAAGGAAATTGAATTTATTGCGCAATCTATCCCACGAACCATTCGTCAGACTATACACATTATGGTTAACCCCCGACTTATCTCTAACTATCATCGAAGCATCAACACCCTCACGACGAAGAGCATCAAAAAGGCGGCGTGAGGCTATGGCTGCCCCACCAATACTCTCCGAAGAGTTTACAATCACTATTTTCTTCATAATATATCCCTCAAGTAGATTAATTGATCTATCATTCTATCTCTCAATCCACACAAATCAAACATTCTCAATAAGTACAAAAATAGGGTTATTTGCTTAAGAAAAGCAAATAACCCTAAGATATAATCAATAATTCACCTCTATCACATATCCTCGCCTGCGAATTCCATCAGGTAGGCCTTGATAAAGTTGTCTATATCACCATCCATAACAGCCCCTACGTTAGAGGTCTGGTAGTCTGTTCTATGATCCTTCACACGTCTGTCATCAAAGACATACGATCTGATCTGCGATCCCCACTCGATCTTCTTCTTACCAGCCTCAACCTTTTGCTGCGAAGCTCTACGCTTCTCCAACTCTAGTTCATAAAGCTGCGACTTAAGAAGTCGAAGAGCATTCTCTTTGTTTCCAAGCTGCGAGCGGCTCTCAGTGTTCTCAATGGTAATGCCCGTTGGTGCATGTCGAAGACGAACACCGGTCTCTACCTTGTTTACGTTCTGCCCCCCTGCACCACCCGAGCGGAATGTATCCCAAGTGATATCACCTGGATTAATCTCGATCTCGATAGTATCATCAACCAAAGGTACAACAAAGACAGAAGAGAAGGATGTCATACGCTTACCTTGAGCATTGTATGGCGATACTCTCACTAGGCGGTGTACACCGTTTTCGCTCTTAAGATAGCCATAAGCATAGTCCCCTTCAATCTGGATTGTTACTGTTTTTATACCAGCTTCATCCCCCTCTTGAAGGTTCGAGATGTTAACCTTATAGCCCTGTCTCTCTGCGTATCTTATGTAGAGTCTCATCAACATCGAAGCCCAGTCCTGACTTTCAGTACCTCCAGCTCCAGCATTGATTTTGAGAACTGCACCTAAGTGGTCCTCCTCAAGACGAAGCATATTCTTCATCTCAAGCGCCTCTACCTTCTCTATTGCTTGAGCATAGATAGCGTCGAGGTCATCCTCAGTCACTAACTCCTCCTTAAGAAAGTCGAAAGATAGCTTTAGCTCCTCAATAGCAGAGTCAACTTCATTATATCCGTTGATCCACCCTTTGAGCTCTTTAACCTTAGCCATTTGGATTTGAGCCTCTTTTGCATTTTCCCAAAACTCTGGTGCATGAGTTCTCAACTCCTCTTCTTCTAATTGAATTTTCTTGCCATCGATGTCAAAGGTACCCCCTCAGCGCGAGCCCGCGCTCCACTACGGCTTGTAGTTGGTCTGTCGTAATCATTGTTATTACTAATATGTTTGATTAAATATTACTTTTCGCTGTACATTGCTTCGATCTGCGCTGAGTATTTGTCATAAATAACGCGTCTCTTGATCTTCAATGTATTTGTCAACTCACCACTATCCATAGAGAATGGAGCACTAAGTATAGTGAATCTCTTAACCTGTTCGAAGGATGCGAATTGCTTCTGCTTATCGTCTATGCGAGACTTGATGAAGCTATAGATAGCAGGGTTGCTAACAAGCTCCTCTCTAGAGTTGAACTCTATGCCTTGCTCCTGTGCATATTTAGTCAATTCAGCAAAGTCAGGCACGATAAGAGCCGAAACAAACTTACGCTTATCTGCTACGATAGCAACAATCTCAACAAACTTATCCTCTGAGATGGTAGTCTCAAGAGCTTGTGGTGCGATATACTTACCGTTAGCAGTCTTGAATAGATCCTTCAATCTGTCTGTGATAAATAGGTCACCATTCACAATCTTACCAGCGTCACCCGTTCTGAAGAATCCATCCTCAGTGAATGCTTTTGCTGTTTCTTCAGGATTCTTATAGTAACCGTGCATAATGGTTTTGCCCTTAAGTAGAACCTCACCATTAGTATCTATTCTGCACTCTATCTTGTCAACTAGCTTGCCTACACTTCCGATGTTGTATCCAACCTCTAGAGGATAACAAGAAACGGTAGCAGTAGACTCAGTCAAACCATATCCGTAGCAAATATTTATGCCACAAGCGTGCAAGAATTCGCTAATATTGTCTGAAAGTGGAGCTCCAGATGTAGGGAAGAAATTTCCTTGATCTATACCTATCACCTTCTTTAGCTTAGCAAAGATAGTCTTTTCGTAGAACTTATATCTAAGTCCAAGCACCAATGGAGCCTTCTTGCCTTTGCTGATGTAGCTTCCGTGATACTCCTTACCAATCTCAATAGACCTTGAGAATAGGAGCTTAGATAAGCCTTTTGCATTAACAATCTTCTCTTGAACACCAGCATAAACCTTCTCCCAGAATCGTGGCACACTACACATAAGCGTAGGGCGAACCTCCTTGATGATAGATTGTATCTCCACTGGGCGTTGGTTGATATATACCTCTATGCCTTTCCATATACAGAAATATGTCCAAGTCATCTCGAAGATGTGAGAAAGAGGAAGGAATGCAAGCGAGCGATCCTTGTCACTCAAGGTGTGTAGAGCCTTATTATTTACTCTGAAAGCCTCTTCGAAGTTTGAGTGTTTAAGGATAACTCCTTTAGGTTCGCCTGTCGTACCAGATGTATACATAATACAAGCTATGTCATCAACAGAGCGTTCAGAGCCTCTCTTCTCATACTCTTGATCCGAAAGTGTCTCACCTTGTGCCACCAACTCATCTAGGTAGATGGATGTTGTATCCTCTTCTTTTCTTTTGATTGATGCGTCAAAAAGCACTAGCTTCTTGAGGTAAGAGCTAGATTGAAGCACTTCATAAGCCACATCATACTGCTGCTGCTCGCCCACAAAAAGAAGTGAGATCTCGCTGTGGTTTACTATATAGTTAACCTGTGAGGCTGTACTTGTTGCATAAAGAGGCACATGTACGCCCCTCACAGAGTATATTGCCATATTGGCAACAAGTAGCTCTGGTTTGTTTTGAGAGAATACGGCTACCTTCTCATCTACCTCAATACCCATGGTTATCATTGACTTTGCTACGGCCTTTACTTTGCGAGCAAACTCTCCGAAAGTTGTTGGTATCCACTGAGCTGTCGAGTCGTCACGATGACGAAATACTACTTTATCTTGAAGCTCTTTTGCCAGCTCGTTGGCCAATTGGGATAGGTGTGTTATTTTCATTTTTGTCAGTTTTGTTGCATTAAATCAGCACAAAGGTAATCAAAAATATACCAATCGCTTATGTATCAAAGCGGATCGACATCATAATATAGAAATACGGACTTGAAGTTATCATCCTCTAGAAGCTCTAAACGTACGTGTTGCAGGGCTTCCTTAACCTTCACAACAGAGGCTGAAGATTCAATCTTTAACACAATTTTCTTTATATAAAGAGTCTGCACTCGCGAAACGGGCGGATAATCAGGTCCTAAAACCCTCTCACCAAACACTTTTCTCAGCTCTTGAGCCATCTTATTGGCGAGTTGATCGAGCATCTTCTCATTCTTATGCTTAAGATAAACAGCAATAAGGCGATAGTATGGAGGATAGTTAAAACTGTGTCTCTCTATCATCTGTGTATTAAACATACCTTTATAGTCATTCTCTATCACCTGCTGAATGAGTAGCGACTTAGGATCGGCTGTCTGAAGTATCACGTTACCACGCTTACCCTTTCGTCCAGCTCGCCCACTCACCTGCGCCATCAACTGATAAGCTCTCTCTTGTGCTCTAAAATCGGGATAGCTCATCAGGGTGTCGGCACTGAGTATGCCCACGATACTCACGTTGTCGAAGTCAAGACCCTTAGAGACCATCTGCGTACCGATAAGAATTTTTGTCTCACCCTTTGTAAATCTCTCTATGATCTCTTGGTAGGCTCTCTTGGTTCGCGTTGTATCCATGTCCATACGCTCCACGCCGACCTCAGGAAATAGCTCTTTCACCTCATCTTCTATGCGCTCCGTACCAAATCCGCGGCTCTCCATTGCTGGGTTTCCGCAGGCGGGACATACGCGAACTACATCTTGAGTATATCCACAGTAGTGGCATGTGAGTTGTCGTAGGCCTTTGTGGTAGGTCAAACTCACATCACAATATTTACATTTAGGCACATATGAGCATAGAGTGCACTCGAGCAAAGGTGCAAAACCTCTTCTGTTTTGAAATAGAATGACCTGCTCGTTACTATCTAGAGCAAGCTTCATGCTTTCTATAAGCTGAGGAGAGAAGTTTGACTTCATCTGCTTCTTGCGTCTTAGCTCTTTGATGTCAATGGCCGTTATTAGTGGCAGCTCTATTCCCTCGTGGCGAGTAAGAAGCTCTACAAATCCGAACTTACCATTGACTGCATTGAAGTAACTCTCGAGAGATGGTGTGGCTGTACCCAATAAAACTTTGGCTTTGTGTTGGGCGGCAAGCACAATGGCTGCACTTCGTGCATGATATCTAGGAGCTGGATCATACTGCTTATAGGTATTCTCGTGCTCTTCATCAATTATTACAAGCCCTAGCTTCCTAAATGGTAAGAAGATTGAGGATCTAACCCCAAGTACTATATCAATACCCTTATCATTAAGGAGATTATTCCACACCTCAATACGTTCATTATCTGAGAAACGGGAGTGGTATATAGCTATTCGACTACCAAACACTCGCTGCAATCTCTGAGTCAACTGAGTGGTAAGGGCTATCTCTGGCACAAGATAAAGAACCTGCTTGCCCTGTGCGAGAGCATCCTCTATCATGCGAATGTATATCTCTGTCTTACCACTTCCGGTCACACCAAGCAGGAGGGTTACATCCTTTTGCTCGAAGCTACTGTTGATTTCATCATAAGCTTTCGATTGTGCCTCATTGAGATCGTAGGAGTCAACCACATCCTTCTTATAGCCAGGAAGGCGACTAACCTCCTTTTGATATACCTCTAGTATCCCCTTCTCCACTAAATTAGCAAGCTGAGTAGTTGTGGCTTCGGCCTTCTCCAGCAGGGCTTTCTTCTGAACCTCCTTAGGTGTGTCATCAATCATAAACTGAGACAAGGAGATGAAGTTCATCAATATATTAAGTTGCTTTGGGGCTCTGGAAAGCTCCTCAAAGGCTTTCTGCAATCTATCCTGATCTGCACGAGGGAAGGTCAAGCGTACCCAATCCTCCTTCTTTGGAGTATAGCCCTCTCCATCCTCCTCGTTCTTAAGACCTGCAGGCATCGCAGCTTTATAGACGTCACCTACTGGACATAAGTAATAGTCAGCAATCCATTCCCAAAAACGGAGCTGCCCATCACGGAGTATAGGGGCATCATCACAAATCTGAACTATGGGTTTAGCCACATACCCCTCTGGTGCACGATTGTGCACACCGACTACAATACCTGTATATAGTTTACTCTTTCCAAAAGGCACCACCACTCTAAAGCCTATCTGCGGAATTATCTCCATATCCGAAGGCACGGCGTAGGTATAGTATCGCTCCATAGGAAGTGGCAGAATAACATCCACAAAGGTATTGCTTGAGAAGAGTGACATAGTTTTATTTGTTTGTTATCGATTTGGGATGGTAAAAGTAGGCAAATAATATGCAATATAAAACCAAATACTCTCTAATAAGAGGTCGTTATGACCCCTCATTAGAGAGTATTAAACATCGTATTTATTAGAAATAGAGAGCGGCATTTAGTGTCCATCCTCTATTGCGGAAGCTATAATCGTCATCATCAAAGATAAATTGGCTCTTTGTTATACCCCAGCTGTAGCTTGCTCCTATCTGAAGCTTACCGAGAAGCTCAATACCACCGCCTGCATTCAGACCCCAATCGAACTCATCAATCTCGAAGTTATCTCTAAAATCGCGGAAAGAGTCACCTACAGAGTAGCTCAAATATGGTCCCGCAGCCAAGAAAACACCAACTACATTGGGTATCCCTATCTTCCATTTAAGGTTGATTGGCACATCTATATATGATACATCTCCTTGAAATGTTTTATCTACAACGGTAATATCAACCCCCTTACGAGCATACACGATAGATGCATCAAGGCCTACACCCAAGAAGGGGATCATGGCCTCTATACTTGGACCCACATAGAATCCAGTCCTATTGGAAGCTTTAACGAGGTTGCCTGGTGAGGATATAGATACATCCGACAAGTTCATTCCCCCCTTAACACCGAATGCAATTTGTGCTGATAGTGGGAGAGACAACAGCAACAGACCAACTAACAACAGAGATAATCTTCTCATAACATATATTATTTAGTTTGATTTTAGTCTCCACAAAGTATAATAACAAATTTAACCACAAAAAAGATGGCAACTCTTTACTATCTTAGCAGACAAACAACACTTTTGAATCAACAATGAGACAGATAGGAATCTTCCCTGGGTCTTTTAACCCCGTACACATTGGCCATTTGGCTCTGGCCAACTACATCTGTGAGTATGCTCATCTGGATGAGATATGGCTAATGGTTTCGCCACACAATCCTCTAAAAGAGCTTAGAGATCTAGCTTCTCCAGAAGATAGATTAGAGATGCTTCGCATAGCCCTCAAGGGAGATGAGAGGCTCAAAGCCTCTGACTTCGAACTGACATTACCACAACCTAGCTACACTATAACAACCCTCCAGAGACTATCCTCACTGCACAATGATTGTGAGTTCACTCTTATTATTGGCGGGGATAATTGGAGTAGCTTCCATAAATGGAGGGCTTGGCAAGAGATACTTGACAACTACAAGATAATAGTATACCCTCGCAAGGGTGAGACTATCCAAGAGCAAAGTAACGTGAGGGTTATAAGTGCTCCATTGATAGAGATCTCATCAACTATGATCAGAGACTCCATTCAAGAGGGGTTGTCACTTAGACACCTGATGCCAAATGGTGTTTTTGATTATATAAAGCAGATGAATCTATATGGTATCTAGCGAACGATCATGATCTTGCTTACTACTCCGCCACTGCTATTCTCACTCGAGGCATAAACGAGGTAAACACCAGAGCCCACTCTATCACCACGTAGGTCTCTTTGATCCCATACGAACTGTCCTCCTGTAGAAGTTCCCTCACACATCAAGTTGTTGTTGATGTCTGTGATCTTCACAGTTGATTCTGCCACCAATCCAGTTACAGTCACTATACCCTCATAGCCTGGACGCACTGGATTGGGGAAGGCGTACACATTATTATATACGCTAGCCCCTTCGGTAGCATCTGCTCTGAAGGATACAATACCACCGTCTGTACCGAAGAACACCTCTCCTGTCGTAGGGTGGATTGCTATTGATATCACATTATTCGATGGCAAGATAGAGTTCTCAGTGGTGAAATGGTGTATCGTCTCTTGACCATCTGCACTGATAAGATATACTCCACTCCCTTCCGTACCGAACCATTTGCGGTTACCACCATCTACTACAATGGTCTTAATAGGCACGTATTCCAGTAGATAGTCAGCTAGATTAGTGCCATCATTACGTGGCACCTTTATGCGAGTAGCCGTAAAGTTAGAGTCAAAAGCCCTAGATGGAGAGTTCAGGACAATAGGACCAAGCTCTGTGCCTATCCATAACTTACCATCCTTATCCTCTACAATACAATAGAAGTAGACAGGATTAAAGAGCTTACCATCTTGATCGTAGAAGCTACTAAAGAAGCGAGTCTTATCATCCGAGGTAACATCAATCGTTCCTTGATCATCAAAAACAAAGACGCCCTTCTGTGATAGTGGTCGCGGAACCACTACCCACTTGAGCCCACTCCTTGTTATTATTATCTCGCCTATGGTTCCCTTATTGGCAAGTTGACTATAAGTCAAAGCACTCCAGGTGCCATCTGCCTTCAAAACGGAGATAGCACTTGGCACCTCTGTATTTGTCATAAAAAGATTACCCTTACTGTCATAAGCAAACCCATCAATACGGTTGTAGTTCTTGGCTATAGATTGTCCAGGAAATATGGATTGGATAGAGGTGTTATTGAGCTCACTGTTGTACAACTCAACAAACTCATCATCTCTAAACTCATACAATCCTTCTCCCCATGAGGCTACATATACGTGAGACTTATCCTTAGGGTCAGCAATAACCCGAATAAAGTCCCTCGGAGTGACCCTCAATGCATCAATATATGGCACATCAACGTTGACCCATCTATCCTCATCGAAATAGAAAAGAGCTGCTGGGATATTCTCATTATTGCCCCATCTCCCACCACCAACGACATACATCCTATCCTTGGCAACACTCATCGAGAAGGCATTATTAGTAGATGGCCCATCCATGACGATCTGCTGAGCTATATAACTCCACTCACCACTTGATGATCTCTCCACAGAGTTAATACCCTTGGAACCTTGTGCCAGATACAACTCACCAGATTTGATAGAGGAGCAATCACTAACGCCGCTTATTGAGAGGTTAAATCTACTATTCAAGTCCTCAAAGATCACCATTGAACTACCCCCAACAAATACCAAATGATCACTCACGCTCTTCATTTTAGCATAAGAGTGTAGATCATTGAGGAAATTCCATGAGCCATCTCGGCGTACATAAACACCATTACCTCTTACTTTTGCAAGCAGGTTACCCTGGAAGCTAACTAAATCCTCTGCCACATAGGCTACATCCAGACTCCAATTAGATATATCTAGGAGGTTATCACTAAGCTTTCCTCTATAGACACCCGAAGTACGAGCCACATAGAGATAGCCCTGATCCACCACCGAAGCTTTCACCTCATCAGGAAAAAGGTAGCTATCCTTAACCTCTCCTTTGCGGAGATTCAGAACAACCACTCCAAATGGCATCGAGAGGTAAGCCTCACGACCTTCAATATAGATATGATTAGCCTCCTTGTCTGAGGATAATATCTTATTCTTTATATCCGGAATATTAAATACTCCATCACCCGTAAGAAGATCAACGTTTCCATTCTCATAACATATCACTAGCAGATCCTCTGATGAAGAGTAGGCTATCTGCTTAATATTGCTATCCGAAAGACCATTTATCTTATTAAATGAACCACTCGACCCATCACTCTTGTCATAATAGAAGAGCTCTCCAGCAGAAACACCAAAGATCTTCGTTGGCGCCTCCTCAACAATTGTCACACTACTATATGAGAAGTGAGTGCGCCAATCACCTATCGCAATCTGCGAAGAGAGCGACATGGCACCTAAAAGTATAGATATGATAAGAAGAATGCGCTTCATTTAATCTAGTTTTTTATTGGTTTAGAAATTCTATTAATGCTCTTACAGCTCTTGCCCTATGGCTCACCTTATTCTTTTCGCTAAGAGGAATCTCCGCAAAGGTCTTATCAAAACCCTCAGCTTTAAAGATTGGATCATACCCAAAGCCTTCGGCACCCGAACGACTCATAGTGATCTCACCCTTTACGATACCCTCAAACGTATAATACTCCTCACCCATAACCAAAGTAACCACCGTACGAAAGCGTGCAGTTCTGTCACTCTTTCCATCCAGCTCACTGAGAAGTTTACTCATATTATCTTCTGAGCTCTTTCCCTCCCCAGCATAACGAGCTGAGATCACGCCTGGCGCACCATCAAGTGCTGCAACCTCAAGACCCGTATCATCAGCAAAACAGTCGTAGCCGTAGCGCTCCTTCACCCATCTTGCTTTAATCATAGAGTTACCCTCTAAGGTATCAGCCGTCTCAGGAATATCTTCGTTACAACCAATCTCACTAAGTCCTAATACACGAAACCCCGGAAGGAGCTGCTGCACCTCCCGAAGTTTGTTCATATTATTTGTGGCAAAAACCAACTCCTTTACCATCATAATGTAGTCTCCTAACCTTTAATCTGGTCAAATCCCTGACCATAAACACCAATAACGTTTGACTGTGAGATAAAGGCGTTGTGATCTATTGACTTACAAAGGCGCATTATCGAAACTGCCTCCGAACGTCTCGCCATAACAACCACTACCTTCACAGGCTCCTTAGAGTACCATCCAGTACCATCCAATATAGTAACACCTCGGTTTACCTCCTTGTTTATAGCCTCAGCAATCTCTTCATGCTGTTTCGAGAAGATCATAAACTGAACCGATTGGCGTATACCGTTGATCAACATATCCACCGTATAAGTCATGATAGCCATTGTTACGTAGCCATACATAACCTTCTCAATATCCCTAAACAATATATATGAACTAGAGATAATCAAGATATCGCAATACAAGATCATACGACCGAAGGTAATATTGCGATACTTATTCACTATTGCAGCAATAATATCCGTACCACCTGTCGAACCATTAGATGTGAATACAAGCCCCACACCCGCACCACAAAGCATCGCTCCAATGGCAATAGACATGAAAGTATCTCCCTTTACAAGTGGCTCAGTTATCCAGTCGCCCATAAATTTAAAGAGAAAAGTCAATATAACAACACCATATATAGTGCGAATGCTAAACTTGAATCCTACAAGCTTGATAGCAAAGAGCAGCAATATACCATTAATTGTACCGAAAGAGATATTAATTGGCAAGCCTGTGGCGTAGTATATCAAAGCAGATATACCCCCCATGCCACCTGTCACAACCTGATGCGGAACCAAGAACCCAGTAAACCCAACGGCATAGAGCATTAACCCAATAAAAATAAATGTGTAATCCTTAAGGGGATACCAGAATTGAAAAATACGATCTTTCATCTTTTAAGATACTTGTTGATATTGTTTGTTTCTAATTTGATTAGTTCAACAGCGCCTAACTGTTGTGTTATTCCTTAAAATTTGGGCAAAATTAGGTAATTATTCTCACATAGCTCTCAACATATCCCAAAATAAGTATAGCGAAGCGGGATACTATGATTAGTGAATCCCACTCCGCTATTTACTATATGATAATCATATTCTTTAGATAACAATATTGACCAACTTGTTTGGAACAACAATCACCTTCTTCGGCGCTTTGCCTTCCATCCATTTGGCAGACTGTTCGTGCTCAAGAGCCATCTTCTCGACAGCCTCTTTCGAGGTACCAGCCTCAACATCCATAGTGAAGCGAGCCTTACCATTGAAAGAAACACCATAAGATATAACACTCTCCTTCAAGTACTCCTCATTATGCTCAGGGAATGAGGCATCACAAATAGTTGATGTAGCACCTATAGAAGCATATAGCTCCTCAGAGATATGCGGCGCAAATGGAGCAAGAGTGATAAGCAACTGCTCCAGAATAGCTCTTTTGTTACACTTAAGCGATGAAAGCTCATTAACACATATCATGAATGCTGCAACAGATGTGTTGAATGAGAAGTTCTCAATATCAAAGTTCACCTTCTTGATCAACTTATGAAGAGACTTCAACTCATCAGCTGTAGGCTCTGCATCAACAACCATGAACTCACCCTCACGACTATAGAACAAGTTCCACAGCTTACGCAAGAAACGGTGAACACCATCGATACCGTTCGTATCCCAAGGCTTAGACTGCTCCAAAGGCCCAAGGAACATCTCGTAAAGACGAAGTGTATCAGCACCATACTTCTCAACAATAAGGTCTGGATTCACAACATTAAACATCGACTTAGACATCTTCTCAACAGCCCATCCACAGATATACTTGCCATCCTCAAGTATAAACTCAGCACTATTATACTCTGGATTCCAGCTCTTGAAGGCCTCCATATCTAGCTGATCATTAGATACGATGTTCACATCCACGTGGAGAGGAGTCACATCATACTGATCTTTGAGATTTAGAGAGACGAAAGTGTTTGTTCCATTAATACGGTATACAAAGTTCGAACGTCCTTGTATCATACCCTGGTTAACCAAACGTCTGAAAGGCTCATCCTCACAGATAACGCCAAGGTCAAAAAGGAACTTATTCCAAAAGCGGCTATAGATCAAGTGACCCGTAGCATGCTCCGTACCCCCAATGTAAAGGTCAACACTTCTCCAATACTCGTTTGACTCCTTCGAGACAAGAGCCTCAGAGTTACGAGGATCCATATATCTTAGATAGTAAGCAGACGACCCAGCAAAACCAGGCATAGTGCACAACTCCATAGGGAATCCCTCGTCATTAACCCAATTAACAGCATGGCCTAAAGGAGGATCACCATCTGCCGTAGGCAAGAATGAATCAATCTCCGGTAACTCAAGAGGCAATTTGCTCTCATCAAGCATATAAGGCATACCTTCCTTATAGTATACCGGGAATGGCTCACCCCAATAGCGCTGACGACTAAAGATAGCATCTCTTAGGCGATAGTTAGTCTTAACCCTTCCTATACCCTTCTCTGTGATGAAAGCCTTAGTACGCTCTATTGCATCCTTCACCTCAAGACCATTCAAGCTAAGCTCTGGCCCTGCTGAGTTGATCATGATACCCTCTTTGGCATCGAAGCTCTCCTCAGAAACATCACACCCCTCGATAAGTGGTATGATAGGTAGGTTAAAGTGTTTTGCAAATGCATAGTCACGACCATCATGAGCAGGTACAGCCATAATAGCACCCGTACCATAACCAGCCAACACATAGTCGCTGATCCAAACCTCGATAGGCTCACCCGTTAGAGGATTGATTGCATACGAACCAGTGAAAACACCAGATACACGCTTATCTATCTGACGATCGCGCTCCGTCTTGTGCTTAACACTATCTAGGTAAGCATCAACAGCAGCTCTCTGATCTGCCGTCACAACCTGATTTACATACTCACTCTCTGGAGCCAATACCATGAAGGTAACACCAAAGACTGTGTCTGCACGAGTCGTGAATATAGTGAATACAACATCCGAATCCTTAATAGCAAACTTCATCTCTGCACCCACAGACTTGCCAATCCAGTTGCGTTGAGTCTCTTTCAACGACTCAGACCACTGCAATCCATCAAGTCCAGTTAGGAGTCTATCTGCATAAGCACCCACACGCAAGCACCACTGACGCATCACACGCTGCTCCACAGGGTGACCGCCGCGCTCAGAGACACCATTGACAACCTCATCGTTTGCCAAAACCGTGCCAAGAGCACTACACCAGTTAACCATCGTGTCGCCTAGATAAGCAATACGGTAGTTCATCAAGCACTGCTGTTGCTCGCGCTCACTCATTGCCGACCACTGCTGAGCCGTAAACTCAAGCTCCTCGCTGCATGCAGCCGAGACGCCCATCGAGCCATTGCTCTCAAAGGCAGCAACAAGCTCATCGATTGAACAAGCCTTCTGCTTAACTAGATCGTAATAACTAGCAAACATCTTTGTGAAGGCCCACTGCGTCCACTTATAGTAATCAGGCTCGCAAGTACGAATCTCTCTATCCCAGTCGAAAGAGAAACCAATCTGGTCCAACTGCTCGCGGTAGCGTGCAATGTTTATCTTAGTGGTTATCGCAGGGTGTTGGCCAGTCTGAATAGCATACTGCTCAGCTGGAAGCCCATAGGCATCGTAGCCCATAGGGTGCAACACGTTGAAACCCTTTTGGCGCTTATAGCGCGAAAAGATATCAGAAGCTATATAGCCAAGAGGGTGTCCCACGTGAAGACCTGCTCCCGAAGGGTAGGGAAACATATCTAGGACATAGAACTTAGGCTTTGATGGGTCTGCAACAACCTTATAGGTCTGCTGCTCTCTCCATTGAGACTGCCATCTCTTCTCGATCTCTCTGAAATTATACTCCATAGTGATTATATTATTTACACCTCAATTATCAATCTGTTAGTTCTTTAGTGTTGTACACACATGGCAAAGGTACAACAATAAGTGAGAAATTTCCCAATTTCATTATATCAAAAGATAGATTACACCACACTCTATATTCATATCCTGAGGTTATAATATAGGTAGGATGCAAAATAGCACTTTAATAGCTAATGAAGCATATCTAAGTCAAAGTGTCAACCCTCTAACTCTCCTGAGCAGCCTAGATGAAAACTCTCGGAGTATGAGACCAAAATATGGCTCTATAGTGAGTTTAAGCCACACAACACAACCACCTGTAAATAAGTCAATTACAAAAACAACAGAGCCATCAATGAAATATCTATGTATGAACAGGGCAAAAACGCTGTGAGAAAAGGGGTAAAAGCCTCAGAGATTTAGGTCGTTTGGCTGTGAGATATAGATAGAAAGCCTAAGGCTTTTCAGCATTTATGCTGTTTCCAATCAATTATTGGGCTGTTTAAGAGGTAAAAGAGCTCCGTATTAACCATTTTGGAGGAGTGTGACTAGAGATGAGTAGACTTGGATACAACTACCATTTTGCCAATAAATCGAACCATTACAAAACAATGTGACAGTGTAAAAGGGTTATACTTTGGGGATGAGGGCCGTTTGATGTAGAAGAAAGGCTTTGGTTGTTGTGGCTGAGATCTCAATAAAATGAGACTATATTAAAGCTCTATTTTGTAAATATTTTACCATCTTTGCCATTAATACCACTTACAAAGAGATTAACCTATGAAAGATAATTCATCAAAAGACCTAAGATACATAAACCTGCTTATACATGTTTTTGCTTCACTGCACGCATTAAGCTCACTCCTTGCAAACCTTATGGGTTATAATGACGAGGTAATATTGACGGCACTCACCATAAGTATGATAGTACTTATCGCAACAAGGTATAGCTTCCCACTTGAGGTGACCTTTGCTTTGGCTCTTCTTAACTGCTTTGCTGGCTTCTACTTGGGCAACCTTGGCGCAACGATGATCAACAGCATAGTTGGACTGGATGGTATATTGGCCAATGTTCTGACCACATTTGTTATCACCGAATTCCTAGGATGGATAACCTACCTTATTGTAACTACCAAACGAGTCCAAGCATGATAAATAGCAAATATGGGTCGACGAGGCTACTGAGAAACCCAAATCTAAAGCAGGTACTGCTGCTTGCTATGGCGGTATTCTCTATTCGCTTTTTGATAGTCGACGGATTGCAGAGCATACAGAGGGTGTACTCCTTTAGTTATAGTGACATTTTTAGTCAACTATTCTACTCCTATACGCTCCTATTTTTCATGATCTTCTGCGATATCTGGCTCATCAGATTAATAAATAGGGTGTATGACTATGGAAAAACGCCACTCATCCGAACCCTCTTGGAGCTTGTCGGACTGATGACAATAACCTTAACTGGCTCATGGCTGACCAATATACGCCGCTTTTTCAATCACGAGGTAGAGTCAATCTTTGAGGCTAACTCATTCATTCCTCTCTTTATTGGCTTCTTTATGTTGAACTTGCTAACGATCGTTACGACTGACCTCATTATATATATGCGTCGTCGACAGCAAGAGTCTCTTGCAAAAGAGATAGAAAAGAAAAATAGAGCACGTGACCAATATGCAAAATTGAAAAGCCAATTGAACCCTCACTTCCTATTTAATAGCCTCAATGTCCTCGACTATCTGGTACATACTGACACTAATAGAGCTAGTAGTTACTTAAAAAAATTAGCTGGCGTTTATAGATATTTGTTGAACAAAGAGGAGGAAGATTGTGTTTATTTGCAAGAAGAAGTTAAATTTGCCAACTCCTATTTCGATTTGATGAAGGAGAGATTCGACAAAGGACTACTTCTAGAGCTCAATATACCAGCGAATTACAACAAACTCAAGATTGTACCATGCGGTTTGCAGACACTAATAGAGAATGCCACAAAGCATAATGTCGTGAGCCCTGACTCTCCCCTATTGATTGAGATCTTCATCGAGGAGGATTGGATAGTAGTACGTAATAATATTCAGCCTAAATTCTCTAGCCATAAAGACTCATGTGGGGTGGGACTAGCTAGCCTAGAGGCTCAATACCTAACACTATGCCAACAGTCGATAGCAATTATCAAGTCGGAGAAAGCTTTTGAGGTAAGACTACCTCTGATCTAAAATGATAGCTCAAGCTAATAAAATATATTACTGACCTTTTTTCTTTTTATATGAGAGTACTGATTATTGAAGATGAGATGCCTGCAAAGGCTCAATTGGAGCGGTTGATTGCTCAGAATTTTCCAGAACTAGAAGTTATAGGGCACGTTAGCTCTATCGTTTCAGCTATTGATTGGCTTAGCAGGCATACTGTGGAGCTTATATTTACTGACGTAGAGTTGTCCGATGGACTTTGCTTTGACATATTCTCGAGAGTGAAGACTCAAGCTGATATCATATTTACAACTGCATACGATAACTATGCAATCAAAGCCTTTAAGGTAGATGGGACTGACTATCTGCTAAAGCCTATCGAGGAGGATGAGTTTGTTACTTCTGTTGAGAAGAGCATTCGCAATCAGCAGAAGAGGGCTATGGATATATCCATATTTAAAGATCTAATAGGTGCTAACCCAAGAAAAGAGTATAAAAAGCGTTTCTCAATCAAGCTTGGAGACAAGATATTTATTATTAATGTAGAGGATATAGCTTACTTCTATTCCGAAGAGAAGGTGACCTTCATCGTTTCTAACGATGGCAAAAGACACATCTCTGACTCATCCCTGGATCAGATAGAGCAACAGGTAAACCCTGAACAATTTTACAGAATATCAAGAGGTTGCATCTCTAATATCAATTCAATCAAGAGTGTAAGCAAGCATTTCAATAGCCGACTTAAAGTAACGCTGGCTCCTGACTACTGCAAAGATGTCTTGGTGAGCCGTATAAGAGTGCCTGAATTTATGAATTGGATAGGTGGTACTATTTAGTTTGTTCAATAATTCATCTACAAAATTCTGAAGTTCGTCATCTTTTATTAATACTCATCATAGGCTTTTTTTAGCTTTGTTTCGTTATGACAGAAGCAATAAGGAACTAATACCACCTTTTTTTGTTTATAAGCATATATTAAATAACAATAAGTGTAACCTAAATTCTAAAATGCATGAAACCAAAAGCTTTCAGCTTAAGACTCCGATCATGGATACCTCTGGTGTTTATGATGCTCTTCGCTATATCGGTGAATGCCCAAAACATGATTGTAAAGGGCAAGGTCATTGATGAGAAAAAAGAGGCAATCATCGGTGCTAACGTAATCGTTAAAGGAACAACCGATGGAACAATTACAGATCTTGACGGTAACTTTCAGATCGAGACTAAGGGTAACGCTACTCTTGTAGTCTCTTTTGTGGGATATACTCACCTTGAGGTACCCGTAAACAACAGAAGTTTTATTACAGTTCAACTAGCCGAAGATGCCGTTGCCCTTAACGAGGTAGTGGCTATTGGTTATGGTACAGTTAGAAAGAGTGACGCTACTGGTTCGGTTATAGCTATCAAAGCTGACGAAATCAGCCGCGGTGTGGCTACTTCTCCTCAAGACCTTCTTCAAGGTAAGACTCCTGGGGTAGTGGTAACATCAGGTGGTGGTGCTCCTGGTACTGGTGCTACAATCCGTATTCGTGGTGGTTCATCTCTTACTGCATCAAACGATCCGCTTATCGTTATCGATGGAATCCCTGTTGACAACTCTGGTATTAGTGGTATGTCAAACCCATTGTCAACTGTCCACCCGAATGATATCGAGTCGTTTACAGTACTAAAAGATGCATCTGCAACGGCTATCTACGGATCGCGCGCTTCGAATGGTGTGATCTTGATCACTACAAAACGTGGTGCATCAGGCGTTAAAGGTGGTGATAAGGTTCGTGTACAATATGACGGAAACTTCCGCGTAAACACGCCTCTATCAACTGTTGATGTCTTGAGCGGTGATGAATATAGAGCTGTGTACAGCAACTATTGGGCAGGCAAATCAGATGCCTTGGCTCTTCTTGGTAGCGCAAATACAAACTGGCAGAAGGAGATCTTCAGTTCATCACTTTCTACTGACCACAACGTTAGTGTGGCTGGGGCTTTCGGAAATGCTGTGCCTTACAGATTCTCTGGTGCTTGGACTAAAGATGATGGTATCCTTGAGACATCTTCAATGGAGCGTACAACAATTACTGCAGTACTTAACCCTACACTTTTCGATGAACACCTTCGCATTAATGTGAACCTAAAGGGTATGTACATCAAAAACAGATTTGCTAATCAAGATGCAATCGGGAGTGCTGTAAGCTTCGACCCTTCGCAATCAGTATATAGCGACAACTATGGCACAGGCATCGGTAATGGATACTTCTCATGGGTTAAACCTAGTGATGGTACTTTCATCGACGTTGCTGCACTTAACCCTGTTGCTCTTCTTAATGAAAGAAAAGATGTATCTGAGGCTTACAGATCACTTGGTAACTTGCAACTTGACTATAAGATGCACTTCCTTCCTGAACTAAAAGCTAACTTGAACCTTGGTTATGACATCTCTAAGTCTGAAGGATCTGTATATATAAACGATAACTCTCCTATGTCTTGGAACGAAAATGACAAGAAAGGTATTGGCCAACGTGCGAGATATGATCAGTACAAAAAGAACCTTCTTCTAGACTTCTTCTTCAATTATAATAAGGAGATCAAATCAATCAATAGCCGCATCGATGCTGTTGCTGGTTACTCATGGCAACACTTCTATCGTGAAGAGAACAACTCGACTACAACAAACGAGGGCAAACTATTCATCGATACAGACTACAAAACAGAATACTACCTTGTATCTCTTTTTGGGCGTGTGAACTACTCTCTTTACGATAGATATATGCTAACACTAACTCTGCGTAATGACCACTCTTCTCGTTTCTCTAAAGACAACCGTTCTGGTCTATTCCCATCGGCTGCATTCGCTTGGAGAATGATCGACGAAGGGTTCATGAAGGAGCAATCTACTTTGTCTGATATGAAAGTGCGCCTTAGTTATGGTGTGACTGGTCAGCAGGATATCACTGGTGACTACCCATACCTTCCTAGATACACTTCTGGTACTGGCTATGTAGAGTATCCTTTCGGAAACGGTTATGTGAATACTATCCGCCCAGAAGGTTACGACCCTAATATTAAGTGGGAAGAAACAAGAACATACAACATTGGTCTTGACTATGGATTCCTTGATCAACGCATCTCGGGATCTATCGATATCTACCAACGCGACACTAAGGATCTACTAAATAAGATCCCTGTAGCTGCTGGTTCTAACTTGACTAATGAGATCACAACAAACGTTGGTAGTATGACTAACAAAGGTTTTGAGTTTGCTATCAACACAAAACCTGTTATGAACAACAACTTCACTTGGGATCTTGGCTTCAACTTGACTTATAACAAAAATGAGATCACGAAGCTAAACCGTGGTGAAGACCCTAACTACTATGTTCCAACAGGTGGCATATCAGGTGGTACAGGTAACACTGTTCAAGCTCATAAAGTAGGTCACCCTGCTTACTCATACCTTGTTTACGAACAAGTTTATGACAGCAACAAGAAGCCTATCGAAGGTATGTACGTAGACCGTAACCGCGATGGGCGTATTGATGAGAAAGATATGTATCTTCATGAGAGTCCAGCTCCTAAGGTTTCTATGGGTCTAACATCTAAGATGATCTACAAAAACTGGGATCTAAGCTTCTCTTTGAGAGCTAATCTAGGCAACTATGTATATGACAACGTTGAGGCTGGTGGTACAATCATTGGTGGTACTTACGTTTCTACTGGTTATACAAACAACCTTCTATCTCGTGGTACTTACTTCAACAATGCTCAATACATGTCTGATCACTATGTAAGGAATGCTTCATTCCTTCGTTGTGACAACATCACGCTAGGTTATAACTTTGACAATATGAAGGTTGCGAACCTTCGTGTGTATGGAACTGTTCAGAATCCATTCGTTATAACTAAGTATAGTGGCCTTGACCCTGAGATTTATGGCGGTATTGACAACAATATTTACCCACGCCCATTCTCTGTAATGCTTGGTGCTAGCCTTTCTTTCTAATTTAACCTTAAACAACCAAAAGCATGTATACAAAGAGATTTAAAAATATGGCTGTTGGAGTGGTGGCTTGCTTAAGCCTATCTTCATGCTTTGCCGACTTAGATACGTTGCCTCTAGACAAGGATGAGGTAACAGCTGAAGAGATCTACAAGAATCCAGACTCATACAAACAGGTTCTTGCTAAATGTTATGCTGGTCTTGCTGTCTCTGGACAGCAAGGTCCGTCAGACAATCCAGACATATCTGGATATGACGAAGGTGCTGCTCAATATATGAGAGCATACTTCAACCTTCAGGAGCTTCCAACGGATGAGGCTGTTGTTGGATGGAATGACCCAGGATTGCCAGAACTAAACACAATGACTTGGACCTCTGGTAACAGCTTCGTTTATGTAATGTACAGCCGTATCTATCTTCAGATTGCTTATGTAAATGAGTACCTAAGACAGACAACAGAGGCAAAACTAAACGAAAGAGGCATCACAGGAGATGTTCGAAATGAAATCCCTACATATCGCGACGAGGCAAGATTCCTTCGCGCACTATCATACTGGCACGGTATGGACCTATTTGGCAACATACCTTTCGTTACAGAAGATGATGGTGTAGGCGCATTTCTACCTCCTCAGAAGTCAAGAGCTGAGATCTTTGCCTATATTGAAAGTGAACTTAAGTCTATCGAATCTAATGGTTATCTTCCAACAAATGGAGAATACCCAAGAGCTGGTATGACTGCAGTTCAAACTCTAATGGCTCGTCTTTACCTAAACTCAGAGGCTCACATAGGTACACCAAGATGGGCAGATACAAAAACTTATGCTCAGAAGGTAATTCAAGCTAAAAGCTCTGGCGAAACAGGTGGATTGGCTCTTCAATACAAATACCTTTTCGCTGCTGAGAACGACAAATATGCACGAGGTGGGTCACAAGGTGAGATCATCTTCGCTATTGCTTATGACAAAGACCGCACAAGAACTTATGGTGGAACTAAGTTCTTCACCTCTGGTGCTTATGGTGGAGATATGTCAGCTAAAAGCTTTGGTATGATAGGATCATGGGGTGGTATTAGAACAACTCCACAAATAGTTGACCTATTTGATCGTCAGGTAGATCGCCGTGCTGCTTTCTTCGACAGTGGGAATAAGGAGAACACAGCTCTTAGTATCTTTGGAGATGGATGGGGTTGTTATAAGTACACCAACCTTCTTGAGTCTGATTGGGACAATACAGCAGGTCGCGAAGAGGATTGGCCAGATACTGACTTCCCTGTGTTCCGTCTTTCTGATGCTTACTTGATGTATGCAGAGGCTGCAATGAGACTAGGCGAAGTCAGTGATACACAAGCATTGAGCTACTTCAACCTTGTTCGTGCTCGTGCTGGACTTAGTGCTTTATCTGCTCTTACAGAAGAGGAGATGCTAAATGAGCGTGGAAGAGAGTTCTATTGGGAGTCACAACGTCGTACTGACTTGATACGTTTCGGTAAATTCACTGGTGGCCAATACAACTGGTCATGGAAAGGTGGTGTACTTGCAGGTAAGTCAACCGACTCGAAGTACCGCATATTCCCTATCCCAGCAAAAGACATTGCTGCTAATCCAAACTTAAAACAGAATCCAGGTTATTAATCACAATCAAGAAAGCTATGGTTCCCCTCCTCTAATCTATATCCAAAAGAGGGGAACCATCAAGCTCTCTAAACCAATTAATAGGTAATACTATGAAGAGAATAACACTGTTATTACACGCAATGCTCATTGCGCTAATGATACTACCATCGTGTAGCGATGAAAAAGATCCCATATATGAGCTAAAAACGGCTCCTATGATGGACTCACCATCAGGATATTATGTTCTAAATGCTGAGTCAAAAGAGTTCATCATGGAGACCTTCACCTGGAGTAAAGGTGAATATGGCTTTGATGCAGCTCCTGTCTACGGTGTGGAGGCATGCCTAGATCGCAATTTCGAAGCTGATATTGTAGAGCTTACTTCATCAAATGATATGTTCAGTAACGTTACTGTTGCTAGAATGAATGCAGTATTGCAAGGTTGGGATGTAGAGCCTGAGGTAGAGACTGACTTATACATTCGTGTGAAAGCTACTATGAATGGTGCTAATACAATCTTTGTTTACTCTGATCCAGTACTTATTACTGTAGTTGGATTCAAGGATGCTGCTCCTATTAAACCAGCTCTTTACATTGTTGGTAGTACGATGAATCCAGACGCTGAGTGGGCAAACGATGCATCAAAGATTGGGACTGGACTTATTCCAATCTTCACAGACAATAACAGCTCAAAAGATTTCACTTATACCTACACCGGATTCTTCCGCAAAGGTGAGTTCAAACTAGTTGTAACTCCTGGCGATTGGGGTAAACAATACGGTATGTCAGGTGGTTCTTTCGTTGCTAAGACTCCAGATCTTGAGCCAGGCAACATTGTAGTTGAAGCTGATGGATACTACAAAATGACTCTAAACATTGACGAGATGAGCTTCTCTATGCAAGCATTTGATGCGTCGGCTATTCCTGAGTACTCAAAAGTTGGTCTTATTGGAGGCTTTAATGACTGGGGTGGAGACCACGAACTAACAGGCTTCACTCACGATACAAAAATCTATGGAGGAGAAGTTACATTTGAGGCTGACTCTGAAGTTAAGTTCAGAGCTAATTCTGATTGGGGGATCAACTGGGGTAGTAATACATTCACTTACGGAGTAGGTGTAAAAGATGGAGCTAACATCCCTGCTGAGGCTGGTTCATACTATGTACAGCTAAACACAATCACAGGCCACTATCTATTCTTGAAAAAGTAATACTCCTTTGAGTAATACAATAGTTAGTAAATAACACGAGCGCCCTACTCTCATATGTGAGGGTAGGGCGCTTAATTTTTAATATCAAGATATCAAACTACAAAAGTAAAGCACACAATATGAATCTTAGATATACACTCACAACACTCCTTCTTCTCTGCCTACTGACAATTAAAGCCGAGCTCATAACCACAAACCCATCATTCGTCACTGAATCTGGCACTGTTGAAATCACCTTCGACGCCACAAAGGGAAACATGGGGATGGTTGGTGCAACCGACTGCTACGCACACATAGGTATCATCACAAGTAAAAGCACAAGCAATTCCGATTGGAAGTACGTAAAAGCAGAGTGGAATGAGAACACCAATGACTGTAAACTTACATCACTTGGCAGTAACAAATGGAAACTAACCCTCACCCCAAACATCAGAAGCTACTTCAATGTAACAGATGACTCCGAGAAGATCTATAAACTAGCTATGGTCTTTAGGAACAGTAATGGATCAAAGGAGGGAAAAGATGTTGGAAATGGAGATATTTTTGTTGACGTATATGAACCTGGGCTAAACCTATCAATCATCTCGCCAAAGAATAATGCGATCACAACAGCGGATCAATCACTAACCTTCTCAGTACGCACCTCGCAAAAGGCAGAGATTAAGCTATATCTAAACAGTGTTAACACAACACCAATAAACAGCACAACAGATAATAGTGAGATCACACATACACAAAAGTATTCATCTGGCAACTACCTTCTTATTGCAGAAGCAAAAAACAGCAATGGTACAGTGCGCGACACCGCGTATATCTGTTCGAGAAAAGATAACATCAAGGAGACCCGACCACAAGGGTTACAAGAAGGAATCACCTTCAACAACGATGGAAGCGTGACATTCTGTTTCTATGGAGCAGACAAGCAAAACGCATTCCTACTTGGAGACTTCAATGACTTCCGTCCAAACAACGACTATCTCATGAAGCAAGAGAATGCTGGTAACATCTTCATGCCACAATACTACTATTGGATAACAATAAACGGTATAGATCCCAACATAGAGTACGCATTCCAATACCTTGTTGACGGTACAATCAGAGTAGGTGATGCCTATTGTGAAAAGATTCTAGACCCTTGGAATGATAAGTGGATTAACGAGAAGAGTGAGGTATACCCCAATCTACGAAGCTATCCATCAGACAAAGCAGAGGAGATACTATCTGTATTCAAAGTAAACAAGACTCAATACAACTGGCAAGTAACAGACTTCAAAGCACCTAAGCAAGACGAACTGATAATATACGAGCTACTTCTTCGCGATTTCACCGAAGAGGGATCACTAAAAGCTGCCATAGACAAGCTTGATTACCTACAATCTCTAGGCATCAATGCCATTGAACTAATGCCAATACAAGAGTTTGACGGCAATGACTCCTGGGGCTATAATCCAAACTTCTTCTTTGCCACTGACAAAGCCTACGGGACAAGCGAGGATTACAAGAGATTCGTCGACGAGTGTCACAAGCGCGGAATAGCTGTGATTCTCGATGTTGTATTCAATCACGCTTGGGGACAATCACCAATGGTCAAACTATGGTGGGACAGCAACAACAATCGTCCCTCTAGCAATAGCCCATACTGCAACCCCATCGCTCCTCACCCTTACAGTGTAGGAAGTGACTTCAAACACAGCGAACCAAGAGTACGCAATCACTTCAAACGAGTACTCAAATATTGGCTTGAGGAGTACAATATTGATGGATACCGCTTCGACCTATCAAAAGGATTCACACAAGTTAATAGTGGGTCGAACATCGCACTTTGGAACAAAAAAGACGACACTCGTATTGGATACATCAAAGAGTATGTAGATGCAGTCAAAGAGGCAAACCCAAATGCCTACTCCATTATGGAGCACTTTGCCGACAATGACGAAGAGGATATACTTGCAAGCTATAAAGAGACAATGCTATGGCGTAACATGCATGGAAACTTTGGTAACGTGATCAAGGGCACAAACTCTGACCTTTCAGGCATTAGAGGTACGAACAGGGTAGGATATATGGAGAGTCATGATGAAGAGAGACTGATGTATATGGCAGAAAACTACGGTGCTGACCACCTGAAAGCCTCACTCTCCACACGCCTAAAACAAAACGGTGCACTTGCACCCTTTGCATACCTATCCCCAGGCCCAAGAATGTTATGGCAATTCGGCGAGATGGGATACGACATCAGCATAGACTATAACGGACGAACAGGTCGCAAACCAATACTTTGGAACTACCTTGAAGAGCCAGATCGCAAGGCACTACAAGAGACATACAAAAAGATCATCACCCTAAGACGTGATAATCCCGACACTTTCAACTCTTCTGTAGCTAATTTCAACTGGCAAGTAGGTTCCAGTGATTGGAGCGGAGGCAAAAAGATGGTATGGAGCCATAACGAGCTATCTGTTGTTGTTGCCAGTAACTTTCAAAACAGCTCTACAACCGTAACACTTAACTTCCCAAAAACAGGGACATGGTACAACCACCTCACAGGAGAGAGCATCAATATAACAAACAGCTCCACCACCCTACCAATTGATGCCCACGGATTACTAGTTCTAACAACACAAGAACCAACCTCCATCGAGAGCACAACAAAGGATATAGTGCGTCTATACCCTAACCCTGCAACAACAACTATCTATATAGATAGCAAAGTTGAAGTTGAAGAAGCTACCATCATCTCACTTCAAGGAGCTGAGCTTATCAAGCAGATAGGAGGCAAAACAATTGAAATCTCAAATCTAGCTACTGGCTACTACATACTAGAGCTAAGAGGAGAGGGTGAGACTATCAGAACAAAATTCATTAAACAATAAGGTAAGTAAGATTTGTGACTATCTTGGCGTAGCATAACCAATTGAATTATTGGCTATGTTACGCCTCTTTTTTACCCCTATTTATCCACCTAGAAGATCAATTCGTAATAATATATCACTAATTTTGCAATAGAACAGTAAACAATAGCCCACACAAAAAGATATGAAATCCATACAATACACCAAACAATCACAGATCGACGAGATAATAAACAGATCGACAATATGCTTCATTGCAATGTCTAAACTATCTGGTGAGCCATACGTTATACCTATGAACTTTGTATATGACAAAGGCATACTCTATCTTCACTCTGCTCCATGCGGCACACACATGGACATACTTGCAGAGAACAATAAAGTATGCGTATGCTTTTGCCAACCAGGAGACCTAGTCTATCAGTCAGAACAAGTAGCTTGTAGCCACTCGATGCGCTCTGATAGTGCTCTCATCTCAGGAGAAGTAACCTTCGTAGAGACACCACAAGAGAAGATTGAGATCTTTGACCTTCTTATGAAACGCTTCGCACCAGATAGAGAGTTTAAATACTCAGCTCCTTCTGTCGCACACACCAAAGTATGGAAGATAGTTCCTCAAAGCATTACCGCTAGAGGCGTCGGATTAACCTTCGATGAGTACAAGAAGCTACTCTAATCCAAACAACAAGAACCAAAGGTGATAATGAGTAGATTTACACATCCAGAACTTGGAACTATAGAGATAAAACGAGACGCTAGAGCCAAGAAATTTATATTCAGATACCGCAACGGAGTGATTATTACCACTGCCCCACCATTCGTTACTCTTAATGAAATTCAAGACTCAATTGATAGAATGAAGGAGCAACTACTAACACTCAAACAAAGTAACCCACACAAACTTATCACCCCAGATAGTGAGATAGAGACACGATTCACAAAAGTATTTGTGGGTTGTGAAGCTAGAAAAGAGTTCTTCTTCTCACATAAAAAGGGTGAATACAAGATATGTTGCCCCCAAGAGACTGACTTCGCCTCAGCCGAGGTACAGCTGACTCTTCAAAAAGGGATAGAGAGACTACTCAAATACGAAGCAAAAATATACCTTCCACAAAGAGTAGAGAAGCTATCCACAGAGAGCAACCTACCATACAAACAACTAAAAATAAGCAGCAGTAAGAGCTGTTGGGGAAGCTGCTCATCGCTTAAGGTTATAAACCTATCGCTAAACCTCATGCTACTACCCGATCACCTTATCGACTACGTCATTCTTCACGAACTCTGCCACACTCTCGAGATGAACCACGGAGACAGATTCTGGAAGAGACTCAATGAGTTATGCAATGGCAGATCAGGTGAGCTTCGCAATGAACTAAAGGGGTACGCTGTAGATATCTACAAATAAAATACCCCTTTCGCAGAACCAAAATTGCTTATTCTCACTATCTTTGCCCAATATGAGTAACATAAAAAGACATAACACCACCATTATTGTTCTGATTGCCCTTTGGCTATCAGGATACGTTGGCGTATCTTTTGCTCATATATGCACTTCACACCTATGCACCAGTGACTGGAGCATAAGTCTCACTCACCACAATCACAACCACCAAACAACAGAGTACACACAAGAGATCAGCTGCAAGAGCGACTGCTGCGGTAGTGACATACTCGAGAGTGAAGATGATAACAACCACAGCGAACACGACTGTGACTGCGCTTGTTCGGCAAGCAACAAATTCGAAGGAGAAACAATACTTCTCTCGCAATACGTTGCCATCGAGATACCACAAATGGATCTTCTTTCACGCGTGGTTGCCGACAACTATAAAGACGATATCAACGAGGAGCACAACACGCGACCTCCAACACTCTATTCAGGGCGACACATCCTTGCCCTCAACTCCGTACTCATAATTTAAATAACTCTTTACTCTCAAACTTAAGCAGAGCCCACTAGGCTTTGCTCGATACTTCGTACAATTTAATTGAGATAAAGAGATGAAAAAGATATTATTAATGCTAGCAATAATAGTACCTACTATGCTAGTATCAGCTCAAAACAGCAGTGGCAAAGAGCTGAAAGGAAAGGTTATAGACACCCTTGGAGAGCCACTTATGGGTGCAAACGTATATTGGAAAGGGAGCACACAAGGTGCAGTGTCAGACGAAAATGGTGAGTTCTCTCTTGAAAGAGTAAAAGAAAACACAGCTCTTATTACAAGCTACGTTGGATATAATTCCGATACCACCGAGGTTAAGCATAACAGAAAAGAGATAGTTATCACACTATCCGAAAACATTACTCTTTCGGAAGTGACCATCTCAGAACGTAGACAAGCAACACTTAAAGGGCGATTAGAGGTTATCCAAACCGAAAAGATAACCTTCGACGAACTATGCCGAGCTGCTTGCTGCAACCTATCAGAAAGCTTTGTCACCAACCCATCGGTAGACGTATCATATAGCGACGCTGCAACGGGAGCAAAACAGATAAGACTTCTTGGACTATCGGGTGCATACGTACAGATGCTTACCGAGAATGCCCCAAACTTCCGCGGTGCAGCATCACTCTATGGCCTAGACTATGTACCCGGAAACTGGATGGAGAGCATACAAGTATCCAAAGGAACATCATCAGTAAAAAATGGATATGAAGCCGTTACTGGCCAGATCAATGTGGAGTATAAAAAACCACAAACAGCAGACCCTCTATCTGTAAACCTCTTTGCAAGTGATGCTGGACGAGTAGAAGCAAACGTAGACGGCGCACTTATGCTAAACAAATACCTCGGTGTTGGACTCCTAACACACTACTCTCGCGACAAAGTAGCCCACGACAGAAACAAAGACGGCTTCCTTGACCAACCACAAACAGAACAAATCAACCTTATGAACCGATGGTACTACAAGCGTGGCAACTACATCGGACAAGTGGGCGTGAAGTATATCCGCGAGGAGAGAAACAATGGACAAGAGGATCACTCTTCAAACATGGAGTCAGAACACGAACCATACAAGATCGGTATCAGTACAAACCGCGGAGAGTTCTTCTCAAAACATGGATATGTGCTTAATCCCGAAAAAGGATCTAGCGTAGCAATGATTCTTTCTGGATCTATACACGACCAGAAGTCAACCTTCGGTCATACAAACTACAACCTAAAACAAGACAACGTAAACGCCAGCCTACTCTATGAAACATCTTTCGGCAAGATGCACAAACTGAGCACTGGAGCTAGCTTCAACTGGGACAGACTAACACAATCAGGATCACTTGAGCAATTCAACAACCCAACTATCCAAGCATTCAGACCAACAAGAAGCGAGTTTGTGCCAGGAGTATTTGCTGAATACACACTTAACCTAAACGACAAGTTCGTTGCTCTTGCAGGAATACGTGCAGACCATCACAATGAGTATGGACTATTCGCAACACCCAGACTACACCTCAAGTGGAACCAAAGCGAATATTTCGACGTGCGTGCTTCAGTTGGCAAAGGATACAGATCAGTAAACCTGCTACCCGAATACAACTACCTCTTCGCATCCAACAGAATCAAGCAGCTATCAATAGCCGACAACCTTGAGATGGAAGATGCCACAAACATGGGGCTTACACTTACAGGCCACATAAAAATAGCAGGCAAAGAACTGACACTGACAGGAGAGGTATTCCACACCAACTTCAACAAACAAGTAGTTGTGGACATGGATAGCAACCCAAATGCCATACTCTTCTACCCACTTGTAGGCAAGTCATACGCTACAAACTACCAGATTGAAGCAAACTACCCAGCCTTCCGAGGCTTCACCGTCACTGCTGCTTTCCGCACAACAAACGCCAAAACAACATACCAAGGCGTACTACGAGACAAACCACTAACCAGCCGCTATAAAGGACTCTTAACTACATCGTACCAGACACCACTCAAGAAGTGGCAATTTGACCTCACCGCTCAATTCAACGGCAAAGGCCGCATGCCACTTCCAGATGTCGAAAACCCACTTTGGGACAAGGAGTACAAACCATTCACTATGCTGAATGCACAAGTAACTAAGTATTTCCGCACCTGGTCTATCTATTTAGGTGCAGAAAACCTACTTGACTTCAGACAAAAGAACCCAATCATAGGTGCCGACGAACCATTTGGCGACAACTTCGACGCAACAATGGTATGGGGTCCAATCCATGGTCGCAAACTATACGTGGGTATGAGATGGGCATTACCAACTAAAAAGTAATCACACTTAATAATACTTTATCATATGAAAACAGTTATCCTAGCTCTCCTTATACTTATAGGAGGCAGTGCTACACAAGCAAGTGCACAGAACAAGAAGTCAAAGAAAGAGAGTGTTACATTCAAGACAGACCTACACTGTCAAGATTGCGTTGACAAAATCACCAAGAACATCGCTTTCGAAAAGGGAGTTACAGACATCAGATGCGACCTCAAGAGTGACAAAGTAACCATCGACTACAGAGCAGACCGCACAGACAAGCTGAAACTTGCAGATGCAATGAAGAAGATTGGATACACAACTACAATCGACTCTACCTCAGTAGAGAAGAAATAATAGAATAGCAAAGCTTGGGACACACTTGAGGTAACACTCATTTGAGACCCCAAGCTTTGCCTTTTTAAAATATTAACCCTATATTTGTCAAAGAATATAGGGGGTGTTAGCTCATCCGGTAGAGCGCGACACTGGCAGTGTCGAGGCGAGCGGTTCGAGTCCGCTACGCTCCACATACAAAATCAAAAGGGATAGGATCAATTGATCCTATCCCTTTTTGTTATTTCTCCAAAATAATCTCCTCCACACACCACTCTACAATATTCCTCACCTCACTACTAAAACCAATACCAATCAAAGTTATAGGTTTCCCTTTACATAGGTATGGCTGATAGTAAGCATTGGAATGAATCTGCTTCATAGCCTCAGCCACTGGGAGATTCATCTTTAGTTCCATAATATATATATGGTTTAAATTCTCAATAACACAATCCACTCGTCCTGTATTTACGTGCACCTCATTCCTAACCTCAGCCCCCAAGAGTCTAAAAAGCGACATCAAAATATTCTGATAGCTCTTCTCAAGATCACTTCTATAACCATATGGAATAGAGGCAATGTGGCTCTTTAACAACGCCTCAAGCCTGTCTGTATCCCCACTAAAGAGAGCCTCGCTCATATCCCACAACTCCCCGCTAAGCCTTGAAATAGGCTTTGCAGTAAGCATACTAATTAAATGAGAATTGAATGCTGTCTCAACCTCTAAGTTAGGAAATCCCAACTTATAAAGATTCATTCCACCTCTTGATTGAGACCCTTTTATAGTAAGATATCCAGTCTGAAGCAAAAGAGATGGAGCATCCATTATCATAGGGTCAAACGAATCAATTAAACTCTCAGGCATCAAGTGATCTATAGAGTCAAAAAAACTCAAATCCTTCTCCTTGAGAACTCTAAACACAAAAGTAGGGCTGCCAGTAGAGAACCAATAGTTAAGAAACTCTCCGCCCCTATTTAGAAACATCCCTATAGAGACAGGATTATAAAGAGTAGAAGAGTTAGGATGAAATCTAAATCCATTGTACCACTGACGCACTTTATCTAAAAATATTTCACGAGACGTATTGCTCTGATTGCGTACAAACTCCTCTAATTGTTCTCCAAAATAGAGCTCAACTTCCTCCTGAGTATAGCCAAGCATAGTCGCATAACTAGGGTGCATTGATATATCATCCAAGTTATTCAAGGCCGAGAATACAGAAACTCTTGAGAAGCGAGTGATTCCAGTCATCATCGTAAAACGAAGTATTGAGTTGCAGTTCTTTATCTGTACATAAAAACTAGCAAGTAGCTTGCGCAACTCCTCGAGATGAGGCTCATCAATGTTGTTAACTAATGGAGCATCATACTCATCAATTAGTACAACCACTTGAGATGTATCACTCTTTTTAGCTGCCTCATATAATATATCAGAAAAGATGTCACTCAACTCATTAGAGAAGTCCACCTCCACATCTAGCTCCTGAGCAGTACGCTTCATCAGCCTTAACAAGCTCTTTTGAAACGACTCCAAAGAGGAACTCTCCACTGATGCCATATTTAGGTGAACCACCGGATATGTAATCCAACTGTAATCCGTAGATCTAATCTTAAGACCTTCAAACAGATCGCTGCGCCCCTCAAAGATATACTTCAAACTAGAGATCATCAATGACTTTCCAAAACGTCTCGGACGGGAAATAAAAAAGCTATTGTTAGCTGATGTAACTAACATATGTAGATAATCGCTCTTATCCACATAACACATATTCTTCTGAATCAAATATCTGAAATCGAAGTTAGTTGTTGGTATTGCTTTTCTCATTACTCCTTACGTTTACGGTAATCAATCCCTACAAAGATATAACAAATATACATTCAAAAGTGTCAACCACTTAAAGTTATAACTATTTGATAGTGAAAAGAAGGAGGTTTATATCCAACCCTATTTTAAGCAAACAAATAAAAACTTTCACAAACAAAGAGTGCCTCTACACACCCCATTCGGGGTAACTATACAAAAGGCTGTGTGCAACTCCCAAAACACGTACATATTTCGGATAAAATACGTACGTATTTTGCTTGAAGTACGTACGTATTTCCACTCAAATACGTACGTATTTTGCTTGAAGTACGTACGTATTTCCACTCAAATACGTACGTATTTTTAGAGATACTCATAATCAGATAGTTAGAATGGGTAATTTGTCTCAATATTTAGGCACAAACGACTCAATAGTTACAAACAGATATTAAATGCAGAATGTAAAAAGCAACAATCTAAATCATACATATTTAAATAGCGTTTACCATCAAAATATCACCCTCTATAGAGTGCCATTGAGATATTAATAGAGAGGATATCTATAGTATCAAAAAGAAAGTTATAGTAGAATATATCTATGCTTCTGGCTGATCTATTCCACTATTTTTATTACTTTGCGCTGTAATTTATAATCAATCTATGTTTGCTAAACAAATACAAAAGATAGTTATCTTTGGTACGCTTATTGCTTCAACCCTTATTGTTGAGAGCTGCGGATCAAAGAAAGAGGAGCCAAGAGGTCCACACACAATAAAAGAGTTTAGAGGTGGATTCTCAAAAACCTTCAACGACCTTAACGACCTACACATAAAGGCCGCAAGAGCTGTTGGTGGATCACCATATAAGAGTAGAGCAGACATTGATGAGCGACATAGACTAAAGGAGCTTGCAACAAATGAGCACTACCATCTAGCCAAGCTTACACACTCGCTTCCCCTTCTTGAGCCTAAGGCAATTGATCTTCTTGAACAGATAGGTAAGAACTTTCGCGACTCACTTAAGAGCAAGTCTGCAACTGACCATAAGATAATTGTGACAAGCGTACTACGAACTCAAGAGGATATAAAAGGACTACAGAAGAAGAATAGTAACTCCAGTTCGAACTCAGCCCACCTATATGGAACCACCTTCGACATAGCCCACGGGAGATTCGAACGCATGGCAGAGGTAGGCGAGGATATCAACCCACAGCTACTGCGTGCTGTGCTTGCTGAAGTGATTCGCGACCTACGCAATCTCAATAGATGCTACGTAAAGTATGAGGTAAAGCAATACTGCTTTCATATAACAGTGAGACCATAAAGCAGACTCATACTCAACTTATAGATTAATCCGATGCTGACATTTAGACCCGTTACACTAGAGGAGCGACATATAGTTGAGCACTATATGCATCGCTATCCTAGAAGAGGACTCAACTACTCATTCGAGGTACTCTACCTATGGCAGGAGAGCTGCGAGTTTGAGATCGCTGAATATGAGGGCTTTCTTCTAATAAAGACATTTATCAACTGCAACCACAACTTCCTCTTTCCCTTAGGAGAGGGCGATCTTCGAAAAGCAATAGAGCAGATGATGGCATACTCTAAAGCTAGGAAATGTAGCTTCAATATATATCAAATCCAGACTCAAGAGAGGGCTATGCTTGAAGAGCTATTCCCGAATAGATTCAACTTTGAGGAGCAGCGCAATGAGATGGAGTATATATACCTCAGAGAGAAGCTCTCTTCTCTACAGGGCAAGAAGCTTCAGTCGAAGCGAAACCATATTAACGCTCTAACAAAGGAGCATAAGTGGAGCTTCGAGAAGATCACATGTGAGAATATACAGGAGTGCATAGAGCTGAACGAAATCTGGAAAGAGGAGCTGGAGGATAGAGAGAATCGCCAGATTATGATGGAGAATGAGGCCTTGGAAAAGGGCTTTAAGAATCTATTCAAACTAAAACTTCAAGGAGGAGCGGTGCGTATTGACAATAAGATTGAGGCATTTTCAATAGGCACACAACTGACCCACGACACATATCTTGTACTTTTTGAGAAGGCTAATGCAGAGATTAGAGGTGCATATCCACTGATCAACCGCGAGTTCATAAGCAACTTAGTTGACCCATCAATAGTATATATCAATAGAGCTGAAGATGCAGGAGAAGAGGGACTTAGGAAAGCTAAGCTATCCTACTATCCAGATATATTAGAGCCTCTTTATATGGCTAACGAAAAAGTGGTAGTTGATTAATCAACTACCACAAAACCTAACTCACCAAATAGATCTACCAATCTGCTTGGTGAGTTCTTTATATCATATGCACAGAAGTCTCGTCGAAGAGGATAGCCATTACGCATCCTTAGGAATCCCTCGGGTGATGCCTTCAGATCTTGGCTCTCTTGATCAATATGATAGGTTGCTAGAATGGATTCACAAAGCACATCCTTAGCAAAAACTCTACAATCAATGTGAGGGTTAGTTGGCTCTGGCAACTTAAGGATATTACTATCCACATCAATATCGAAGAATCGAGCCATTGACTCGACACTCATCCTTGTGCCATTGAACTTACCATCCCTTGAGAATCCTGCTATGTGAGGCGTCGCAACCCTCACTCGTGATAGCAATTCCCTATTAATATGTGGCTCTTTCTCCCAACAATCAATTATCATGTCACTAACCAAACCACTATCGTAGGCACTCACCATAGCCTCCTCATCTATAATACCCCCGCGAGCAGCATTAATTATCACAGGAGATTTAGCTAGTTTAGCGAAGAACTCTTGGCTGGCTAGGTGGAAGGTTGGGTGGTCACCCTCACGCTTCATCGGCGTGTGAAACGTGATAATATCACACTTCTCTGCGATCTCATCGAGCGATACAAAAGCCTCACCACCTTCGCGCTCAGCACGAGGAGGGTCATTCAATAACACTCTCATACCTATCGCCTTACAAGCTCTTTGGATCTCACCTCCAATATTACCCACACCTACAATGCCAATGCATAGATCTGATAGTTTAACCTCTCGCTCTAATGCTATAAGTGATAAAGAAGCTAAGATATATGAAAGGACAGAACCTTTATTACACCCTGGAGCATTCTTCCACTCTATGCCATGCTCTGCACAATAGGCTCTATCTATGTGATCAAACCCAATGGAGGCAGTACCAATATACTTAACTGCACTACCATCAAGCAACTTACTATTGCACACCACAGGAGTACGAACAAATAGTACATTAGCATCGGCAATACTATCCCTAGAGAAATCACCAGTAGGAATAAATTTCACATTAGTGAAAGGGCTCAACAAGATCTCTAATCCTGGTATCTTGTCATCAGCTACAATAACTATATTCTCAAACATAACTATTAACCTTCGATTCTAAAAAGGGCAACCCCCAGTAGGAGTTGCCCTCTATGATATAGAGTAGAAAAAAATTAGAACGACTTAAAGCCCATGATTTCACGAACCTCACGAAGAGTTTTTCGTGCACTCTCACGCGCCTTCTCAGCACCCATCTCTGCCACACGGCGAAGATAAACATCATCGGCTTGAATCTCAAGAATACGCTCGCGGATTGGCGAGGTAGTATTGATGATATCTTCAGCCAACTGCTTCTTCATATCGCCGTAGCGTATCTCACAGCTGTTGTATTTATCCTCAAAGTAGCTAAGAGTATCCTCAGAAGATACAACTTTCATGATAGTGAATAGGTTTTCGATAACCTCAGGCTTCACACTGTTCATCTCCGTAGGTCCAGAGTCTGTAACGGCTCTTTTCACCTTCTTCAAGATAGCACTCGGCTCATCACCAAGGTAGATACAGTTGCCTTCTGATTTACCCATCTTACCGCTTCCATCAAGTCCTGGTATCTTAATCAGCTCCGAACCGAAGTTGTAGGCTTGAGGCTGTGGAAAGTACTCCACCCCATAGAAGTAGTTAAACCTCTGTGCAAAGTTACGAGTCATCTCGAGGTGCTGCTCTTGATCCTTACCCACAGGCACCTTAGTAGCGTGGTGCAAAAGTATATCGGCAGCCATAAGCACAGGGTATGTCAATAGACCAGCATTAACATTGTTCTCCTGCTTACGCACTTTGTCCTTGAATGATGTTGTCTTCTCCAACTCACCCTTGTAGGCGTGCATATTAAGAAGCAGATAGAGCTCAGTAACCTCAGGCACATCACTCTGTACAAATATTGTTGATGCTTCAGGATCAAGACCCGCAGCCAAATACTCAGCTAATACATTTCTTACATTCGTATGCAAAAGCTTAGGATCTGGGTGTGTTGTCAATGAGTGATAGTCAGCAATAAAGAAGAAGCAGTTCTGCTCGTGCTGCATCTTTATAAAGTTACGTAGAGCACCAAAGTAGTTGCCCAAGTGCAAGTTACCCGTCGAGCGGATACCACTTACTACAGTTTCCTTCATCATATATGTATGATTATTTAATATCCTATTTAAATTTTAAGTAAGCAAAAATAGATAATGTTGAGCTATCACCATAATAATTCGGTAGTTAATCCTCTGCCGAAACGATGATTCCTCCGCCAACAACTCTATCTCCAATATAGAAAACAGCAGATTGACCAGGCGCTATTGAGTGTTCTGCCTCATCAAACCTTACTCTAGCACCACCTCCATCAAGAAGTTCGACTGTAGCTCTACGCTGCTGTTTGCGATAGCGTATGCGACAGATGAGATCCTCAGATAGTAGATTCTCTTTGGTTATGAAGCAAACATCCTTTAGAAGCATACCCATATGGTACATCTCATCAAGGTTTGCAAGAACAACCTCATTGGTCTCCGGTCGTAACTCCTTTACAAAAACTGCCTTCTGGAAGTTTAATCCTAGTCCTCTGCGTTGGCCAACAGTGTAAAACGGAACACCTTTATGGCGACCTAATACCTCACCACTGCTAGAGACAAAGTTTCCAACATTGATGAGTGAAGAGTCAACTCGAGAGGCCAGAAAAGGTCGATAGTCGCCAGGGCAAAAGCAAACGCCCAAACTATCGCGCTTGGTAGCTGCTCGCTCAAATCCACGACTAGCGGCAAACTCTCTCACCTCAACCTTGCTCATACCTCCAAGAGGAAGAAGCATCTTGGAGAGGATATCTTGTCCTAAGCCCCAAAGGAAAAATGATTGGTCCTTGTCTGGATCCAAGCCCTGACGGACATAGTATAATCCATCATCGTGCTTCTCAACTATCACATAGTGTCCAGTTGAGATATAGTCAATAGACTCCTCATCTGCTATGTCGGCAAGTAGTCGCCATTTGAGTTCATTGTTACATATAACACAAGGCACAGGAGTTCGCCCAGCCATATATTCGTCAACAAAGTAGCTCAATATCTTAGATTCAAAACGCTCGCGAGCATCGAACACTCTATGTTCAATACCTAGCCTAAGAGCTAGCTCCTGAGCATCTTTAATGTGAACTGCACTATCCTCAGTATCATAAAACCTGAAGGTAACACCGATAACCTCGTAACCCGCCTCCTGCAATAAGATTGCTGAAACTGAGCTATCCGTACCTCCACTCATCCCCAACAGTACACGCTTATTCATCAAGCTTACTTAACTTTAAGTATGTCACCAATGAGAGTAACAAGCTCCGCTTTGCTCTTAAGGCCCATCACAGCTTGAGGGTCGCCTTTAGCAGGCACAAAAAGGAGAGTAGGCAAACTTTGTACACCCAACTCGCCAGCAAGCTTGCGCTCAACCTCAGTATCTACCTTCACGATACGCACCTTGCCTTTGTACTCCTTAGCTAACTCATCAAGAATAGGAGCAATACGCTTGCATGGCCCACACCAATCAGCGTAGAAGTCAATGATCATAGGTGTTGTACCCTTATATTCCCACTTAGCATCAGGTTTAGTATGGTCAAAAACCTCGCTAATAAACTCTGTTCTGTTCATCTTTGTCACCGTACCAGCAGCAACTTTACTCAAAGACTGAGCGCTAACAATAGCACTGAAAGCCACGAAGAGTATCAAAAAAATTCTAGATCTCATAAACATAATGATTAATCGTTTATTATGATGAAACAATCAAGCCTCATCAAAGTTCCTGCTAAAATAGGGAATCTCTTTTAATTAGAGACTATTTAGACGATTTTTCAATTAACTTTGCAATACTATTTTGTTCAATTTACGACACAATCGCAAAGCTATGATAGAGAACCTAGATCCAAATCTGCCAGCCATCGAGATGCTGCTAGCAGAGAACATTAGGGTAGAACCAGAGAGTATCTCAAGCGTTAAACCTCTCCGAATAGCGCTCTTGAACCTAATGCCCATAAAGCAGACAACAGAGTGTGATTTCATTAGGCTACTCACCAACAGCTCTCTTTCGATAGAGCTAACCCTGCTTCACATAAAGGAGCACGTCTCAAAGAACACTCCTATGGAGCATATCGAGAGATTCTACAAATCATTTGAGGAGGTTGAACAAGAGACGTTTGATGGACTAATAGTGACCGGCGCTCCTCTTGAGCATCTACCATTCGAGGAGGTCAACTACTGGCCACAGATAGAAAAGATATTCAATTGGGCTCGCTCGAACGTAAACTCAACCATCTATATCTGTTGGGCTGCACAGGCTGCTCTCTATCACTTCTACGGTGTAGAGAAAAGGGTATTAAAAAGCAAGTTGTTCGGCATATTTGATCACACAGTAAACATTCATAATCATCCTATTGTGGCTGGATTTGATGATAAGTTCTCAGCTCCTCACAGCCGTTATACAGAGATCAAACACAAAGAGATTGCCTCAATCAAAGGGCTAAAGATTATTGCCGAATCGGACAAAGCTGGGGTATATATCATAGAAGATGGCAAGCATAAGGAGATCTTCGTAACTGGACACTCAGAATATGCTCCTCTCACACTTCACGAGGAGTATCAAAGAGATCTTGCTAAGTTTTTGCCAATAGATATCCCTTGCAACTACTACCCTAACGACGATATGACTAAAGCTCCAATTGTTACATGGCGTGGGCATGCAAACCTACTCTTTGGCAACTGGATCAATAACTACGTAAATAAATAACAACAAGAATATATGAATACAATGAAAGATAGCATTCAAGAGATTCTTCGTCGCGAAGCGGATGCAATTCTAAACCTACCTGTTACTGATCAGTTTGAGAAGGCTATTGACCTAATCATTGAGGCTGTTCACACAAACCGTGGTAAGCTTGTAACGAGTGGTATGGGGAAAGCTGGTCAGATAGCTCATAACATATCCACAACCTTCGCTTCTACTGGAACACCAGCTATATTCCTTCACCCTTCTGAGGCTCAGCATGGTGACCTTGGTGTGGTACAGGAGAATGATATCATGCTTTTGATCTCAAACTCTGGTAAGACTCGTGAGATACTTGAATTGATACTACTTGCTCGCCGATTGAGACCCAACATCAAGTTTATTGTGATCACTGCCAACGGCGAGAGTCAACTAGCAAAAGAGGCTGATGCTACTCTTTTAACTGGTGCACCAGCTGAGGTTTGTCCACTAGGGCTTACACCTACAACTTCAACAACTATGATGACTGTCATTGGGGACATACTCGTGGTTGGTACAATGAAAAAGACCAATTTCTCAAATGAAGAGTATGCAAAACGCCATCACGGAGGATATCTAGGTGAGCAGTCGCGCAAACAGACTCAAGAGAATAAATAATCAACCATAAATATGTAGGGCCGTTGCAACAGATGTTTGCAACGGCCCTACATATTTAATTTACAAATAAGATATTGTTATCTTATTAGGTGAAGTAATTACCAACCTGGATTGTTTGGCAATGAGAGTCCCTCTGCTTCATATAGAAGTATCTCGTTCATAGGTATTGAGTTAAGATAATGTTTGGACTCATCAAAAACTCTAACATTAGAACCATAAGGCAGTAAGTAACCATTTTGATCAACTGTACCATTACCCCTATTCTCCTCAGTCACTAAAGCACCTCTAGCAACATTTGGATTCTCATTCATATCCAGATATAACCCTTTCTTCCATCTCATTAGGTCAAAGTATCGGATGTGAGTCCAACTCATCAACTCCGCTCTTCTCTCGCGACGGATCTCCCAAATAAGAGGTGATACTATTCCCGTCTTACTCTCTAATGAGGTTGTTCGTGCTGGGTCATTTATTGTAATACCATTTGCCTGAATACTACTCTCATCTGCATAGCTAAGAGGAGCAACACCCGCACGAGCTCTCAACAAGTTTATTGATTTATCCATATCAGCTTGGGTCATCTGATTCAACTCAGCAAGAGCCTCAGCATAGTTCAACAGTACTTCAGCATAGCCAAAGATTGGAGCATCAATATGATTCTGTCCATTCGTTGTAACTTGTGATCCACTTAGTCCAGGATTATTAAATAGGATAATACGATATCCAGTATTAGAAGATAATCCACCATCCTCTTTTCCAGCATAAGCCCATTTAGGAGATAGAGTTGCACTCATGCGCTTGTCTCTATTAGCTAATACACTCTCCATAGAGGCATCACCTTGGTATAACTCTGATTGAGAAATAGGCAAACCATCCACACAAGGATAACTCTCAACTGCAGCCTTGGTCATACCATTTATCACCGTTGAGGTATTGGTATATGACTGAATAGAGTGCATCCATATACTTGGTTGATAATCTTTATAAAGTATCATCTCACTGCTAGCTTTCAGCTCAACAGAGTTGTACACAGACTTATAATCACTATTCAAGCTATATTGATTAGATGAAATAATAGCATCAGAGTATCTTTTTGCACTCTCAAGAAAGTTAGTGGAGCTACCCAAGCTATGATACTTACGGTATGTCCCTTCATATAGAGCAACGCGAGAAGCCAGTGCTGCTACTACATATCTATTTATTGTATTCGTCTGATCAGCTACTAATACTGAAGCATAAGCTTCATCAAGATCAGCCATCACACGATCCATAACATCATTTCTGTTCATTCGAGGCTGAAATACAGATGGTCGATCAGACTCAACAAGAGGTTTATCAAAGTATGGCACATCACCAAATCTTTGCACCAAACGGAAGTAGGAGAATGCTCGGAAGAACTTTGCTACTCCATTCCAGTGATTGAGTTGACTCTCTGAGATACCTGGCACAGTATTCACTCTCTCTAGCATGATGTTAGCTCTACGAATACTCTTGTAATAACTCTTCCAATTGGAGTTAGATGAAGCAGGTGTAGCATCATACTGCAAGAATGAGTTGTTACATAAATCATCAGATATATTCATCGTTGCCCCACCATTCTGGAAATAGAACTCTGAAGTTGTTCCTGTTCCATTTCCATAACCAAGGAACTCATCATAGAACATCCACGCATAAGTCCTAACGTTAGACTCACTTGTCCAATAGTTATCATCTGTAAATCTATCCAGAGGCTCTTTGTCTAAGAAATCAGAGCAAGAGAAAGAGCCAAGTAATGCAGCACAAAATGCTGTCATTCCAATATATCTATTTAGTTTTTTCATTTTGATCATAGTTTAATTTCAATCAAATAAATTAAGTAAGCTTACAAACTAACCTGAACACCGAAAGACAATGTTCTAAAGTAAGGGAAGGTTCTTCCCCACTGTGATTCTGCCTCGTCAATCTCAGGATCGACAGGTAGTCGCTTACTCTTAAACTCAGCCAAATTCTCTCCAGTGAAGAAGAATCTAGCCTTTTGGATATAGGCCTTCTTAGTCAAACGTTGAGGTATTGTATAACCTATTGTAAGATTTTTCAATCTAAGATATGAGAGATCATTCAAGTAACGTGTTTGCGAGAAGAAGTTGTTAGATCCCGGAACCTCAGATTTAAATGCATTAGTTGCATGACCAGCGAAAGGATTAGGCCAGAATGCATTAGTATTTTCTGGTGTCCAATAGTCCTGTTGGTGACCATACAAAGCATCTGTACGGTTGTACAAAGGCAATATAAGGTCTGAAGTAGCCCAATAGTCTCTCTTGCCTACACCTTGGAAGAATACATTTATATCAAAACCATAAAGGTTTGCACCTAGAGAGAAACCATATTGGAATCTAGGAGTTGTATTACCAATCCTCTTCAAGTCACCATGATCATCAGCCGTACCCTTACCCCAACTAATCTTATCGTCACCGTCTAGATTAGCATATCTAACATCTCCAGGACCAAATTCAAACTTACCTTTTTGAAGAAGAGATTGTGAGGCTATTCCAGGTTTTAATACCCACTTATCACCTTGTTTGTCAAAATCAGACTCTTGGAAGAGACCAGCTGTCTCAAACCCCCATATCTCACCAACCTCCATACCTTCATAAAGAGATCCTATCATTTTCGTTGGGTTGTCTTCCCACTTAGTCACAACAGTTTTATAATCACTAAATGTAGCAGCAACGAATATATTTACATCCTTGTTAATCTGATAATTGAAGTCAAGAGCAACCTCAACACCTCTTGTACGAAGGTTTCCTGAGTTAACCAAAGAAGGTGAGCCACCAAATATGTCAGGTAGAGCCTGACCTGGACTTAACACACCTCTTGTATCTCTCTGATACCAGTCCACATTTACCCCAACCATATTATTAAATAGTCTTGCATCTAGACCAACATCTAGAGTATTTACCCTCTCCCATGTCAATGACTCACCCACAAGTTGATAACTATCTGGTGATGGTGCTACTGTTCCATTTACAATCCAATTGGCATTAGAGTTAGACATTATTCTAAGGAATGCATCCTGTTTAACAGCCTGATTACCGATAGATCCATATGAACCTCTAAGTTTTAGATCTGTCAAAGCAGGCTTAAGTGGTTGCATAAAGGCTTCTTCAGAGACTCTATAACCAAGTGATCCCGAAGGGAAGAAAGCCCAACGATCATCTCTTGGGAAACTAGATGAACCATCCATTCTGCCATTAAGCTCTAAAAGATATTTGCCTTTATAATCATAATTGGCTCGTAAGAAGTATCCTGCGATAGCATATTGTGTATGATAAGGGTTAGCGCTAGATAAATTAGGCCATATAAACTGACCGCCTGTAGCTAGTCCAAACTCTGGCTTATCCTTATCCATCAAACCTCTTCGTTCTGCATAAGTTCTTTCTGCATCGTTCCACTCAATATTTGTACCCCCAGTAAATCTAATTGTATGTCTTTGGTCAAACATCTTCTCATATGTACCATATAGGTTGAATACTTGTGTATTATTACTTGTATTAATCCTACTCATCCTATCATGCTGACTACCTGGCGCTACAAGTTGGGAATAGCTCTTATCAATATTGTTTACATCGAATGGGCTCCAGAAGTCCCAAAGCTGTATAACACCACCGTTATTCTTTCTACGAGCTGTCTCTGAAGCAAAGCTATACTCGGCAATTATGTTTAGACCATCAATGATCTCTGCATTCAATGATCCTGACATACGCATATAGTCAGTAGTAAGGTTACTCATACTAGCATTAGCTAGATAACCTGGAGCATGCCTAAAGTACTTACCTTGGTATGTACCATAAGGGAAGTAGCTACCCCAACGCATATAGTAACCAAAGTATCCGTTTGTATTATTAAATCCAGATCCATCGTAGTAGTTATACGGATAGTCGTACTCTTGACGAGAGAAAAGAGTTCTAAAATCAGCAGTAAGCCAGCTAGCTAATTTAGTATTAAAGCCAAGATTAGCATTGTATCTACGATTCTTCTCAGGGTTAGTTTTAAACATACCCTCTTGACTGCTATAACCTAATGAAGCAATGAAAGATGAATTCTCACCCATATTACCATTCATAGATATGTTATGGCTATTTTGAGGTGCCCAATCTTTAAGCATCTCTTTATGTGGATCCCAAATTCTGTAGAAGTAAGCACGACCATTAACAACTTCCCAGTCATCTCCATAAGTCATCTCCTTACCACTCTTTCCATTTGGATATTTCTGTTTCCACTCCTGTATTTTGGGTAACATATCCTTGAATACCATACCAAATGCCTCAGCAACCTCACCTGCTCTATCCTTTGCACCAATTAATGCAGGCAATTCAATTGTAGGATCTGAGAAGTCTACTAGGTTAGTTGGTTTATTCCAAGCTACATTTCCGCTGTAATTAACATTAACTCTATCACTCTTTTTACCTGATACCGTTTTAATTAGTATCACACCAAAAGCACCACGAGCACCATATATAGATGCTGAAGCCGCATCTTTTAGTACAGATATACTCTCTACATCTGAAGGGTTCAATAGAGAAAGGTCATCCATAGGAACTCCATCAACTAGTATCAGCGGGTTACCTTTGGCTTTACCATCAATCATAGTTCCTGCACCACGGACTTGGATGTTTGGTTTTCCACCCAACTGACCACTTGTTGTTGTAATAACCAGACCAGGAGTTGTACCTTGAAGACTCTTTGTTAGATCATTATTAGCCTTTGATCCAATAGCATTCTTCACGTCTACTACCGATACTGCACCTGTTAGGTTCTCCTTCTTCTGAGTACCAAACCCAACAACCACAACTTCGCTTACTAACTGAGTATCCTCTTGTAGTGTAACTGTGATACTTCTTTGATTCCCTATTATCACATCTTGAGTTCTATAGCCTATGTATGAGAATTCAAGAATGGCATTCTGAGGTAGATCTAAAGAGAAGGAACCGTCATTATTTGTAATTGTACCGTTTGTTGTTCCCTTCTCAACTACATTCACACCCACCAAAGCTTCCCCACTACTACCATAGACTACACCCCTAACTTTCACCTCAACTTGTTGTTGCGAAATAGTTTCCGCCCTCAAGAAAGAATGGTTAGGATAAACAGCAACTATGAAAGCAGACAATCCCATAATGGATATCCGTTTCACAAACTGTTTGGAAAGAATTAATCTCGTTTTCTTAATCATAACAGATATATTTAAGGTTAAAGACATTATTCATTGGTATTATATATCTGTACTTCAATATACAACAAGTACAGTGAGTATATATCTAGTAATTTAACATTACCATCCCGGTAATAAAATTTAAACATAAGTAATAGATTTTTGTTCACAACGAGGGTGGCAAGAGAGCTTCTTAAAACTATTATTAACACCGAGAGACAATATGAAGCATAATTTAATTGCAATAACAATAAGTTATGTTAATAAATAGTGATTAAATATTATATAAGATGTTGTGTTTAGTATTTACCACTATAGATTTATGATAAACAATAACAAAATAAGAGCTTGTTTGTTATACAGTAAATTAAATAGTAAATATCATGATAAAGAGAGTACTACTACCAATATCATTGGCAACAATATCGCTATGTGCTGAAGCTAAAGAGGATCCTCTAAGATTCAATCCACAAAACTACGTAGTTAAAACATTAGTTATGCCAGATGGGTATGAAGTAAAATATAAGGCATATGAGTCAATTTTCTACGTTACGGATGTAGAGGATTCAACTTATCAAACTCTAAACTTCTATGTTCCAAATGAAATGAAAGGTGGTGATGACACACCTATTCTACTACGAACATATGTAGGTGGATATATGGCAGCAACAGCAAAAGAGCCATCCCCTACAGATGCAACAGGTAGAGCACTGAAAGAGGGATATGCCGTTTGCATACCTGGATCAAGAGGGGCTAATTCGGTAGTTAAACAAAAGGGCGGAGATATATACACAGGAGTTGCACCAAATGGGATTGTTGATCTTAAAGCTGCTATTAGGTATCTTCACTATAATGACGATTTAATGCCTGCTAGTGCAAAGAGAATCTTTAGCGATGGAACAAGTGCAGGAGGTGCAATGTCTGCACTTATGGGATCCACAGGAGATAACATAGACTATAAACCATACCTAATAAAAATGGGAGCTGCAGAGGCTAGTGATGCTATTTTTGCTTCAATATGCTACTGTCCAATTACAGATCTCAACCATGCAGATATGGCATACGAGTGGCTATATAGCACAACCAATAGTGGTATCCGAGCATTAAATGACGATCAGAAGAGAGTGTCGCAGGAGTTAGCATCTAAGTTTGCAGCCTATATTAACTCACTAAAACTATTAACACCTACCGGGGTAATACTTAATGATGATAATTACAGAGATTACATAAAGAGTTTTCTTATTGCATCAGCTCAGAGAGCACTGCAAGAAGGTGTAGATATTCCTGATACAATAGGAGTTGAGATTTATAAAGAGAAGAGAGGACCAATAGGAGGAGATGGACGAGCAGCACCTTCATTTGGTCCTGGAGGAATGCCCCCTCGCTTCGAAAGAAGATCAGACTTTGTTGCTGACATAGATCTTGATAAGTATCTCAATTATGTAGCATCAGTGACACCACTAAAAACTCCACCAGCCTTCGACCAATGGGGTGTATTAGTTGATAGTTCTTCACCAGAGAATAGAGTATTTGGCAATGAGAAGGGGCAACCTAATAACTTCACAGAGTTCAGTCTACAAAAACGTATGCGCAATGATGGAGCGACACTAACTAAAGAGCTTACTCATAGAGTCAAGCTAATGAACCCAATGAACTACATTGGTGATAATAAAAACAATAGATGCGCAAAACATTGGTATATAAGACATGGCGCACGTGATAGAGACATATCATTCGTTATGCCAATAAATCTAGCAACCAAACTACAAAATGCAGGTATGAATGTCAACTTTGCTCTCCCTTGGAACAGACCTCACTCTGGGGATTACAACCTTGATGATCTTTTCAGATGGATAGATCAGGTGTTAGAGAGTGAGAGATAGAATTAAACCCAACCTTGATCTCTATATTTTATTATTATTAATCAGGAAGAATTCACTTCCTGATTAATAAAGACAATATGAAAAGATCTATTGGTGAACGTCTTACTATTATTGACAAAGACGGAAATGAACAAGAGGGAAAGCTTGTATTAGTTGGTGGAGTATTCGACATTTATGAGACTCCAAAAAAAGATAGACTAGAGCCACTCCTAATTGGAAATAATGAATTCATACAAATCAATGACTCTATTAATATTATATTAATAGAGTAAACTTATAAAACAAAAAGAAGCCACTAGCACTGTTCGCTATGCGAACAGACTAGTGGCTTCATGATTTTCAATAAGTGTAACTTGAAAATATGCAGATACTACAAAATACTATTTCAATTCGAACGATATATTTCCTCTAATATCACTAGCAGAAGCAGCAATGATAGCCTCAAACTTACCAGGCTCAGCTATCCACATACCAGCCTTGTCATCATAGAAACTTAGAGCCTCTTTATCAATAGTGAATGTTACCGTTTTCTCTTGACCAGCCTCTAGGGAGATCTTGCGGAAACCTTTCAACTCTTTGATTGGTCGAGGTAGAGATGATTTTTTATCACTGATGTAAAGCTGAACAATCTCCTGACCTTGACGAGACCCGCTGTTACGAACAACAACACTCACCTCAACCTTATCACCTTCACTCATCACTGATTTATTGATAGATGGCTTACCATATTCGAAAGTAGTGTATGATAGACCATGCCCAAAAGCAAAAAGAGGCTTAACCTTCTTCTGCATATCAGCCCATCTATAACCTACAAATATACCCTCGTTATACTTCATGTCAACAATAGCCTTACTCTGTGTACCGATGTACTCACCAAGAGCATGAGCAGAGTTATCCTCCAAACGTACAGGGAACGTGAAAGGTAGTTTACCCGATGGGTTAACATCCCCTACTAGTACAGAAGCAATTGAGTTACCTGCCTCTGAACCTAGATACCACGCTTGTACAATAGCAGGAACCTCTTTCACCCAAGGCATAGCAACAGCATTACCAGAGATGTTTACAACAACAAGGTTGCTGTTAGCTTTTGACAATGCACTAATAACAGCATCTTGATTGTAAGGAAGATCAAGCCCTGTGCGATCACTATCTTCGCAGTCTTGTTGGGCACTCTTATTTAGTCCACCAACAAAGATCACATAGTCAGCCTCACGCGCCACCTTAACAGCCTCAGCAAGCAACTCTTCAGCAGATCGGCTTTCACTAAGATCCTGTCCAGTAACAACACCATTATACTCACCCGTTACATCACCAACATAACCACGAGCATAAATCACCTCAGCACTACTACCTACACGCTGACGAATCCCATCAAGAGGAGAGACCTCACGCTGAACCTTCAGTGAAGAAGAACCACCACCAACAGTCATCATCTTTATGGCATTCTCTCCAATAACAGCTATCTTCTTAGATTTAGAAAGATCAATAGGAAGAACACTATTGTTATTCTTCAGAAGTACAATACCCTCTTCACCAATCTTACGAGCTGCTTCGTAATGTTCTGGTGATAACATTGAACCAAAAGGACGGTTACGATCCATCGTTGTGCGGAATGCTAGACGAAGAATGCGGCGAACCTTATCATCAAGCTCCGTTGTACCATACTTACCCGATTTGATAAGCTCAAGATATGGGTGAGCCAAATAGTAGTTATCATAAGCATTACTTCTTCCATTAGCTAGACCATCAGTCCAGCTACCAAACTCCATATCCAATCCATTTGTAATAGACTGCTCCGTGTCGTGAACTCCACCCCAATCGGAAACGAGAACACCATCAAAGCCCCAATCACGCTTTAGAATATCATTGATAAGATATTGATTGTGGCAAGCATATTCACCTTTATATAAGTTATATGCCCCCATGATAGACCATGCATTACCCTCTTGAACAGAAGCCTTGAATGCAGGAAGATAGATCTCATGAAGTGCACGGTCATCAACAATCACATTTGTTGTATGACGATTCACCTCTTGATTATTTAGAGCATAATGCTTAACACAAGCGGCAACACCATTCTGCTGAACACCCTTAATGTAAGGAACTACCATCTTTGAGGCTAGATAGGGATCTTCACCCATATACTCAAAATTACGCCCATTAAGAGGAGTACGATAGATATTCACACCAGGACCAAGAAGAACAGCCTTATTGCGGAAGCGAGCCTCCTCACCAATACTTACACCATAAAGAAGTGAAGCATCCTCGCTCCATGTAGCAGCCAAACAAGTAAGTGCAGGATAAGCCACACAAGAGTCATTACTCCAACCAGCCTGTTCCCACTCATCCCAAAGAACCTCTGGACGAATACCATGAGGGCCATCCGTCATCCAGAAGTCGGGAATACCCAACCTCTGAACACCAGGACTACTAAACTTCGATTGTGCGTGAATCATAGCAACCTTCTCCTCAAGTGTCATACGCCCGAGAGCATCCTCCACCCTATCCTCCATCTTCTGAGTATCATCAAGATAAACAGCCTTTCTTTGAGCTGTTAGTGGAAGGATTGTCATCAACGCTACTGCACCTATAATTTTTTTGTACATCATACTCTAATATATTATTCTTACTTAATACCCTGATCAATAACAGAAAGCACTGCACCACTATTACCAGCACTCACATCTATTATAAACACATATGTATGTCCCTCGATAAGTGATTGCCCCTCCTTGATATAAAGGTTACCATTATCACCAACAACACCATCACCGACACCAACAATATCACTTGTTGAACTTAGCGTTGTTCCGCTGAACTCACCACCCCAACCTTGCTGATGGAAGAATTTGAAGTTGATATTATCAGCCTTAACCGAAGAACCAGCAACAAGAGTTATCTGAAACTTTTTAGGCTCAACTTGAGGCATACATAGACCATTCTCTGTAGTCCAACCTACCTCTTTAGCAGCAAATGTTGGTTTACCCACACCATCTCCAATCACCCAAATAGCACCAGTACCATTTGATTGTAATGTAGCAGGAGCTCCATTGCTAAGAGTCAGTACGAATAGTGTCTTAAGCTTGCTGTTAGCCAATATGCGATATGATCCACTTATTGGAACAAAGGTAATATCACCACTCTCACTAACATTGAAGAAGTCAGGATCTATAGTCCAATCCTCAAACCCTGCTATACCTTCAAACACGACACTCTCACCTTGAGATATCGATAGATCAGCAAAGATATTATCCCCATCAAGCTGCTCAAACTTATTACCATTCACCATCACCTGAACAAAAGGTGATGCCTCGTAGCTAAGAGTATTAAACTCTATGGTATAGTTACCAGCTGAGATGCTTGAGAATGTGATAAGAGATGTTGATCCCTGCTCAATCTTTCCTCCTCTCCAACCAAAGTTTATAGAGTTACTATACTCAGCTGTGATAGGTGTTTTAATATAACCCTTTATCTCCTGAGGGAAATTATCAGTTACACTATATTCATATAACCCCTCCCTCTCCATTCGTAGCTCATCACCAGATTCTGTAACAAAAGTTAGATAAGGATAGTCTGGGCGAGAGATGCCAATTTGAGTCTCCTTCTGAGCAATGGTAAAGTTTATATTCTGAAGTGTATACTTAATAGTTGCAGAACCATTAGGAATATTCTGGATATAAGGAATATAAATCTTTCCACTATAGTCCTCACCACTTACTTTAGTTCTAATTACTGATTGAGAAACCTTCTCCTCACCCAAAAAGAGTTCAGCCTTTAGAGTAGATAGAGCCACATCCGGATCAGATGCATTTACAACGAACTCAAGACTATCACCAAAGTGAGCTTGTGTAATAACTGATTTAATATCTATAGTAGGGTTACCCACCTTTTGATCATCCTCGTTGCAAGCGCTCAGTCCAACTAGACCAGCAATTGCTAAATAGATATATTTATTCATACAATCTCTTCTAGTTTTAATTAATTACTTATTCCAGCGATATGAAACTACCGATTTACCTGGCACCTCATAGTAGAAGTGGTTAGTTCCGTCACTGATAGTGATACCCTTCACCTGCTCATTGTTGTTACTCAACACCAAAGCTAAGCTACCATCAGGATTTTGGAATGCAGAGTAGTCTACATTACTATCTGAATAACCACCCGAACCGATACGCACTGCACCTGGCTTAACAACAGCAGAAAGGTGAGAGACGATATAATAGTGAGAGTTACGAATGATAGTTTTAAAGTCTTGGTTGTTGATATCAACAGCACCGTAACAAGTCTGACAACCACCATCACGGTTAGGTCCAAGATCACTATCTAGCATCAAGTTCCAAACAATCACCCCACGACACCAGTTGTTCACCGTACCGATAGCCACTTCACGCATATCGTCATTCAAACGGCTCTTAAGATCACGACCATTATTCCATGTACCAATAGAGGTCTCTGTGAATACCAACTCCTTATCACTATTAGCTTGATGAACCTTATTTAGCTCTTCACGATCACCACCATAGTTATGGAATGCCGAACCAGCAATGTATTGAGCAGCATCAGCATCCTTGAATATCTGAGTAGGATAGCCAGCTTGGTCAGCCATGTTATCATAGTTATAGTTATGATCAAAAGAGTAGATCTTAGTATCTATGCCAGCAGCTCTAAACTTAGGACCAAGAGCCTGCTTGATAAAGTCACGCTGCTCCTCCCATCCCATGAAAAGAGATGCAGAGTTACCTCTATTAAGAGGCTCATTCTGTGGAGTTACTGCGTAGATATTGATACCCTCATTTTTGAAAGCCTCAATCCACTTAACGAAGTAAGTAGCATAGTCACCATAGTAGTCTGGATTTAGATGACCACTAGTCCATGAGTCAAACGGCTGCTTATCTGTAAGGTTATTCACCTTCATCCACTTTGGAGAAGTCCAAGGTGCAGCCATAATCTTAATGTTAGAATTGATAGTTAAGATCTCCTTTAGGACAGGAATAACATATTTAATCTCCTCACTCTGAAGAGCAAAATTCTCAATACCCTTCACATCACAACAAGTATACTCACTAAGAGAGAAGTCAGAACAGCCAATAGCAATACGGATATAGCTCATCCCATATCCATCCTTCTCCGAGAATGTCTCAGTTAAGAACTTTGTACGATTCTCTGGAGTCATCATCATCAAGTTGAAACAGCTTGACCCTGTGATGGCAGCACCAAAACCATCCATCTCTTGATAACGAACATTAGCATCCACCTTAATCTGAGTTGGAGCCATATTATCTTTTGAACTAAAGTTCACTGCCTCTCTTGTAAGATCCTTAGTGCGATAAGCTGTTGTCACCAACATCTCCACATCCCCTACTGGTTTAGATGGTTTTGGATCAGTTACATCATCACTATTGCTGCAAGCGGCAAGCATTACAAAACAACCTAAAAAGGTATAAGCTATATTTTTAATTTCTGAAATCATCATCACTATTATATTAAGGTTAATAACCAGGGTTTTGAACTATCTTATCATTTGTGTCTATCACCGATTGAGGTATAGGCATACGGTATGAGTTCTTGTTAAACGTGTAAGCCAAAGGTTTTCTTCCTGAATCTTTTGCAAAAACTGCATTCATAACCTCCTCAACTTTCTCAAGTCTAACTAAGTCAAACCAGCGCTGTCCCTCAAAAGCAAGCTCCAATCTACGCTCTTTGAGTAGAGCATCAAGCATCAACTCACGACTCTGTTTCACTGTTGTAGAGAGAGGTCTCAGCCCAGCACGACTACGTACTCTATCTATAATCTCAGCTGCCGCACTCAAGTTTGGTGCATCCTGCATGATTAAAGCCTCAGCTTTCAATAGCAGTACATCAGCATATCTATATTTGATAATACTATTGTATGCCGAACGACACTTATACATGAAAGGATAGTTGTTCGATGGATAGTAGTTACTCCAAGAACACTCATAGTAGACCACAGATTGATTAAAACGTATATTATCGCCCTCCTCTTCATAAGCATTTATTAGATCCCTTGAAGGAGTAACCCATTTAGCCCATGTGAAACTATTATTCCAGTTAGACAAGTCACGACCAAACATCCAAGTAACCCAGTTACCATTAGCAGTTGAGAATTGAGCCTCAAGAATAGACTCCTTTGTATTGCGCATCTTTACATCTGTACCCGCATCATTCATTCCGAACAGATCACTAAAGTCACTCACTAAGTCAAATCCATCAGCAGCTAATTCATCACAATATTGAATAACCTTTGAATAATCACGAAGAGGCTTCTCTGCATAAACCTTAGCGAGAATTGTTCTTGCTACAGATTTAGTAAATAGAGTCTTGTTGCCACTATTATTGTTTGGTGCACCCTGTATAGCATCAAGAAGATCACTCTCTATCTGCTTATAGACATCCACCTCTGCTGTCTGTTCCGGGAAATATTGATCATATACATCTTCAATATTCTCTGCCGTAATATCCTCTGCCATTGTGGTAATAACAGGAATATCACCCCAAAGTCTAACCATATCAAAGAGTATCATAGCACGAAGGATCTTAGCCTCAGCCGTAAACTGAACTCTCTCCGAAGGAGTAAGTGACTGATCCTTTACAGAGTCAATATTACAGATAAGCAAATTAGCCTTTGCCATATCCTCAAGATATCTATTCCAATCACGAGCAATAACAGGGTTTGAACCCTCAACTGCATTGTTCTCGAAGGGAACAACCTCTGCACCTGTGGTACCACCATAAGCATTATCCGAGTGAGCATCAGCCACAAGAAGAAGATCCAGATACCAATGCTCTTGACGATCTCTCATAAGCTTGTAGAGACTCTGCACATGACTCTCTACAGCTGCTTTATCCTTAAATACCACCTCTTTACCGCTCTCTGTCTCACCTTGAGTCACATCTGAATAGCTATCTAAAGGATCTCTGTCCAACGAACAAGAAGTAACAATCAGTGATAGTGATGAGGCTACTAAACCTCCAACAATATATTTGAGTTTCATAATGTGATTAGATTTCTATGTTAATACCGAAAGTATAATTTCTACAATGAGGATATGTACCCCAGTCAATACCCTGAACCATACCTGAGTTACCCCACTGGTTAACCTCTGGGTCCATACCCGAGTATTTAGTCCAAGTGAATAGGTTACTAGCTGAGAAATAAGGTTGAAGACGAGACACTCCCCATTTTCTTAATACTCTACCAGAGATGTTGTAAGAAAGAGAGATATTCTTCAATCTAAGGAAACTACCATCTTCAACGAAGTAGCTAGAGTTTTTGATATCAAAACCAGCCTTAGGTACATCTGTTATCTGACCAGGTATTCTCCAACGATCAAGCACCTTTGTCGATTGGTTTTTCCCATCATACATACCCTCAGTCTCAATACGAGAAGCGTTGTAGATATCATTACCATAAGAACCTTGAAATAGAATACTTAGGTTAATACCTTTATATGAGAAACTATTAGTCATACCGAAGATAAAGTCAGGGTTAGGATCACCAATATAAGTACGGTCAGAAGTTGAGATCTTACCATCACCATTTATATCCCTATACATTAACTCCCCTGTCTCTGGATCTACTCCATCACTGATATATCCATAAAATCCACCAAGTGATCTACCTGGCACATTGCGAACAACATCCTCCTTGATGAAATCACTAGTTTGAGCTGCTGTATATACCTTCTGAAGAGATAGGCTAGTTAGTTTATTACGGTTGTGAGAGATATTGAAGTCTGTTGACCATTGGAACTTACCCTCAAGGTTGCGACTACTAATGTTAAACTCAAAACCACGGTTCTCCATCTCACCCTCATTACGCTGAATAGAGTTAGCAATTGTACCCCCTCCAGCAGGAAGAGTAACATACATCAACATGTCGCGAGTCTTCTTGAAGTAGTAGTCAGCATTAACAACAATACGGCTATTCCAAAGACTCAAGTCAATACCAACGTTAGTCTGTGTAGTTGTCTCCCATTTCAAATCTTTTGTACGTAAGTTCGAAGGAGTGATAGTAGGAACTGCATTCTCCTGACCCTCTTGTGTCCAATCTACACGGTTAATACTATACATCTGTAGATAAGCATAGTCACCAATACCCGATTGGTTACCCGTTTGTCCAAAACCAGCACGAATCTTGAAGTCATCAATCCACGTTGCATTCTCCATGAACTCCTCTGATGATATACGCCATGCAGCAGAGAAAGAAGGGAATACACCCCATCTAAACTCTGGGTGAAGTTTTGAAGAACCATCAGTACGAATATTACCAGTAATTAGATATTTGCTATCATAGTTATACGAAAGACGAGCAAAGTAAGATAGAATGCTCCACTGCGAACCACCTGAACCAGTACCAGTCCAAGATATCTTATTTGCAGCATTTAATGTAGGGATTGATCCATCACGATAGTGAGAACCGCTGATCCAGCTATTTGTGTAGTTTGAGTCTGTCCACGAAGCACCAGCCATTGCGTCAAAATTACTCTTACCAACAGATTTATTATATGTCAACACATTATCAAAAGACAAAACAGTGTTCATACTTCTGTTGTCCGAGCCCTCACCAAACTGGTTTCTACCCCAAGAAGTTTTAATAGGATCTAGGAAAGTTGTAGAGATAGAGTTTCTACGGTCAATAGTGAAAGAAGTCTTAAATTTAAGTTCAGGAAGGAAGGTAAATAGAGCATTACCTGTAGCCACAAGACGATTCTCCTTGCTCTTATTGTTCTCAGAACGAGCCATATTCTCTAGCGGACTAGTGATATTAACACCATAGAAGTCTGTGTGGTATTGATTTGGTTTAAGTGCATCCCAGATAGGAGCATAAGTTGGTGTATTGATAACAGAAAGAACAACACCACCACGGTTTGCACCTGTACCCATGGCACCCGCACCATTACTAATATTATCAGAGTATGAGATATTAGCACCAATATTAAGCCATTTACGTATCTCACCCTCTACATTCGAGCGGAAGCTATAGCGCTTGAAGTATGATACATCAAGGATACCCTTCTCATCTTGGTAACCAGCTGATAAATAATACTTCATCTTATCATTTCCATTCGAGACAGAAAGTTGATAGTTTTGCGTATTACCAGTCTGATAAGTCTCGTCAAACCAGTTTGTAACATCTGTCAAGCCATCAGGCAGAGCTACTAATCCAATCTCGTCCTGCAACTCCTTATATTGAGCAGCATTAAGTGACTCCATGCGGTTGGCAACATTAGTGATACCATACTGCATAGTAAGCGAAACCTTCGCTTTACCTTCAGCACCAGATTTAGTTGTGATAAGAACAACACCATTTGCAGCACGTGAACCGTAGATTGATGCAGAAGATGCATCTTTTAGAATCTGAATATCGGCAATATCTGTTGGAGACAAGAAGTTGATATTATCAACCGCCACTCCATCTACTACATAAAGAGGATCATTACTACCATTCATAGATGTAGTACCACGAACGCGTATCGACATCTCACCACCTGGCTGTCCACTAGGCTGAATTACCGAAACCCCTGCAGCGCGGCCCTGTATTGCTTGGGCAGCAGTGACGATAGGTCTCTGATCAATATCCTTAGTTGAAACTGACGAAATAGCCGTTGTTACATCCTTACGTTTTACAGATCCATAACCAATAACAACTACCTCATCCAACACCTCTACATCCTCTAAAAGAGTTATAGCCATTGATGAAGAAGCCTTAATCTGTTGTGTTTTGTAACCAACATAAGAGATTGTCAAGCTAGCATTAGGCTCAACACTTAGCGTGAATTTCCCATCAAGATCACTTATCACACCATTAGTTGTACCTGTCTCAGATACACTCACCCCAATAAGAGGTATTCTTTGATTATCTACAACCTGACCCGATACTCTCTGTTTCTGAGCATAGAGTGGAAGTGATAATAGAATTGATAACAATGAAAATAGAATCTTCCGATTCAAGGATACAATTTCTCTCCTCTGCTTTTTCATACATAGATTATTAAGATTATAAATATCGCTTTGTTTACTAACGAAACAAAAGTAACACTATGTAATGCTTAATTATTCTCTATGTAGATAAATAGTGGATCAATCAAAGAACCACACCCTTATTAATCAACAGATTACAAAACAAATACAACTGTAAAAAGTGGACAATTTATCCTTAAATATAGATAAAAACATGGCGAATTAACGTATTTTCTTTACGTACATTTCAAAATCATCACGCAAAATAGCCGCTTTATTCTTAACCTTAGAGCGGTAGTTATAGATGGTGTTAACAGAGTATCTCAAGAACTCTGCAATCTGCGAACTATCCTCAATACCCAATCGTATAAGAGCAAAAATGCGTAGTTCTGTATTTAAAAGCTCACCTCTCTTGAGCACTATCTGCTCCTCAGGAGAGAGAAGCTTATTGAACTCCTCAACAAAATGTGGAAAAATCTGAAGGAAAGCCTCATCGAAGTTAGCTAGCAGTTCTGCCTGCTCCTTATCAAAAGACTCCTGCGAGCTGACACTCTTGAGAAGCTCCTTGCTCTTGCCAGAAATAATCGATTTATGAACCATACGCCTATACCCCTCTAGCTTATCGAGGTAAGTAGAAGACAACTTAATAAAACGAGCTATATACTCCTCCTTTACTTGATTGGACTCCGAGAGATCTAGGTTCACCGAGTGAAGTGAATCATTCATGCTCTTAAGCTCCTCATTAAGGTGGTTAAGTTGACTGTTGCTAACCTCTAGATTATGATGAGCTATAGATAGCCTCTTCATCTGCCTATGAATATATAAAAGTGCTACTATAAGTAGAAGTAGTAATATCGTGGTAAGAATACCATACCCACCAAGCTCCCTATTCTGCTTCTCTATCATAGCTTGATAAGTCTGGTCAATCAACGATAGAACATCAGCACTCTGCCAACTCCTCAACCTAGCATTATAAAGCTTTGTCTCACTCCATGAGAAACTGATATATCTATACGATCTCTCGACATCACCCTCGTCATATAGCAGCTTTGCTAACATCCATAGAGAGGCGTGATCTCTTGTTGCACTCCTAATATCCGAAATAGCAGATAGCGCAAGGAAGTACTTCTCTCTATCTTTATCCCCTAAATCCTTATATATCTGAGATCTGCAATATGAGACTAGAGCATATCTCGGGCTACTGCTCTCTAATCTCCTAAATCTTCTATCATTTATCTCAAGGGCTTCATTAAAAGCCTTCATATCACGAAGCTTGATCTCCCTCCAATGTAATCCCTCATCCGAATTTTGATCTGCAACAGCCAAAATCGAATCTTTATAGCAGTTCGACACCCGCCAGTAGTTGCCACTATTGCTCTTATCTTGGGTATAAAAAGATATCTCTCCATAAATACGCTCGAAACATGAGTAATAGCGCACCAGCTGATCCTTAGCTAAGCTTGATCTCTCAACAGTAGATAACATATCGGATGCCTCCTTATACATACTCGCTGAGGCTAATTGGTAGACCAAATCAAGCTTAGACTCATTAGTAAATAAGATATTACATTGCCCCTCTGCTGACTCTATAGACTCATTCAATATTGCAATTGCTGAATCACATACAAAGGCCCTATACTCCAGATAGAGGGATCTATTCACTTTATAATATCTCTCAGAAAGAGGATTAAGATCACGCTTTTGGATATTCAACTGCTCTATCCTATGTAGCTTATTTTCTGTAAAGTTTTTAGATTCTGATATAGTTCTATCCAATATAGTCAATATTGAGTCCACATCTATGGCAAATAGTGTCCCACAGTTTATCAATGCAAGCAAAAGAAGATGAAGTGATCTATTTTTCATTATAGAGTCTAGGTTTTTTCTATATTTAAGGTAATCTTGATGGTAATAATAGTATATATGACAAATATATTGATTTAATCTTATATTACAAGATCATTACCATGCTTAGATAAACTATAGACAGAACCATTACAAAACTTATATGTTAAGCTTTTTGTAAAATCCGAACAGCACCATCAAATTTCAAACTCTGTGAGAAAAAAATCTGTTTTTGTTATTGCCATCAAGCCGTGTTAACAATTGAATGGACTCTATTTTACCTATTATTTATAATAGCGGATATAGTTCACTCTAAATAGGACTCTTTTTACTGTATTAGCCCCCAATATTAAGATAAAATTTCAGGTTGCAATAGAATCCTATTGCAACCTATTGCAACCGACTATTGCAACCCTCAATGGCTTGATTATTAGAGAGTGTTGCAATATGGCAATAGAAATCACCAAAACTAAGACTCTGTGAGGGAGTTTTGCCATTTCATTAATAGTGATTTGTTAAATTGGCATTGTTTGTTAACGCTCCAAACTCTATAGTTATGCTGAAGTTGGTGTCTGTAATTTAGCCTTAGCCTAACTGCTAGTCCGGCACTGCCTAACTTCACCTTAGGCAGTGCCGGACTAGTAGTTTCCCTCAGCCTTCTTATCCATCCCCTTTCATGCTTTTATCTTCTTACTTTCTATCTATTCACAGATAAGCTATGGATATAGTAATTTACTGGACATGATTTGTCGATTTGGTTTAAATTCAAAAAAATACGAATTCGTGATATTCACTTTCTGATAGTAAGGTATATCCTATCTTGAGCACAACCTTTTGTTGTACAACGATGCCCATACTAATTATTTTATTAATATCAAAACAAATACACAACAAATATTTCGTTTTTCAGATATTCGAAAAATGAGATATTTGTCTTGAAATAATTTGGAGGAGGCTTGTTGCTAACCTATTTTTGCAGGTTTGACTAGAAGGATTAATCTATGATAGTCAGTTGAGAAGATGCCTGGAATGAGTATTAGCCACAGCACACACTGCCTAATTTTGCACTGAGTTTTGGGTACAAACTCAAAGGCTTTAGGGTACAAACTCAAAGAGTTTTACCCCTATAGTCACAGCCTTTTTTCTCCACGGATCGCCACGAATGGGAACTTCGATACCACTACGCAATATCAATTCACAATACAGAATATGTAACTCATAATTGAGGGGGATTATTCACACTAATCTGATTATGCAGATCTTTTCTTGCTAACCTATAAGCATCTTTCCCATATTGTAAAATCCATTCACCACCCCCAAATTTCAAACTCTGTGAGAAAAATATCTGTTTTTTCTATCGCCATAGCTTCATATTAACAATTACCATATCTGTTGTTTACATAAACAATTACGATGATTGGGTAGAAACTAAAACAAACAGCATAAATAGATAATATCAGACTCAAATTTAAGATAAAACATATTGGTGTAGATAGAAACCTATCTACACCCTATCTACATCGC
>JBOFEN010000057.1:0-19409 GCA_051648105.1 Bacteroidales bacterium
ATATATAAATATGTCTTAATGATCTCTTGTGTAAACCAAAACAACCACGCCTAAACAAAGACCGTTGCTGCTCGATTGCGGATACAAAAGTAGTCGATTACCCAATACAATCCAAATAAAATTAGAAACAAAATAGCAACACAAAACAACATACACTATAAATCAAACACTTAAACATTCATGATTAACTCTCATTAACCAATACAACAACTAAGAAAAAGAAAACATAGAATTAAAACTAGATTAAATATAAAAACAAATGAAGGACAAGTTACAGATACAGATTTTAAGCTCTAAAAACGATAAAAGCTTTTGCACTTATATTAAATAAACTACATTTGTGATATCATTATATTAAAAGTAAAACTATATAGTACGATTATGGAAAAACGAGATCTCGTGTCGATATCTGATTTTTCAAAAGATGAAATTCTTAGCATTATTCAACGAGCTAAGGAGTTTGAACAAAATCCAAATCAGAATCTTTTAGCTGGCAAAGTTATTGCGACATTATTCTTTGAACCGTCAACGCGTACCAGACTAAGTTTTGAAACAGCCGTTAATAGATTAGGCGGTCGTATTATTGGCTTTTCAGATGCAGCAACATCAAGCTCATCCAAAGGAGAAACTCTAAAGGATACAATTAAAATGGTGAGCAACTACTCTGATTTAATAATAATGAGACATTACTTAGAGGGGTCAGCTCGTTATGCATCTGAGATTTCAAGTGTACCAATAGTTAACGCTGGAGATGGAGCTAATCAACATCCTTCACAAACTCTTCTGGACCTATACTCTATATATAAAACACAAAAAAAACTAGATGGACTAACTGTTACTCTCGTTGGCGATTTAAAATATGGGCGAACTGTGCATTCACTTCTCATTGCACTAACTCACTTTAAGCCTACTTTCAGATTTATTTCACCTGATGAGCTAAAAATGCCAGAAGAGTATAAAAGACTTTGTAACCAGCTTGGTATTCCTTACATTGAGAGTTCTGATTTTACTGAAGAAATAATAAATGAGTCAGACATCATATATATGACAAGGGTGCAGAGAGAGAGATTTACTGATCTTGTAGAATATGAGAAAGTAAAGAATGTGTATACTCTTAAACTCAGCATGCTTCAAAAAAGCAAAGAATCTCTTCGAATACTACATCCTCTACCTAGAGTTAACGAAATCAGCACAGATGTTGATGATAGCCCAAAAGCTTACTATTTTGAACAGGCTCTTAATGGCTTATATATGAGACAGGCAATAATATGTAGAGTATTAGGTATATAACAACAAAAGCTATATGAAAAAAGAACTACACGTTGCAGCACTTGAAAATGGAACTGTAATTGACCATATACCATCAGAGTTTTTATTTAAGGTTGTTTCTCTTCTAGGACTAGATAAAATAGGTAATAGCATTACTATAGGCAATAATCTAATTAGTCGACAATTTGGAAGAAAAGGTATAATAAAAATTGCTGATAAGTATTTTGAAGAAGGTGAAATCAACAAAATTGCACTGATCGCACCAAATATCAAATTAAATATTATTCGTGATTTTGAGGTTTGTGAGAAAAAAAATATAGTACTACCTTCTGAAATTACAAGTATAGTAAAATGCGTAAATCCAAAATGCATTACAAATAATGAGCCTATGCGAACACATTTCACTGTAATTGACGACAAATTAATTACAGTAAAATGCAAATATTGCGAAAGGATAATTGCAAAAGATGATATAATAATAAAATAGAGGTAGGTATGAAAATAGATTGGAAGCCAGGCACAATGATATATCCACTACCTGCAGCAATAATAAGCTGTGGTTCAGAACCTGAAAGTTATAATCTTATCACATTAAGTTGGCTAGGAACGATTTGCACAAACCCTCCAATGTGTTATATTTCAGTTAGGCCAGAGAGACATTCATATCCTATAATAAAAAATGATATGGAGTTTGTTATTAATCTAACAACTGAAGATATGGCCTTAGCTACTGATTGGTGCGGCGTTAGATCAGGTAAGGACTTCAATAAATTTGAGGAGATGAGTCTGACTCCAATAAAATCAACTTTTGTAAGCCCACCAAGCATTTTAGAGTCTCCTGTTTGCATAGAATGTAGGGTTAAAGAGATAGTATCTCTTGGATCACACGATATGTTTATATCTGAAGTAGTGAATGTAAAAGTTGATGATAAGTATTTAGACCCAGAAAGTGGGGCTTTTGATATGCAAAAAGCTAAACTAATAGCATATTCACATGGAAACTATTATGAATTAGGAGAACAGATTGGCAGATTTGGTTGGTCAGTCAAGAAAAATAAATAATATTATCCTTTAATCTAATAATTAGAACAATGAAGAAAGATCAGACAATTTTTGAATTAATCAAAGAAGAACACCTTAGACAAGTAAAAGGCATAGAACTGATAGCATCCGAGAATTTTGTAAGCGAAGAAGTTATGTCTGCTATGGGATCCTGTCTTACAAATAAATATGCCGAAGGATATCCTGGTAAGAGGTATTATGGAGGATGTGAAGTTGTTGATAAAATTGAACAACTAGCAATTGATCGCATAAAAACTATCTATAATGCATGTTGGGCAAATGTACAGCCACACTCAGGAGCACAAGCAAATATGGCTGTATTTCTAACATGTTTAGAACCTGGCGATAAATTCTTGGGGTTAAACCTATCTCATGGTGGGCATCTAACTCATGGGTCTCCTGTAAACTTTTCCGGTATTGTATACAAGCCTTTAGAATACTCAGTTAAAGAAGACTCTGGTTATGTTGATTATGAGCAATTAGAAGCTGTAGCTAGAACTGAAAGGCCAAAACTTATAGTCGCTGGAGCATCTGCATATTCAAGAGAGTGGGACTATAAACGCATAAGGAAAGTTGCAGACGAAATTGGTGCAATATTTATGGTAGATATGGCTCATCCTGCAGGAATGATTGCAGCAGGTCTACTAGAAAATCCTGTAAAACATGCCCATATTGTAACTTCTACTACACACAAAACACTGAGAGGCCCAAGGGGAGGTATAATATTAATGGGCGAAGACTTCCCAAATCCTTGGGGTAAAACTACTCCAAAAGGTGAAATAAAAATGATGTCTGCATTGCTTGATTCTGCAGTATTCCCTGGAGTACAAGGGGGGCCACTTGAGCATGTTATAGCAGCAAAGGCAGTTGCATTTGGAGAAGTCCTAAGACCTGAATTCAGAATTTACCAAGAGCAAGTGAAAAAGAATGCTTCAGCAATGGCAGACGCATTTATTTCAAGAGGATATAAAATTATCTCAAATGGCACTGACAACCATTGTATGTTAATAGACCTACGAACTAAGTATCCTACTCTTACAGGAAAACAAGCCGAAAATGCACTAGTTGAAGCTGATATTACTGTAAATAAAAATATGGTACCATATGATAGTAGGTCCCCATTTACAACATCTGGGATTCGAGTTGGCACTCCAGCAATTACTTCAAGAGGGGTAAAAGAAGAGTTTATGCCTGAGATTGTAGATATGATAGACACGGTATTATCAAACCATGACAAACCAGAGGTCCTGAAGGCTGTCAAAGAAAGAGTAAATGCAATAATGATTCAGTATCCTATTTTTGCATATTAAATATATACCGAGATAAAAATAGGGAGTACCATATTGGTACTCCCTATTTTTATATATTCAACCTATATGAGTTTAGCTAAAGCTTTATCAACCTTAATGAAATTGAATTCAGATAAAATAGATTTCATTAGAAGCTCGATTTGGTCATTACATAAATTACCTATACTTCCTTTATGAGTATGTTCTATTGATTTGTTTGGTACAAAATTACCCGACTCAATATCAGATGCAATCTTTTTATATGCATCCCTAAAAGGAACACCAGATAAAGTCAATCGATTAACCTCCTCTACGCTGAAAATAAGATCATACATATCATTATCTAAAATTGATTTATTTATAATGATATGCTTCATCATCCTATCAATAATTACCAAGCAATCCTTTAGGTCCACAAAAGCAGGAATAAATATCTCCTTTATTATTTGTAAATCTCTAAAATAACCAGAAGGAAGATTATTAGTAATCATCATTATTTGTTGAGGCAGTGATTGGAGTCTATTACATTTTGCTCTAACTAACTCAAAAACATCAGGGTTCTTTTTATGAGGCATTATACTTGATCCTGTAGTATACTCATTGGGCAATTCAATAAAATTGAAATTCTGACTACTATATAAACATGAATCAAAAGCAAGTTTAGATAATGTAGAGGCTATACCAGAAAGGGCAAATGCCACAGTTTTCTCCATCTTACCTCTACCCATCTGAGCATAAACAACATTATAGTTCATATGCTCAAATCCAAGAAGCTCTGTAGTCATTGATCTATCTAGTGGAAAAGATGAACCATAACCTGCTGCTGAACCAAGAGGATTTTTGTTGGAAATATCATAAGCTGATTTTAGCAAAATAAGATCATCTACTAGACTCTCAGCAAATGCGCCGAACCAAAGTCCGAAAGAGGATGGCATAGCTACCTGCAGGTGTGTATATCCAGGTAAAAGAATATCCTTATATTTATTACTATTATCTATTAAAGTAATAAATAACTTCTCTATTAGAAATACTATTTCCTTTATTTCCCCTCTAGAAAAAAGCTTCATATCAAGAAGCACTTGATCATTTCTAGAGCGGCCACTATGAATTTTCTTCCCCAAGTCTCCTAGTTTCCTAGTTAGAAGAAGTTCCACCTGTGAGTGTATATCCTCAACACCTTCCTCAATGATTAACTTACCCTCAGAAGCGATTAAATAAATACTCCTAAGTTCATTCAATAGAACAGGTAACTCCTCTGAATCAATCAAACCTATCGATTCCAACATCTTAACATGAGCAATAGATCCTAGCACATCATACTTTGCTAAATAAGAATCCATCTCTCGATCCCTACCAACTGTAAAGCGCTCAATATCAAAATCTACGTCATATTCTTTCTGCCATAGCTTACTATCCATACTCAATACAAATAAAAGGTATTAATACTTCAATCTAGACAAACCCTGCGCAGCTTTAATGATAGCATCCTCCAACTTACTTCCTAGCATGGATTTTAACATAAAAGGAATATCTGCTTTTAGTGTCAATCTCATCCAACATACTCCTGGAGAATTATCTTTCTCAACTATTTGAATCCAAACATTAAAGTTAATAGGAGACTGCTCAGATTCAAATTTAACTGTTGAATAAGGATCTCTTTCTACAATTCTAAGACCAATCATACCGATAGGCGATATTTTAAAATGGCAAGAATCTCTATCGAAAGAGATCTCCTCGACTTTATCTTTTGGGATTACATCTTTTACACTCTCTAGATTTGACAAATCTGAAAGTTTTGCAAAGACCCTTTCCGCAGGATATTCAATAAAAACAACCTCACTTTTATACTCTTGCATGCTCATATATTTATCATTTATTTTCCCCAATTAGCAGGATCTTTACGCCACTCCTTCAATGTTTCAACATCATTATTTTCAACATATCCAATAGACAAAGCATGTTCAATCACTGCGTCATAATTGCCTAAAGTTATTAGTTTAACACCTGCATTATTAAACTGCTCATTTGCAACTGGGAAATTATATGTAAAAATAGCAACCATTCCTACAACTTCAGCACCAGCACTTCTTAATGCCTCAACAGCTTTAAGACTACTGCCTCCTGTAGAAATTAAGTCTTCTACTACAATCACTCTCATACCAGGCTTAAGATCCCCCTCTATAAGATTCTCCATTCCATGTCCTTTCGGAGCTGATCTTACATAAATAAATGGAAGATTAAGCTCATCAGCAACTAATGCACCTTGAGCAATTGCTCCAGTAGCTACACCTGCCACGACGTCAACTTGATCGAAATTGTCTCTAATAATTTGACTCAATTCTCTTTTGACAAAGTTTCGAACTTCTGGGTATGATAATGTTTTCCTATTATCACAATAAATAGGGGATTTCCAACCAGAAGCCCATGTAAAAGGATTATTTGGTTGCAATCTAACAGCTTCAACTTTCAATAAATAATCAGCAATTTGATGTTCTAACTTTTTCATAAGATGGATAAATTAAGATTCGCTACAAAAGTAGTGAATAATAAGAAAACCGCTATCCTATATAAAAGAAAGACTTCATATTAGATAGCGGTTTATATAATAATTTTCAGTTAGCCTTACTTAATTGGATACGACTCACCACTCTTTAATATATTGACAGCTCTTTTCATTGCTTTATCATTCCTTAGGAAGATGGGGTAGAATGCATCATCACCAAGAATATTGCGCGCAACATAAGCATATATCTGAGTGACAAGTAGTGATTCAGACTCTTGAATAAGGTAGGGCCTTCTCCTTACCCCCTTTGATTCAGCAAATGATACAAAGTCCTCAATAATATTCTGAGTGTCGAGGTATTTTACCATTTGATTATAGTCCTTAAAATTATTAAGTGTGCTTCTGTTATCATCAGCATATTTAAAACAGAATTGATACAAAATTCCTCTGTTTACTACACCATTAAAGTAAGAATTAACACCAACTGTATCTCTAGGCACAAAGATATCGGGCATAATACCACCACCTCCATATACTGCCCGTCCTCCAATTGTCTCAAATTTGAGATTATGATTTAATTTGATACTATCTTTAGAATCAAACTCCCCATGTTTAAATCGATTAAGTATATCCTCCTCGTAAGACTCATCATCACCAAGCTTATACTCCTTCTGAATACAACGACCAGATGGAACATGATAACGGGCAATAGTAAGTCTTATTGCAGATCCATCATAAAGAGCAATCTGTTGCTGAACAAGACCCTTACCATATGACCTTCTACCAATAACTATACCCCTATCATTATCTTGAATTGCACCAGCAAAGATCTCACTTGCAGAAGCTGACCACTCGTCAATTAGGACAGTGATTGGCATATCCTTAAAGGAGCCTTTACCATCAGAATACGCATCAACACGTTTTGAATTTTCTCCCTCAGTATATACAATCAAGCGATCTTTAGGCAAGAATTCATTTATCATATTTATCGCCGCATCCATATATCCACCAGAGTTACCCCTTAGATCTACAATAATACCCTTAACGTTCGATTGGCTTAATTTTGCAAGTGATCTTAGGAATTCCTCATATGTATTTGATGCGAACTTATTAACTCTTATATAACCAATGCCTTCAACTGGCTGGTAAGCGATATCAATACTATTAACAGGTATATCCCCACGAGTAATAGTAAAACTAAGTATAGACTTAGATGTAGACCTCTTAACCCCTAGCTTTACCTTTGTTCCTTTCTTTCCTCTTAATCTTTTCATTACACCTTCATTGGAGACTGTCTTCCCAACAAAAGCTGTATCGTTTATTTCAACAATTCTATCTCCGGCCAACAACCCCAACCTCTCAGAAGGACCACCCGAGATAACATCAACAATCATCACTGTATCATTCTGAATATTAAACTGCACACCAATACCAGAGAAGCTGCCCTCTAAATCTTCATTAACAGCCTCCAGATCTTTCGCTGATATATAAACAGAATGAGGATCTAACCCTGATAGAACTTTAGGGATAGCCTGCTCAACTAATGAATCCATTGAAAGCGAATCCACATATCTTGATTTTACAATTTCAAGTAATGCAGACATCTTATGGTCTAAATTCAATTTTGAATCTCCTCGCTTAGAAAGTAGCAGGTAATGGTTGCCTATAAATATTCCTAGTGCAATTGAAATAGCTATTAGAATAGGCAATAGAACGTGATTATATTTCTTCATAAATAAAACCTTTTCATATTCATATTAAATAATATCAATATTGAGATATTCAACCTCAACACCAGCCTGCTTAAGAAGGTTCAATCCATCTTCAAATCTATACTCTTCAGCATAAACAACACGCTTAATACCTGCTTGAATTATCAACTTAGAACACTCTATGCATGGCGCTGCGGTAACATAGAGGGTAGCACCCTCACTACTATTATTGCTTCGAGCAATTTTAGTTATTGCATTAGCCTCCGCATGTAGAACGAAAGGATATGTTTTACCAGTTATATCCTCACAAACATTATCAAATCCACTAGGAGTGCCATTATACCCATCAGAAATTATCATCTTATCCTTAACAATCAAAGCACCCACTTTGCGTCTATTACAATAAGAGTTTTCAGCCCATATTAAAGCCATTCTTAAATATCTGTTATCAAGAAGTTGTTGTTTCGTTTCTGCCATTATCTATTATAGATTAAATAGAGTGTAAATATAGGTATTGAAGATGATAATATATAGGATTGGTAAAACAAATTACAAAAAAAGCAAGGTAACCTTTTGGTTACCTTGCTTTTTATTGAGCGGGAGACGGGGCTCAAACCCGCGACCCTCAGCTTGGAAGGCTGATGCTCTATCAACTGAGCTACTCCCGCGATATGTAAACAATCAAATTTGTGGGCGAAGAAGGATTCGAACCTCCGAAGGTGAAAACCAGCAGATTTACAGTCTGCCCCATTTGGCCGCTCTGGAATTCGCCCGTGCTCTCATCTGATTGCGTTACAAAAGTAGTGCTTTTTATTAAACCTGCAAACTTTTGAAGCAGATATTTTCAATAAAATTCACTGAGCATTTTTAAAAGGCTTTATATCTGGCACTTAAAGATGCAACTTTTATTGCAGTTACAGCAGCTTCATCTCCTTTATTACCATGTACTCCACCTGCTCTATCAATAGCCTGCTGCATATTATCAGTGGTCAACACTCCAAATATAACCGGCACTTCACCTTCTGAATTTAGTAAACTAATTCCACTAGTAACACCTTGGCAAACATAATCAAAATGAGGTGTATCACCTTTTATGACACAGCCTAATACTATTATTGCATTCGCATCACTGTTTCTAGAGATCAAACTTGCTGCATAAGTAAGCTCGAAGGTTCCAGGCACATATTCAATAAGGATATTACCCTCTTTTGCACCATTAGACAATAGAGTATTAATTGCTCCATCCCTAAGGGCGAAAGTTATCTCTTCATTCCACTCCGATACAATAACTGCAAACTTCATATCTACAGCCGAAGGAATAGAGTTGGAAGCAGCAGTTGAACTTAGATTTTGATAAGCTGTAGCCATCTAAACATTTATTTTACTTGAATTCTTGCTTTCTCGATATATTTATCAATCTCAATAGCTTCTACTGAGTTCGGGTAGCTAGACTTAACTTTTGAAAAAGTTGACTCTGCTGATTTATTGTTACCAAGTGACAGATATAATTTCCCTGCCTCTAGCAAAAACATTGGTGAGATAAGATCATTGTTGGCAACATCAGAAGCCTTCTCAAAATATTTAACCGCATCAGTAAGTTTCCCAAGTTCAACATAAGAGTGTCCAATTAGACCAATAAGCTCAGGAGAAACCATCTGATCTGACCCTTTAAAATCCTTCAATGATGATATTGCTTTCTCGTACTCTCCAAGATGATAATAACAAACACCAGCATAAGCAGTAGCTAGATTAGCCGCTTTTGTCATTCCATATTCGTTAATAATTGACTCAAAACCATCAAAGTCCGAGTTTCCGTAAAGAGCTAAATTGAAAGAATCCTTCTCAAAAGCCATTTCAGCTTTATACATTGCCGCTTCAGCCTTATTCTCTTTTGGGATCAAATAGTAATGCTGAAAAGCAAAGAATCCTGATACTGCTAGCACAACAATAGCCACACCAGCCAATAGTTGATTCTTATATTTCTCAATAAACTGTTCTGTTGTATTCAATACTTCTTGGACATTATCCAACTGATCGTGCTCTTGATGATTTGTTTCTCTGTTTGACATATTAATTAAGTTCTACGTGTTTAGTCTTTAGCAATATAATTCCGAAGTACAAAATTAATTTTTTTTGCATACAAACGAAATTAATACTCTTTTTTTTTAGGAGCAACACTCTCGGTAAAAGTCCAACATATCAGCGATTTCCTCTTTTGTAGCAATCTGATTGATCTGAATCTCTCCAATATCAGACAATAGAGTAAAATTAATCCCCCCATTATCATTCTTTTTATCATGAGACATATACTCAATAAGAGTATCATAAGCATCACAATCAATAGAGAATAGACCAAAGTAAGACTTCACAAAATCAATCGTAGATCGAAGTTTATCTATTGGAAAATTCAGCCTCTTATGCGAAAGGTACAACTCACAAAGAGTACCGAAAGCAACAGCATAGCCATGAGGCAAACTCTTAGATTTACTCATCGCATAGCTTTCAAATGCATGCCCAACAGTATGGCCTAAATTAAGAGCCTTACGAATACCTTTTTCAAATGGATCAGCAGCGACAATCTTCTCTTTTATTGCAACTGATGATCCAATAAGATCAGTTAGGGAGTCACAATTAAGATCATTTAGATCAAAGCTAAGAACCCGATTCCATTCATCATCATTTGCAATCAAAGAGTGCTTTAACATTTCTGCATAACCAGAAAGAAGCTCCTCTCTTGAAAGGGTATTCAAGAATTCTCCAGAGAGAAGAACAGCTGATGCAGAATAGAAAGAACCTATTTCATTCTTAAGGCCATTAAAGTTTATTCCAGTTTTACCACCTACCGCAGCATCCACTGCAGAAAGTAGTGTTGTTGGAACATTAACAAAATTCAAACCCCTCTTAAATGTAGCCGCTACAAACCCACCTAAATCTGTAACTACACCCCCTCCAAGATTTATCAACAATGAACTACGAGTAGCACCTTCTGTACTTAAAATCTCCCAAACATAAGAGAGAGTATTCAGGTTCTTATTATTATCGCCAGGCTCAATAGTAATAACTCGAACTTTTGATCGAAGAGTCTCCGATAACAGAGGAAGACAATATTTATTGCAGTTCTCATCGGTTAATAGAAAGATTAAATCATAAGATAACTTATCTACAACTTGATCAAGCGACTTTGCAACACTCTTTGTTAGAACAATATTCTGTTTCATTTAATCCACCTATTTCGAACTACAAAACTTTACTTATTAAATTGATATGTTAGCAACTGATAAGCTAATCTAGCAGCCAAATAATCAGAAGCTCTTTCTTTCTCATTTGGACACAACTCTACAATATCAATACCTACAATATTATGATTGGCAATTACCGATCTCAAGAAGTGAAGTACTTGATAATAATACATACCACCTGGTTCTGGAGTCCCTGTAGAAGGCAAAACCGAAGGATCGAATACATCTAGATCAATAGTTATGTATACATTCTTCTTTAGAGTACTAAGAGCACTCTCCTGCCATCCACTCTCAAACATTATTTTGTGAGCATAGAAGATATTACTCTTTTCAGCAAAAGGAGTCTCCTCTATACACATACTTCTAATTCCCACTTGAGTTGTCGAACATAACCTCTGAGCTTGATTCATTACACAAGCATGATTCAATTCACTTCCTTCATAGAAAGGCCTAAGATCTGAGTGAGCATCAAGCTGAAGAACTGACAAGTCATCATATCGTTTTGCAACAGCTCGTATTGCACCTATACTCACCGTATGATTACCTCCAATAACAAATGGCAGCTTTCCATCTGCAATAACACTATTAACCTTTGCCTCAACAGCATCACAAAGAGCCTCTGGAGTTGAATCCTCTAATACAGGATCGCTCGTATGTATACCATTTTTGTAGGCTTCTGTCTTTGTCTCTAAGTCATACCATTCTAAAGTAACTGATGCATCCAACAGAGCCTCAGGACCCTTTTCTGAGCCCCTAACCCACGTACTAGTAGCATCATAAGGAACTGGTATAACAACTGCCTTTGCAAATTCATAATCTGAATAAGGCGAACTTAATCCTGCAAAATTTTCCATAACATTACGTCTATTTAGATAAGCAAATGTACTGAATATTTAATCGCTATTCAATACTAAAACCATAAATATAGTCCCACTAATTAGAATGGGGTGTAATCTAAACAATTACACCCCATTCTAATATATTATTATCAACCTAGTTTTTATATCGGCTCCATATAGCACTCATTCTCAACCTGTATCCAACATTCTCTATCTCTTCCTTACGTAGAGATACTGCCGAAGGCAAGAAGTAATGAGACATATCATCAAGCACACTAACATACCCACCCGTATAGTAATCATACTGCTCTGTATAAGAAGCATAGATAGGCACAATAAGCATCGACTGAGTAATACCTGAAAGATCCTCAACATCTACATACTGCTTTCTAAAATACTCTATCATCTTTGATAGGTTATTAAAGCTATATGTAAAAGTACTACTTGAATAAGACCCAACAAAAGTAGCTGTCGTATCATTTGGAAGCATCCCCTTCTCAAAAAACTCAACTAAGTTTTCTTTAGGGATAAGCATAACGTAAGTAGGAGGAGTCAAAACTGCCGAAACCGAAGATGGAGCAGATACACCAAAACTAAGCTTAAGGCTATTAATTTGTGCATCTTGAGTTTTACTCAACATCTCACCAACAGGAATAGTCACCTCTGAGAAAAGACCTGCAGGACTTTTAATATAACTATTCTTTATATTGTTTGCTGGATCAAGCAACTCCTCAGTACCACTACTCTCAATATTGTTAACTTGAAGAACCTCATTAGTTACTGCCAGAGCTGAAATTGCTGAAAGAGTATCTTTCGTCATTACACCCTCTTCATCCTCATATTCCGACTCATATTTATAGTGGAAATGAATTTCTGTCTTAGAGATAGTAGCCAAGGCCCCAATTCCAAAAGTATGTTCAACATAAGTACCCTTAAAGAACTCCTTAAAACTCTCTATATTATCAAATGTAGATCTGTTATTCTTGTACTCATTATAGAATCTATCTACAAATTCCTGAGAAAATTTAATATCGATAGATGGACTAAAGCTATCATCTTCTCTTATTGAATCTGGAATTGATGGGTTATAGATTGAATAACCAGTATGCCCTAGCAGAGTTGAGCGCGTTGTGAAATCTGACGGCTTTGCATTAGTATAGTAATTTGGCTGCAACTCTCTATCAATCTCATAAACAGAGACCTCCATCGGAGCAAGAGTATCACCAATAGACGCACCAATATATAGACGCATTACCACTGAATCAACACGATCTTCAAGAGGCTCATTAGCCAAAAGACCCTTCGGACAATAAAATTGAGCCGCAAAGTCTGCACTTAACGATCCATATGATTGATCTGAGTATCTACCCAATGTTCCATAAGTCGTTCTAAGATATATAGAGTCAACCTTAACTGTAGTTGCATCAACATAGAATGTGTCGGTAAACACCTCCACCTTATCCTTCTCTGGTTGCAAAGAGCCACCCACATCAGTGAGAGTATCATCACAAGAACTAAAGCCAAGCGCCAAGAGCGCTAATAGAGTCAAAAAACTGATCTTCATCTTATTAAATAGATTATCAATCAGAGCAAATCGATGTTAGGACACAAAGAATTAGCCCCGATCTATTTATTATTTTTCACTAGCCTTCTCCCAAACTATGTCATAAAACTCATTGAACTTATCCATATAGTCTTCAGAGCCTTGATAATCCAACACAGGAATTCCTCTCTCACGAGCAAAATCCATTATAGAAGGATTAACCTCTTTTGAACCTTGAATAACTCCATCTGCAAACTCAATAGTGAATTTATAAAGATCCTCACACGAGATCTCCTTACCCTCAACACTAAGCAAGTCATTATCAACAATCCCATCCATCTTTACTAGATTAGAGAAATTGTCTCCAAATGGAGTCTTAAAGTCATTATCATAAACAGAAATGACAATCTTAGTATTCGAAAAACAAGGATCATCAGCATAAGCTCTCTTTATATAAAGAGCTGCTAAGGCAGAAAACCACCCATGACAATGTACTACATCTGGAATCCATCTCAATTTCTTAACTGTCTCAAGAACACCACGCACAAAGAAAATACTACGCTCATCGTTGTCCTTAAACTCCACACCATTCTCGTCATCAAAAAGACGCTTACGTTGAAAGTAATCTTCATTATCAATGAAGTAAACCTGCATACGTGCAGATTGAATAGAAGCTACCTTAATTATCAAAGGGTGATCATTATCATCGATAATAAGGTTCATCCCAGAGAGCCGAATTACCTCATGTAGCTGATTACGACGCTCATTTACACTCCCATAACGAGGCATAAAAGTTCTAATCTCTTTGCCCCTCTCTTGAATTCCTTGAGGCAAAAATCTACTAATAGTTGAAATCTCTGTTTCTGGTAAGTAAGGTGTAACCTCTTGCGATATAAATAAGACCCTTTGTGCCATTTCTTTTTCGTATAATGCTTGTTTGTTACGTTTCAATAAGTATATTAGACGCAAATATAATAATAATAATCCTACAAAGGACAGTTAGAGCTTCTTAAATTTAGATTATCAGCTTAATAGCCATTTCTAAAAGAAACAATAATAAATAGAATAGATTTACTTTATAATCCAATCAATTTACTTAAAGTTCAATCACAGAGTGAACTCTCAGCCAAATAATGAGCACCCTGATGCGAGTCTCTCTCATCCATGCGCCTATTTAACTTTACCATAAATTCATTGTTCTTAACACCCCAATTTGAATCAAGCAAAAGAAGCGACTTTGGCGACTGAGAGACAAATCTCTCAACAACAAAAGAAGGGTTAAGTCTTTCAACAAAATCAATTGCTAGGTCAATATACTCCTCCAGCGAATAGAATGTAAAGTCTGAAGAATCATCTAAATACTCCTTTGCCATACGAGTACCCTTAATTAACTGCAACTGGTGCAATTTTACTGTAGTCAATGGAAGTTTTGATATCTTGTCAGCATGAGATAATATATCCTCCCTACTCTCTCCAGGCAAACCCAAAATCAAGTGCACCCCAGTTGGAATGCCCCTTGCAGCAGTTCTATTTACAGCATCAATCACCTCTTCATATGAGTGTCCTCTATTAATCCTGTCCAAAGTTCTATCAAGAGTCGATTCCACTCCATACTCAACCATTACAAAAGTTCTTTTCTGTAGATCAGTTAGATAATCCAATAAAGCATCTGGCATACAATCCGGACGAGTACCTATAATCAAACCAACCACATTAGGATACTTCAAAGCCTCTTCATATTTAGCAATAATATCCTTAACATCTCCATATGTATTTGTGTAAGCTTGAAAATATGCCAAATATCTCATTTCCGCATTTCTCTTTTTGAAGAAAACCGCACCCTTCTCAACTTGTTGTGTTATGGTCAAATCCGTATGACAATACTCTGGACTAAAGGTTTGGTTATTACAATAAGTACACCCTCCATACCCCTTTGACCCATCCCTATTGGGACAAGTAAAGCCAGCATGAATAGATATCTTTTGTACTTTAAATCCAAAAACCACCTTTAAATAGTCACTAAATTGATTATATCGTATCATTACACTCTCTTTTTTATAGTAATATAGACGCAAAGTTATAGATTTTAGTTGTGCTTTATGAGAGATATACTATTTTTGCCTAAGCTAAATAATAACCAACGATGAACAAAATAGTTAAAATCTCACTTTTATCTCTCTTTGGTATTGTTGCTGGAGCTACTGCAAGCGCACAGAGCAATACACTTCTTAAAGAGATCACATCAAATAAATACACTGCTCGTACAATTAGTAACCTTCGTTCGATGAACGACGGAGAACACTACACGACAATGAACCAAGAGAAGAACATGGTAGTCAAGTACTCATATCGCACTGGCCTTCCCGTTGACACCATCTTCAGCACACTAAAAGCCAAAGATTGTCAATTCAAAGACTTTGCAGGCTATGAATTAAGCCCTGATGAGTCAAAGGTTATGATACATCGCGATGTTGAAAAGATATACCGCCACTCATTCATGGCAAACTACTACGTATACGAACTACGACGAAACAGCATTAAGCCACTCTCAGAAAATGGCAAACAACAACAAGCCACATTCTCTCCAAACGGAAGAATGGTTGCCTTCGTTCGAGACAATAACATTGTTCTAGCAAAACTAGACTACGGTACTGAGTCAATTGTAACCACCGACGGAGAGTATAACAAGATCATAAACGGTATCCCTGATTGGGTATACGAAGAAGAGTTTGCCTTCTCAAGAGCTTTCGATTGGGCTCCAGACAACTCCTCTATTGCTTTCCTTCGTTTCGACGAGACAGATGTCAAAGAGTTCTCATTCGACACATTTGATGGAGCATTTAAACCTCTTGAGGAACAGCTTTTTTATCCTGGTGCATACCGATTTAAATATCCAAAAGCGGGAGAAAGAAACTCAAAAATATCCCTTCACACCTTTGACGTTGAGAGCAGAAGCATCAAAAAGATGAACATTCCAATGGAGAGTGACGGATATATTCCGCGCATACGATTCACTAAAGATGCTACTCAACTAGCCACTTTTGTGATGAACAGACACCAAAACAAACTAGATATTTACTACGTAAACCCTAAATCAGGAAATAGCAAACTAGTTTTCAGAGATGAAAGCAAATACTATGTCTCGACAGAGATGATAGATATGACAACCTTCTACGATGACCACTTCGTTACCGTAAGTGAAAGAGACGGATACCGTCATCTTTATACATACAGCCACATAGGCACACAACTTCAGCAACTAACAAAAGGAGATTATGACGTTACCAACTACTTAGGCTTTGACCCAAAAAAGAGAACATACTACTACGAGTCAACCCAAGAGGGAGCAATAAACCGTTCAATATACTCAGTCGACACAAAAGGCAAGCCAACTAAACTATCAAAAGAGACTGGTTGGAACCAAGCTTCCCTCTCTGCTGGTGCCAAATACTTCATCAACACCTACTCCTCAGCAGTTACACCTCCTATAGTTTCTCTTAACGATGCTAATGGTAAAACCATAAGAGTAATTGAGAAGAATGACGAACTTGCAAGTAAGATCAAAAACAGCAAGCTACCTAAGAAAGAGTTCATAACTCTAACTACAACACAAGGAATAACCCTAAACGGATGGATAATCAAACCATCGAACTTCGACCCAAACAAGAAATACCCTATGCTAATGGTTCAATACAGCGGACCAAACTCTCAACAAGTAAAAAACAGTTGGGCTTTAACATGGGAAACTGCTCTTGCAGAACAAGGATACCTTGTCACTTGTGTAGATGGACGAGGAACTGGGGGACGAGGATCTGAATTTGCAAAACAGACCTACCTCAAACTAGGACAATTAGAGTCTGAAGACCAAATTGAAGCAGCTAAATACTGGCAAAAGCAACCATACGTCGATTCAAACAATATCGCTATCTGGGGATGGAGTTTCGGCGGCTACAACACACTTATGGCTATGTCAAAAAGCAAAGGAGTCTTCAAGGCCGGAGTATCAATAGCTCCCGTTACAGATTGGAGATACTACAACACAATCTATACAGAACGATTCATGCGCACTCCACAAGAAAACAGAGAAGGTTATGACGCAGGATCACCAATACAGCTAGCCTCAAAGCTTGAAGGATCATTACTACTAATACATGGCACCTCGGACGACAACGTGCACTACCAAAACGCCGTTGAATATGCTGATGCATTAGTAAACAGCGACAAATACTTTGATATGATATCATACACCAACCGCGACCATCATATTATTGGCGGTAACGCAAGATACCACCTATACAACAGTATTATTCGATTCCTCAACAGAGAACTAAAGTAAATACAAAGAATTCACATACGTATATATATAGAGAGAGAGTGGGGCCATCACCCACTCTCTCTATATATATAAGACGTCATTAACAATTATTGACCAAATGGAACCAAACCTTTCAGTTTGCACTTTGTTAGAATACATAAAGTCTATATACCCAATTATTATATGAGATTATTAAATAACACATTACAAAGACACTTATATAACCCTGCAATGGGTCTTATTCCACTTCTGCTATTCTCGCTTCTTGACAATTTTATGAAGTACAGAATATCACTAGGCATCTCACTTATTTCAGCCATTATGCTTACTGCATTGTCTGTTTTTCAAATGAAAAAACAGATTTACAACTTTATGTCCTTTATCTCACTAGGAGTTCTTTCAATATTTGTGTCAGTACTACTTTTCCCCGAAAGCCCAGAATTCGTAGAAATAACACCAATACTACTTGAAGCTATCCTGTTTATTATCGTTCTTGTAATAAAAAGAAAAGTGAGTTCAATACTCAACTTCTTCCAAAAACATATTAAACCCAAAGAGCTAATATATCTAAGAAACAGCTTTAATGAATTTCTTGTTGTCATAAATATATTCTACGTAGTCTTCATCTTTAGATTTATCACGCTAATAACTTACATCGCCCTACCAGAAATACACACAAAAACATTAGACAATCTAATATTTGACAGACTTGGATTTGTACTAATCATTGGAATAATTGTCTATGAACATATCAGACTGAAACTAATAGCGAGAGAACTAAAACAAGAAATATGGCTACCCGTTGTGGATGAAAATGGCAAGGTCATTGGCAAGATTGCAGAATCTGCAAAGAGCGAACGTAATAGCGATATGATACACCCTGTTATTAGAGTTGTTTTTGAGTTTGAGGGCAAGCTATATCTTTCACAAAACGAAGACTCGAACACCTACAATTGGGCAATAGAGGAGTTCGTACCATATGGAATAACACCAGACAAGTTAATAAACAACATACTTAAAGATAGTCACTCCAAAAACCTAGGCAAACCTCGCCTACTAATGACACACATAGAGAGAAGTGATGATGCTATAAACAAGTTTGTTATTCTCTACGCCGTGCGCGTATCTAAAGAGGAGTTTAAGCTTATCGACAGAGAAGGAAAATATTGGCTTACATCCCAAATAAGACAAAACATGGAGAGTGGCATATTCACCCCATCATTCATCGCAGAGTTTGATTTTGTATGCAATACAATACTCTTCGAATATGAATACCAGTTCCAAAACTAGAGATTGTGAAATGGATAAGCGGGCCTACCCATAGCGGGTAGGCCCGCTCTCGTATGTATCAACCTTCAAAAACCGTAATACAATCCTCCTTATGGACGTTGGAATTAAACAAAAACATAAGGTCGAAACAAATATTCACTCAACAATAAAGAAGACAAATAGAACTCCCAAGATAAATAAAAAAACAAGGCAAGTAAAACATTAACAAACAGATAGTTATAAAACCAAATGGAGGAACTCTAAAAATACGTACGTATTTACGAGAGAATACGTACGTATTTCAATCAAAGTACGTACGTATTTTATCTCAAATACGTACGTACTTCTGGAGTAGCATAGTTGGAAATG
>JBOFEN010000058.1:0-8692 GCA_051648105.1 Bacteroidales bacterium
TATATATCAAAAGAACTAGGTGTTACCGTACATTATCAGCCACTACTTGTAGAGCATAGCGGTAAGAAATTCCTACTAGGACATGGAGATGGCTTAGCTGACAAGAGCATTGCCTTCAAGTTCCTTCGCTCATTCTTTAGAAACAAGTTCGCACAGCGAATATTCTCTGCAATACATCCTCGATGGGGTGTTGCTTTTGCAATGAGTTGGTCTAAAAGAAGTAGGATTTCAAAGGAATCAATACCCTATCTTGGAGAGGATAGAGAGCATCTAGTTATATACGCTAAGGAGTACCTCAAGGAGAACCATGTAGACTACTTCCTTTTTGGGCATAGGCATATCCTTCTGGACCTAATGCTGCCAAGTAGAAGTCGTCTAATTATCACTGGGGATTGGATATCGTACAACTCATTTGCAGTGTTCGACGGAGATGATATATGGGTAGATCAGTTTGAGATATAACTTTACAATATAAATAAAGAGGGTGTAACTTATTGTTACACCCTCTTTATTTATACTTAATTACTTATTGAAATAGAGATAATTGAAGTACATATACAGCAATACCAACAAGGTATCCTATCAATGCTATCAACGATATCTTTTTAAGATACCAACCAAAACTAATCTTCTCAAGCCCCATTACTATGACACCTGCTGCAGAACCTATTATTAGGATACTGCCACCGACACCAGCACAATAGGTTAGTAAATGCCAGAATATACCATCTTGAACGAAGTTCGCAAAATATGCTGGGTCAGCAGAGGCTGCTGCTGTAGCACTATCTATTACAGGATACATACCAATAGCTCCTGCAACCAAAGGAACGTTATCTACTATCGATGAACTAATACCTATTATTGTATTAATTAGATATACGTTGTGAACCTCCTTGTCTAAATACTGAGATAGGGTTGTTAGAATCCCAGACGATTGCAATGCAGCAACTGATAGAAGTATACCCAAGAAGAAAAGAAGAGTCGATCCATCAATTCTCTTAATAACTGCAGAGACTCTCACAGAATCATTTGCCTCTAGCTCGTTAATCTTGGAGTATTTTAGTTCAGTAAATAGCCATATAAGACCTAGAGAAAGCATAACACCCATGAATGGTGGGATGTGTAGTAGTGATTTAAATATTGGCACCATAAGAAGACCTATCACACCAATTATCAATATCGAGAGTCGCTGTTTATGCGAAACCATAGAGAGAAACGAATCGTTGTTCTCACAATAGTCATTGGCATCATCCTTCTCGAAGTCTCCCTTGAGTGATCTTGACACAAAAATAAGAGGAACAATAAATGAAGCTAAGCAAGGTAATAATAGATTAGTAGCAAGAGGTCCAGTAGATACATTACCTACGGCCCAAAGCATGATAGTTGTCACATCCCCAATTGGAGACCACGCTCCCCCACTGTTGGCCGCGAGCACAATAATACCAGCAAATAGCCATCTCTCTTCTTTTCTATAGACCAATTTACGAATAAACATGGTCATGACTATTGATGTTGTGAGGTTATCAAGGATAGCCGACATGAAGAAAGTAATAAATCCAAGTAACCATAAAAGCGTTCTCTTACGCTTTGTAGTAATTCTATCTGTGATAATTGCAAATCCCCCGTGAGCATCTATCAGCTCAACAATAGTCATAGCACCTATAAGAAATATAAGTATCTCACTTATCTCGCCTACATGCTCTATTATCTGTACATTCAAAACATAGTGCAAAGCTTGATCCCATAGGGATGATTGTTGTAATATTGCATTTTCTGAAACATGACGAGCAAATGATTCAGCATTAACGATAGGTACATAATCAATTGCCATTACAATGTAAATAATCCACAGAATAACACTTAGCGTCAGAGCTGTCGCAGCTTTGTCGATCTTTAATGGATGCTCAAGAGCTATGACCGCATAGCCCAAGATAAAGATCAAAATCATCAACATTACCATAGATAGTGTGTTTTGAATAAATTGTTAAAACGAAAATATCAGTATAGAACAAGAATAGCGGCCCGAAAGTTTCGGACCGCTATACTAAATTCATTTAAAAATGTTCTCCATTTCCATAATAGTGTCTTCCCTCTACATATAAAAAATAGAGCTCAGACTCATCATAACCAATGGATAATAGGTAGTTATGTACAGTTTTAGCAACTTGATCTTCAAGTTTTATTGGACGTTTAAATGCCAAAACCTCAACTAAAGGGTAACTTGAAGACTCCCCATTACTATCAAAGAATCGACTCTGAACAACCTCAATAGTCACATGATCCTCTGGAACTTTGTAAATTTGAGAGATCTCCTTAATTATTACAGCTGAGTTTGCACCCATCTTTTCTGGGCATACTCCATGAAAACGTAGTGTTGGCATATCTTATTTTTGAGTTAATACAATATGAGTAAGCCACAAAAATATAAATTCTTATCAATATAACTAAGCTAATATGAGGATAGTAACAACTAGAACAATAATTAATATAAGTAAATGATAATTAGACAAAAGCAAGTAAAATAGTACTACATACTACTATTTAGATCTATAAGCTGTTCAATATACTCCCTCGAGTTACTCAACCTAGGCACTTTATTTTGCCCTCCAACTCTACCCCTATTTGCCATCCATTGAGCAAACAAGCCATTTTTAGCAACCACTAATTGAGGTAATCCTAGCGCCATACCCTTATATCTTTTTGCCTCGTAATCTGAGTTGAGAGACTTTAGAGCTTTATCCATCTCATCAATGAATAGTGCTATATCACTAGGGGGTGTAACAAACTCAACAATCCACTGATGAGCCCCTCCATTACCCTCAGACATATATATAGGGGCTGCCGTATAATCTAAAACTTTTGCACCTGTAGCTTCACAAGCAATAACAATTGCTCTATCTGCATTATCAACCATAAGCTCCTCCCCAAAGGCATTAATAAAGTGCTTTGTTCTGCCAGTAACTTGAATCTTATGTGGTTTAATAGATGTAAACCTTACCGTATCCCCGATAATATACCTCCAAAGCCCACTATTTGTTGTAATCACCATTGCGTAATTTCTCCCAACCTCAACCTCTGATAATGGAATAATAGGAGGAGACACTTGATCAAACTGATCCATAGGTATAAACTCATAGAATATACCAATATCTATCATCAACAGCATAGAACGATCACTTATATCATTCTGTATAGCAAAGAACCCCTCTGAGGCATTGTAGGTTTCAACATAGAACATACCTTGCTTAGGGATCAGTTGTTCGTATAACGATCTATACGGGAGAAAGCTTATTCCTCCATGAAAAAAGAGCTCAAGGTTAGGCCAAACCTCCGTAATATCTTTCTTTCCACTCTTCTCCAGTACAGCCTTCAATAGAACTAACATCCATGAAGGAACTCCAGCAAGAGAAACTACATCTTGATTATATGTTGACTCTACGATTGCTTTAATCTTAGACTCCCACTCATCCATTAGAGCAATCTTCTTCTCTGGCACTCTAAGTAGAGAGAAATACTCAGGACTATTCTGCAACAGTATTGCCGACAAATCACCAACCGAGATACCACTAGAGGCCTCCAAAATCTTGTGACTTCCCCCAAGAATCATACTCTTACCACTAAAAAGTCGGCTATTGGGATTTATCCTTGAATAAAGGGCTATTGCATCTTTAGCACCTTGATAGTGACATTCATCTAGTGCTGATTGACTAACTGGTATAAACTTACTCTTGTCATTAGTAGTTCCAGAAGATTTAGCAAACCACTTTGGCCTACCCTTCCAGAGAATATCAGACTCTCCCTTCATCATCCTATCAATAAAAGGCTTTAGCTCCTCATAGCTACTTATGGGTACAACCTTAGCAAACTGTTCATAGTTGACCAGTTTATCAAAATTATATCTGCGACCCCATTCGGTGTCATAAGCAGAATCAATAAGAGAAAGTAATTGTTGTTCTTGAATCTCCTCAGACTCATCAGTATATCTATCGATTTGACCGAGTCTAGAATCAAGAAAATGGAAGAAGAATTTCGTAAATTGCATATAGTTTTCAGCTGGTTATCTAGGTTTATATGGCAGCAATATACGAATGTTTTTTAATAGTAATGTGACAAAATAAGAAAAGGTTGTCTCACGACAACCTAAACCCTTTATTAACCTTAAATCTAATACCATGAAAAACTGATACAAATGTATGCGATTAGAGTATAGATTGCAAACAACGAGCAGCATTTTAGCTCCATTTTAACACAAAACAACTTAAATCGAAAACAATCGAGCACCCTATTAACCTTTTAAAACAATATCAGGAGCTAGCGAGAAGAGCAAGGATCCCCTTTAATTTAAAACCAAAACTAAAATATCACAATGTTACATTAAAGCAACAAACCCAACACTAAAAACTTTTCCTCCTATCTTATTTGTGACTATCTTTGTGATTCACACAACAATAAATAACATAATGATTAACGAACAATACACACCAAAACCCAAAGCAATGGCACTATTGCCCTTGGTTGTCTTCTTAGTCTCTTACTTATTCGTATCTATTCTTGTTGACGATTTCTACAAAATGCCCATAACTGTTGCATTTTTAATCTCTGCGATAGTTTCAATAGTTATCACACCAGGCAAGAGTCTTGCTAGTCGCATAGAACAATTCTCTGTTGGTGCAGCCAACAAAAATATAATGCTTATGATCTGGATCTTCATACTAGCAGGAGCCTTTGCACAAACAGCCATCTCTATGGGAGCAGTAGATGCGACAGTAAATCTAGCTCTAAGCATACTGCCAGACTATCTACTAATAGGAGGAATATTCGCTGCAGCCTGCTTTATTTCCATATCCATAGGAACTTCGGTTGGAACAATAGTTGCATTAACACCAATAGCTGTAGGAATAGCAGAGAAGAGTGATATCTCACTCGCGATGATGACCGCTGTAGTTGTAGGAGGCTCCCTTTTTGGAGACAATCTATCTTTCATTTCTGACACAACGATCGCAGCAACTAAAACACAAGGTTGCGAAATGAAAGATAAATTCAACGCCAATATTAGAGTTGTTGCACCAATTGCGGTCATCGTATTCATTATCTATATCATTATGGGTATGAACATACATGTAAACAGCTCTATATATGAGGTAAATCTTATAAAAGTTGTCCCATATCTATTCGTAATAAGCTGTGCACTAGCAGGTATGAATGCGATAAGACTACTGATACTAGGCACACTACTATCAGGCACTATTGGCATAATCACAAACGCCTTCGACCCTATGACATGGATGAGCACAATGGGAGATGGAATAATGAATATGAGCGAACTGATAATAATCTCCCTTTTAGCTGGTGGCGTACTCGAACTAATCAGATACAACGGAGGAATAGAGTACATCATAAAAGCAATCACTAGTAAAGTAAACTCCAAGCGAGGAGCAGAGTTAAGCATAGCCGCTCTTGTTGGATTCGCCAATCTATGTACCGCAAATAATACTATTGCTATTATTACAGCAGGCCCTATTGCCAAAAGAGTTGCAACTAAGTTCGATATTGACCCAAGGAAGTCTGCAAGTATACTAGACACATTCTCATGTTTTATACAAGGAATAATTCCTTATGGTGCTCAACTACTTATGGCAGCTGGACTAGCTAATATATCTCCTATAGAGATCATTCCCCATCTTTACTATCCTTTCCTATTGGGAATTGCAACAATCCTATCTATAATATTTAGATATCCAAGAAAGTACTCAAAATAAATAGTAAAAAAACAGTGAGATAAACTGAGAAAGGAGTACATTTGCATACCATATATAAAGATCTATTATACGTATGTTACTGAATTCTTTAACTGCTATTTCTCCAATTGACGGACGATACAGAGACAAAGGTGCTGATTTAGCTCTATATTTCTCAGAATATGCTCTAATTCGCTACCGTGTCCTTGTTGAAATTGAGTATTTCATCGCTATTTGCGAACTACCCTTACCTCAACTTGCAAAGATTGACTCTAAACTATTTACGGAGCTCAGAAAAGTCTATCAACACTTTAGCGAAGGCGATGCCGAACGTATTAAAGCTATCGAAGCTGTAACAAACCACGACGTTAAGGCTGTTGAGTATTTTATCAAAGAAAAGTTTGATATCCTTGGGCTTGAAGAGTATAAAGAGTTCATTCACTTTGGGTTAACATCACAAGACATTAACAACACAGCTGTTCCTATCTCAATTGCTGATGCTCTAAAAGAGTCATATTACCCAGCTATCGAGGAACTTATCACTATGCTTAAGGATTACGCTAACCAATGGGATAATATCTCTATGCTAGCTAAAACACACGGGCAACCTGCCTCACCAACTCGTCTTGGTAAGGAGATCATGGTATTTGTCTATCGCCTAGAGCAGCAGCTCCAGATACTAAAAGAGACATCTATCAGTGGTAAGTTTGGTGGTGCTACAGGAAACTTCAACGCACACCAAATAGCCTATCCAATGTTTGATTGGAAAGAGTTTGGAAACAAATTCCTTTCAGAAAAACTAGGCATCAATAGAGAAGAGTGGACTACTCAGATCTCAAACTACGACAATCTTGCGGCACAATTTGACGCAATGAAGAGGATTAATACTATCCTTATAGACCTTAACAGAGATATGTGGCAATATATCTCTATGGAGTACTTCAAACAGAAGATCAAAGAGGGTGAAGTTGGCTCTTCAGCTATGCCTCATAAAGTAAACCCTATCGACTTCGAGAACTCAGAAGGAAACCTAGGAATAGCTAATGCTATCCTTGAGCACCTATCATCAAAGCTACCTATCTCAAGACTTCAAAGAGACCTTACAGACTCAACAGTACTAAGAAATGTTGGCGCTCCTTTTGCCCACTCTCTTATTGCTTTCAAAAGCACAATCAAAGGCCTAGGTAAGCTTCTTCTAAATGAGAAAGCTATCTACAATGATCTTGAAGGTTGTTGGGCTGTAGTTGCTGAAGGTATTCAGACTATTCTTCGTCGTGAAGGATATCCAAAACCTTATGAGGCGCTTAAAGACCTAACACGTACAAACCACGAGATAACAGCTCAATCTATTGCAGTTTTCATCGATGGGCTCTCTGTATCCGAGGAGGTTAAAGCAGAACTACACAAAATAACACCACATTCATACACTGGTGTGTGAACAAATTATAGGGTTAAACTATTATATCTCAGAGATAAATTTCAATTTGTAACGAAGCCGTGAGGCTTCAAAAAAAGTAATTTTAGAATAAAATGGACGCAGACAACAGACCAAAACGCCCACGCATCACTCTTAATAATGATGCCAAAAGCGTTAGCCGTGACGGTAATGGCTATAACAGCGAGAGAGCGACATACAGAAGCAATGACAATCGTGACTCACGTCCTAGACGTGATTACAACAACGAAGGTAATGCTGACAACAATCGCGAAGGGAGATATGAAAATAGATCCTACAATCAAGGATCAAATAACTATGGCGAGCGCAAACAATATGGCAATCGCTCATTTGACAACAACAGATCATACAACCGCGAAGGTGGATACCAACAGCGTGAGGGTGGATTCCAACAGCGCGAGAATAGATATCAAGGTAACCGCGAAGGTGGATTCCAACAACGTGAAGGTGGATACCAACAACGCGAAAATAGATATCAAGGCAACCGCGAAGGTGGATTCCAACAACGCGAAGGTGGATTCCAACAACGTGAAGGTGGATTCCAACAACGCGAAAATAGATTCCAAGGTAACCGCGAAGGTGGATTCCAACAACGCGAAAATAGATATCAAGGCAATCGCGAAGGTGGATTCCAACAACGCGAAAATAGATATCAAGGCAATCGTGAAGGTGGATTCCAACAACGCGAAAACAGATTCCAAGGTAACCGCGAAGGCGGATTCCAACAACGCGAAAACAGATTCCAAGGTAACCGCGAAGGCGGATTCCAACAACGCGAAAACAGATTCCAAGGTAACCGTGAAGGTGGATTCCAACAACGCAGCAACAGCCGCTATGGAAATAGCCAACCAGGAAACTTCCAACCTCGAAGCTCTCAAAGTGGGGCTTTTAGCAACAACAGATTTGGTGGCAACAACTTCCACAAAAACGATAACAACTACGATCCAAATGCTAAATATAGCAAGAAGAAGCAGATCGAATATGCTGATATCTTAACAGATCCGAATGAACCAATTCGCCTAAACAAGTATATTGCAAATGCTGGTCTTTGCTCTCGTAGAGAAGCAGATGAGTTTATTGCAGCTGGAATGGTGAAGGTTAATGGTGAAGTTGTTACTGAACTTGGTACAAAAGTTAGCCGTACGGATGCTGTTTCTTTCAATGAGAAAGAAGTTAGTCCAGAGGGCAAAGTATATGTACTACTTAACAAACCAAAAGATTGCGTTACCACTTCAGATGATCCACAAGAGAGACTTACTGTTCTTGACCTTGTGAAGAATGCATGTGACGAGCGCATTTACCCTGTTGGTCGTCTTGACCGCAACACTACGGGTGTTCTTCTTTTGACAAATGACGGTGATCTAGCATCTAAGCTTACTCACCCGAAATACAACAAGAAGAAGATCTACCACGTATGGTTGGACAAAGACGTTACAATGGAGGACATCAAGCTAATTGCTACAGGTATTGAACTAGAAGATGGAGAGATACATGCAGA
>JBOFEN010000059.1:0-6138 GCA_051648105.1 Bacteroidales bacterium
GTAGCTGCTGGCAATCTTTATGTCGAATCATAATGCAAGGGTTTAAGACCAAATATACTAATAATCGTGTACTTATACAAATAATATAGAGATTGCTAAGTTGACACTCAGGGGATTAAGCTATTTTCAGCAAACCCTATTTAACCATTCCTGTCACACTCCTCAGGGAACCCTCTTTTAACTCAATAGCCATAGCATACTCCTGAGGCACATCAAAGGGGAGTGAAATACCAAAAGAGGATAGTTGTTTATAGCCAAATCTAGGATAGTATTCACTATGCCCCAATAGGACAATTGAATCAAATCCCATAGCTGAAGCTCTAGTGTGAACCTCCATTATTAGGGAAGAACCAATACCCTCTGCTTGATGAGATGGTAGCACAGCCACTGGAGCTAGAGCTAGTGATTTGTGGTCGCTCTCCCCAATAGAGATAGATGAAAGCATTATGAATCCAACAACAGTATCACTAGCCGATTCGATAGCGACAAGCGTTAGTTCTGGTATGTAGGCAGAACTTTTCCGAATCCTATCAACCAGATAATGCTCTTTGTGATCCGAATATGGCTCATCACGAAAAGCCAACTCAACCAGCTTTTGAATATCTCCATAATGGCTTACACACTCTTTAATAATATCTATACTCATAATAGTACAATAAAAATAACTACTCAATTAATAGCACAAAGAAATAACATATTGATTATTTATAGTTTAATTTGCATCCAAAATCTTTAACTAGATACTATCAAAAACCGAATATCAATATTTCTATTTATGAAAACAGTTACAACTCTGCTTACAGCACTTCTGATCTCAACAAGCCTCTTCTCGCAAGAGAGTTTCAAGGCAAAGGAGTATCTATCAACTAAGGGCGATACTATACGATATCGTGAGCTCACCCCCCTACCAGAATTGAATAAAAAGAGATACCCTCTTGTACTATTCCTTCACGGAGCTGGCGAGAGAGGTAGTGACAATGTGAAGCAGATGACGCATGGTGCTAATATGTTCACGAACCCTGTTAATAGAGAGAAGTTCCCAGCTTATATTATTATGCCACAGTGTCCAGAGACCGATTATTGGGCACTAAATGGAAGACCAAAATCACTTATGCCTAGTGATATGCCAATTGGTGAAGATATTACACCAATCTTCGGTGCACTAAAAGAGTTGCTTGATGAATACATCTCACGCCCAGAAGTGGATAGTAAAAGAGTATATATCGTAGGTCTATCCATGGGAGCAATGGGAACATACGATCTTGTATCTCGATTCCCAGAGACTTTCGCTGCGGCTGTACCCATTTGCGGAACGGTCAACCCTGAGCGACTAAGCAATATCAAAGGAGTAAGTTTCCGTATCTTCCACGGTGATGCTGATAATATTGTACCTGTTGAAGGATCACGTGAGGCTTACAGTGCACTAAAGAGAGCTGGCGTGAAAGTTGATTATATTGAGTATCCTGGGTGTAATCACGGCAGTTGGAACCCAGCCTTCAACGAGAGAGACTTCCTTGAGTGGATCTTCAAACAAAAGCGATAACCCTAGACAATAACCCTTACAATAATTAGAAATAAAATGAGAACCTTTATATTATCAACCCTACTCACCCTATCTTGCCTTTTTGCTCAAGCACATACTCCTATGGTTGTTGCACACCGTGGAGCCTCAGCATACAGACCTGAGAATACACTTAGTGCATTCAAATATGCATTCGAACTAGATGCAGATGCCATCGAGGTAGATATATGGGTGACAAAAGATCGAAAAATAGTTGTTACTCACGATAGAGATACAAAAAGAGTAGCAGATAAGAATCTTATTGTACCTGAGTCAACATACTCTGAACTCAAAGAGCTAAAGCTTAAAGATGGTGAGTATATGCCACTTCTAGAGGAGGTATTCGCAATACTTCCTAAGGACAAGAAGATCTTTATTGAGATAAAGTGCTGTTGGGAAAAGGGCGAGAGCGGTAATCCATTCCCCGAACTCAAAAAGATCATCAAGAGATCTAAACGAGAAAAAGATTGTACTTTCATCGCATTCAACTCTGAGTCATTAGTAAATGCTAAGAAAGAGCTACCTAAAATCCCAACATATCTATTGAGTGGCAAGAAGGATAGTAACCAAGAGCTAGTAGATATGGTCAAGAGTGGTAAGCTGACAGCACTAAATCTTCACCATAGCCTTGTTAACGAACAACTATCTGAACTACTTATAGAGAACAATATACCTCTTTATGTTTGGACTGTAAACAAAGATGAGGATATGGGACGAATGCTTGAAACTCCTCTTGTAAAAGGTATAACAACAGATCGTCCCGACGCTCTTATCAAATTGATTAAGGAGGGGCGTATTAAATAATAAGATAAAAAAATCGTGAGGCTCTTCCTGCTTTTATGCAGAGAAGAGCCTCACGATTTATCTAGAGTATACTCAGTGATTATCAAATAGATAAACATAGAAAGAGAAGCTAAATAGACTCTAAAAGAAAATAAATTGAAAAATTACAAACTTTATTGAGTACAAATGTAACGTGTACCTGTATAGTTAATAGAATCAAGGATGATATTATGAAAAACAATGATATAGATAAGGGAATTAACCTTAATGAACTTAAGAAAGCTGTAGCTCAGAGTGAACCTCATCTAATGAAAGAAGAGAAAGAGGTGATGTGGAGGGAAATAGAGCAACTTACTATCAAGAAGCATAGACTTAGCCTTCCTTTATGGGTTAAATATGCTGCAATATTGATATTTATGATGGCATCTGGAGCTACTATTATCACAATAAACAGATCGGTTTCGCCTTTTGAACGTATGGCTAATCTAGTACAAACTGACACTCTACGTACATTAACTCTATATATTGGTGGGCAACGAGTTGAACTAGCAGACAATGTAGATCTAACCTGCTTACCCAATTCAAATCAGATAGACATCTCTGCCTATGGCAAATCTCTATTCAAGCTCTCTGCTCCATCAGGAGAGAATACATATATGCAAATAGCTGTGCCTAGAGGTAAAAAAACAGATATTACACTAGCTGACAACTCAAGAGTAACTGTTCGTGAGGGTTCTAAACTAACTTTCCCTTTGAGGTTCAAAGGGAAAAAGAGACACCTCTTTCTTGAGGGGGAAGCATTTCTAAAGGTAGCAAAAGATAATAATAGGTCATTTATTACAGAGACTAAAGATCTAGAAATAGCTGTACTAGGAACAGAGTTCTTGGTCTCTGCCTATCCATGTGATACAGAATCATCAGTACTCCTTCTATCTGGTAAAGTACAGGTTAAGCCAGTGGAGGGCGAGAGTACTATTCTACTACCAAACGAAATGTTTCGTTACAAAAGATCAGACTCAAAAATAACAAAAATTAAGAATGTAGACTCCTCAGAACTATTGTCATGGCGAGAGGACATCCTACTGATGAAGAATGAGTCGCTAAGCCAAATATTGGAGAGAATTGAGTCTATATATAGAATCCATATCGTGTATAATCCAAAAGAGATGGATAAAGTATTCATAAATGGAAAACTAGATATCAGTGTCTCTGTGGATGAGTTATTAGATAGACTATCTCGCATTACCCCAATAAAGTATAGACAAGAGAGAGGATACCGAATTGTAGAATCATGTAAAAACAATAACTAATAGCCTATGAAAAGAAAATCAAAGTGATGAGTGAGTGAAATTCATTTTGGATAAAACTCGAGTTAATCTAAATAAATCTAATTATAAAAATGGAAGAACAATATTATCGCAGAAGACAATCAAGTCTATTCTGTCGCAAGCTATTTATTGCCAGTACTATTATATTCTTTGCTGGCGCAGATATGATGCCAATAGTTGCATCTCAAGCTACACAAACTACTATAAGACAAGACAAACCTATTGTGATCGACTCATCCAATAGACCAATTAAAGAGATATTGGAGAGCATTGAGAAGCAGAGCAAGTATATATTCGTATATAACAGTACCACTACTGACCTAAGTAGAGTTGTTTCTCTTAAAATCACCTCATCAAATATAGATCAGGTAATGAGCCAACTACTAAAAGGCAGCTCACTCGAATATGAAATATCGAATAGACAGATTCTGATATTCTCAAATAGAGGTAATGAAAAACAGGCTAAAAGGATATCAGCAACTGGTAGCGTGAAGGATGAGAATGGTGATCCAATGATTGGTGTTAGTGTGATGGTCAAAGGCAAGAGTGAAGGTACTGTTACCGATATTGATGGGAGATATTCTCTAACTACGGATGAAGGTGCTACACTGGAGTTCTCATATATTGGATATAAGAAACAAGAAAAAAGAGCATTGGAGAGTATGATTGTTGCTCTAGCTCTTGATGCTGAGGAGCTAAACGAGATAGTTGTTGTAGGATATGGAACCATGAGAAAGAGCGATTTAACTGGATCTGTATCTGCTATTAAGTCCAAAGATTTCAATAAAGGCCTTGTAACCTCACCTTCACAACTTATTCAAGGTAGGGTTTCAGGGGTTAATATCACAAATAATGGAGGTGAGCCAGGCGGTGGTGCTACTATTCGGGTGCGTGGGTCTAACTCTATTAGATCTGGGCAAGACCCACTTTACGTAGTAGATGGTGTCCCTTTGGATGTTTCTGATGACCAACAACCATCAGGTGCTAGCATTGCAGGTGTTGGTAGCAGCGGCTCTAAGAACCCATTAAATTTTCTCAACCCAGATGATATAGAGTCCATAGACATACTAAAGGATGCATCTGCTACTGCCATATATGGTGCAAGGGGAGCTAATGGTGTGATCATGATCACTACAAAGAAAGGTACAGAGGGTCAGAGCCAAGTAAGCTACTCTGCCTATGCTTCTCTTTCACATCTTCCTAAGCAATATGACATGTTAAGTGCAGATCAATACAGGGCATTTGCAGCAGAAAAGGGTGTTACGATAGAAGATGGTGGTGCAAGTGTTAACTGGCAAGATGAGATATTCAGAAAAGCATTCTCACAGAATCATAATCTATCAATGAGTGGTGGTTTTAAAGGCGGTAGCTATCGTGCTTCATTAGGATATCAGAATCAAGAGGGTATTATCAAACGTTCTGGTATGGAGAAATTTACTGGTCGCTTCTACGTAAACCAAAAGACATTCAATGATCGTCTAAATCTTGAGGCAAGTATTACAGCTAGCCGCACAAATGACCGACGCGTTCCTATAGGCGAATCTGGTGGATTTGAGGGAGATGTTCTTCTATCTGCATTAAAGGTTAATCCAACCCTTCCAATATACAATGAAGATGGGAGCTACTACCAATATAGCAAGGATGTAAGAAATCCACTTGCTATGATCAATCTTACAAATGATCGCACTCAAACTGATAGATTACTAGCAAACATATCTGGTACTCTAGAGATATGGAAAGATCTGAAATATAAGATGAATGTTGCTTTTGATGAGATGAAAGCAACTCGTAAGGTAACTCAAGACAAGGAGTTAATATATCTTACCGATAATGGAACCGCTGATATCAACAATGTAGAAGGAAGTAGCTTCCTTATTGAGAACTACTTGACCTACAACTTCAATGTTGGTTCTAAACATCGCTTCAATCTTCTTGCCGGTCACTCCTATCAAAACTTCCATAACTATAGATATGGAATATCTGTAAATGGATTCGAGGTAGATGATATAGACTATCTATATGATCTTGCATTTGGTAAGAACAAACAGATTGTAGGCACATCAAATGTTACGGTGAATGAATTACAATCATTCTTTGGGCGGGTAAACTACAACTTGATGGAGAAGTATCTTCTTACTGTAAACTTCCGTGCAGATGGATCTACTAAGTTCGGTGAGAATAATAAGTATGGTTACTTCCCTTCTGCTGCTCTTGCTTGGAGAGTTAGTGAAGAGGATTTTGTTAAGAAGTTAGAGATATTCGATAATCTGAAGCTACGTACTAGCTGGGGTATAACTGGTAATCAAGAGATACCAAATAAAATATCTCAAGTGATGTTAGGAAGTACTGGAGGTGCTATAATGGATGGTGGTTCGAATGTTATTCCAGGTATCACACTAACTCGCACACCAAATCCAGGCTTGAAATGGGAGCGAACAGAACAGATAAATGCTGGTATTGACTTCG
>JBOFEN010000060.1:0-7295 GCA_051648105.1 Bacteroidales bacterium
GATTTAAGCCTTTTCAGGCTGAGGTTCGTTTCCAGTACGAGCACTACTTCTTCAATGATAAACCTATGGATTATGCAACCCAGAAGCAGTTTCACAATAAGTTCTGCGTCGAATTGGTCGCGGCATTCTAATATAATAAACGAGAAAGGCACTCCAGATGTGGAGTGCCTTTCTCGTTTATTATATTAGAGTCGTATCATAACACCAATACTTGGAACAATAGTCCCACCAGCAGTGTCTATTCTTCTCATAACATATCTCTGTTGATCAACTGGAGCATCAGGATTAGCTATAACACCAGTACTTAGAAGAGCCTCTGGTGATTTATACTCTGAGTTGAGCGCATTCTGAAGATCTAGATATACACCGAGCATGAATCTCTTGAAGAAGAACTGCTTGTCAACACGAAGGTCTAACTGGGTGAAAGCAGGCAATCTTTTTGTATTGTAGTTATCATAATCCAAGATAGGTCTCTCTGTAGCATCCCAATTGACCTTAAGAGATGAAGCCTCTTCATCCCAAGGAGTATATGGGGCACCTCCAGTATATCTAAGTTTAGCTCCTACTTTCCAGTTTCGCGGAAGATCATATCCTGCCGTTAAGCTCAATAGGTGTCTATTGTCCCAGCTTGATGGAATATATTTACTGCTCTTTGGCGAGTAATACTCACTTCTTACCCAAGTGTAAGCAGCCATTAGGTTTAGTCCTTTATAGCCAAAAATGCGAAGAAAAGCTTCGGCACCATAGGCTCTACCCTCTCCATCAGAAGTTACAGGTTCATTGCCAAACACTCCATAGTCATTACCCTTTGAAGCTAAAGGAATAGAGTCTATCTTAGAAATAAGGACATTGCCATATTTCTTGTAGAACCCTTCGAGTGTTAATCTTACACCTTTGGCTAGACGATATTCAACCCCAGCAACCACTTGATCAGAGAATTGCATCTCTAGCTCCTCTTTATTGGCCAGATTACCAGAGTTATTTTGATAGCCCATCACTGTATATGTTGGGTGTTGATAGTATCGTCCAACATTTGCATTTAGATAGAAGTTCTCAAAGAGGTTGTAGCTCAGAGAGGCTCTTGGTGAAAGTTGCTTATACCAGTTATTCATCTTATCTGAATAGCTATTAGCATCAGTACGTAAAGCTAAAGATGATGTGAATCTCTCATTGGGTGTTTGGTAAACAGCAGATACAAAAGCTCCCCACTTGATAAAGTTTAGCTCTGTATCAAAACGGTTGTATATAGGGGCTCCCTCTTGATTACTCAATATAAAGCTTTGAAAACCTTCATTCTTATATTTAGAGTACTCAACATTTACACCTTGATTTAGCTTGAAACCTCCTATAGAACTACTATTCTCTATTCGTAGCTTGGCCTCGCCTTCATAAGAGTTGTTGTCAAATAGTTTATCCTTGCTCTCGTCGTTATTTATATGTTTAAATACATCGTTTGCAAGTCCGCTATAACTCAATGCTACGGTCTGAGTATGTCTTCCTGCATAATGTTTGTAGAGGGCTCCAAATGTGTATGTTTGCTGTTGTATTATCCCTATTGTTGACCATGTGTACTTATTAGCATCAGAGAACCCAGCAGTATCTTTGTTGATGGTCATATCATCAATACCAAGTAATCCGATAAATGTAAGTTCATTGTTCTTGTTGAACTTATGCTTTATCTTAAGCTGTGAGTCATAATAGGTAGGCAAGAAAGGTAGGCCTATTGCCTTGAATAGAAGTTGAAGGTAGGATACTCTACCAGAGAATAGATAGGTTGTTTTATCCTTTATGTGTCCATCTAGTGTGACACCAAAGTCTGATGAGCCAACTACGAATGATTGTTTGTGCTCATTTGGGTCACCCTCCTTGAGCTTGAACTCCATCACAGAACTCATAGCATTACCTCTATTGCCTGGGAAGGCCCCTGAATAGAAGTCAACATCTCTAACTAGGTCTGCATTAATAAGCCCTACAGGACCACCAGAAGCCCCTTGAGTGGCAAAGTGGTTAATGTTTGGCACCTCAATACCGTCTAGGTAGAATCTGTTCTCATTTGGTCCACCACCTCGTACAATAAGGTCATTTCTGTAGCCTGCTGGAGAGGATGCAACACCTGGAAAGGAGTTTACTACACGAGAGATATCGCGATTCGAGCCCGCACTATTCTCTATCTCTTTGAATCCTATTACTCGAAGAGCCAAGGGTGTCTCAGCTGGCTTCTTAAATGGGTCTGCTACTACTTGGACTTCTCCAATAGCAGTAGAGCTTTCATCTAACTCTATATTTACAAACTCGTCTCTTGCACCAAGCATAAACTCTGGAGATACAAATGTTTTGTATCCAATGCTTGATACTTGTAGTCTATAGTTTCCTGACTTTTGGCCTTCAATTACAAACTTACCATCTAGATCTGTTTGTGATCCTATGGTACTATTCCATATTACAACATTTACAAATGGGAGGGGTTCTCTTGTCTTCTTATCAATAACTGACCCTCTAATAGAGTGTAAGTACTTTTGTGCAGTAATCTTTACTGGTAAACTAAAGATTGTGAAGAGTGAGATAATAAGATAGAGAGATGATAGTTTCATAGTAAAATTGGGTGTATTCTGTTTAATAATGCATCTACAACAATGTATAGACTCGAGTAGTTCAGTATTCTTGAATAATAAGCTCACCTATCGTGACTTTATTTAGAGGATATATTACCTCTGAAGCTATCTCCTGGAGTGGGAGGAGTACAAAGTCTCGTTGTTGCATTAATGGGTGTGGTATTGTAAGTATTGGATCATTGAGAACAAGTTGATCATAAAGTATTATGTCTATATCTATAATGCGATCAGAATATCCTCCGTCTATGCTCTTTTTCTTTCTTCCCAAATGTATCTCTATCTCCTTTGTTCTCTCGAGTAGTGCATATGGATCGAGAGTTGTTTCGACTTTAATCACTTGATTAAGGAACTTATTATCTGAGTCAAATCCCCATGGTGCCGAATGAAATAGAGCGGATTGGGACATAATTGTCCCAATCCGCTCTGATATCTCGACTATAGCATTATGAAGATTATCCTCTAGATTTCCAAGATTACTACCTAGTCCTAGATATGTTATAGCCATAATTTTCAATATTATATGATAAGCATTGCATCACCATAAGCACCAAAGCGATAGTTCTCTTTAACTGCTAGTTCGTATGCAGACATAATCAAATCGTATCCACCAAAAGCTGCAGTCATCATCAAAAGAGTTGACTCTGATAGGTGGAAATTGGTGATCATTGAGTCTGCAACAGTGAACTCATATGGAGGGAAAACAAACTTATTTGTCCATCCGTCAAATGCTTTTATGCGCCCCTCTGTCGTAACAGATGTTTCAAGAGCTCTCATAACTGTTGTACCTACAGCACAAATGCGTCTATTATTATCTTTTGCTACATCAACAAGACGAACTATCTCAGAATCGACAACCATCTGCTCTGAATCCATCTTGTGCTTGGTTAGATCCTCTACGTCTATCTCGCGATATGCACCAAGACCAGAGTGAAGGGTAACGAATCCTGTTTCAATACCTTTAATCTCCATACGCTTTAGAAGCTCTCTACTAAAGTGCATTCCAGCAGCAGGAGCAACGACTGCACCCTCATGCTTAGCGAAGATAGTCTGGTATCTCTCTGAATCTTCAGGCGTAACTTCTCTGTTAATATATCTAGGTATTGGAGTCTCTCCTAGTTGATAAAGAGCTTTCTTGAACTCTTCGTGAGAACCATCAAAAAGAAATCTTAAAGTTCTACCTCTTGAAGTGGTGTTATCAATAACCTCTGCTACTAAAGAGTCATCATCTCCAAAATATAGTTTATTACCAATACGAATCTTTCTTGCTGGATCTACAAGAACATCCCATAGTCTATTCTCTTCGTTCAACTCACGAAGAAGGAATACCTCGATTCTAGCTCCAGTCTTCTCCTTATTACCGTACAAACGCGCAGGAAACACTTGAGTATTATTAAAGATTACAAGATCTTTGTCGTTGAAATACCCAAGTACATCTTTAAATATCTTGTGTTCAATATCTCCAGTTTTACGGTTTACTACCATCAAACGAGACTCATCTCGGTTCTGCATTGGTTCGCTTGCAATAAGCTCTTCTGGCAGTTTGAATTTAAATTGAGATAACTTCATAGTGGTATCGTGTATTTATTCATTAATTTCTTTTGATTCAAAAATAGTATCTAGATCGTCAATAGATAGGCACATTTGGGAAGTAATATCACCAATCCTAGTACGACGAAGTGCAGTGAGGTGGCCCCCACTACCAAGAGCCTCACCAATATCTCTTGCTAATGCTCTAATGTATGTACCCTTGCTGCAAACGATACGAACCTCAATGGTTGGTAACTCACAAGAGAGTAGCTCAATTTCATCTATAACAAGGACTTTAGGCTTTAGTTCAACTTGCTCACCCTTTCTAGCTAGATCATAAGCTCTCTTACCATCAACTTTACAAGCAGAATAAGCTGGAGGTACTTGTTCAATACGACCAATAAACTTGCTAATCGTATCCTCCACCAACTTGTTCGTTATGTGATCTACTGGATATGTATTATCCACTTCCGTTTCAAGATCGAAGGATGGCGTTGTTGCTCCAAGTTTGATTGTAGCTACATACTCTTTAGTCTGATACTGAAACTCTTCAATCCGCTTTGTTGCTTTACCTGTACATATGATCATTACACCTGTAGCCAATGGATCAAGTGTACCAGCATGCCCTACCTTAATCTTTTTCACACCGATCTCCTTAGAGATACGATAGCGAATCTTATTCACTAACTGAAATGAAGTCCAATAAAGTGGTTTATCGAAGTACAATACTTCTCCGTCAATAAAATTCATTATATATAGTTATGGTCAAATTAATGAGAAAATGATTGCAGCAACACCAGCTGCAACACAATAATATGAGAAGTAGATCAGCTTACCTCTATTAACGATATTGATCATCATCTTACATGCAATAGCCCCTGTAATGAAAGCCGCGAGAAAACCCGACGCTAATGCTAGGGGTGATATACCAGAAGACTCTAAACTAAAACCACCTTTCATTAAGTCGAGAGCTGCCTCTCCTAATATTGGAGCTACAACCATCAAGAAAGAGAATTTTGCAACACTCTCTTTTTTATTTCCTAACAGTAATCCTGTTGCTATTGTTGACCCTGAGCGAGATAGTCCGGGCATAACAGCACAAGCTTGTGCTAGACCTATTATGAAAGCGTCACGATATGTCATGCTCTCCTTTACTCGTGGCTTTGCATAATATGAGAATGCTAATAGCAGTGCTGTTATTAATAGCATGATGCCAACAATAAGTAGGCCGCTACCAAAAATGGACTCTACATAATCTTTGAAGAAAAGACCAACAATACCAATAGGTATCATTGAGATGAATATCTTTAGTGCATATTTAGTCTCCTCATTCCATTTGAACTGAAGCAGCCCCATGATAATATTCATTATCTCTTTGCGTAGGATTACAATAGTTGATAATACTGTTGCAGCATGTACCGCTACAGCAAAAGAGAGGTTTTCATCTCCCTCCATACCAAAGATATAACCTCCGATAGCTAAATGTCCACTACTACTAACTGGTAGAAATTCTGTAAGTCCTTGTACAATACCTAAAATAATCGCTTCAATACAGCTCATCTCTTATCCTCTCTTTTTATAAAGTATAGCAAACATCATAGATACAAAGCCTATAAAGCAGACGAATGGGGCAATAACAATTCTACGTGTGCTAAAGATATCAGGCTCAAACCCTGCATCTGTAGTAGCTGGGCCCGCCATTAATATGAATCCAAGGATAATCAGTACTACTGAAATCGCCATTAGGATATAGTTCTCCTTGCTAAAAGGGAATTCGTTTCTTTCCATAATAGGTGTTGTTTATACTAAGAATAGTTTATTATATTTCATGTTTAAGTAACGATTAACTGCAAAGTATGCAGAAAGAGCCGTTAGCAAAATACCAAAGATGAGTGTAGTACCCGCTGTTATTATCATAATCTCAGGTGTAATCATACTCCAAATATCTTCGATTTCTAATGATAAACGATGTACTACCCCAGCTAACATAGCGTTAGCTAATATTGCGGCGATAATGCCACAAGCAATATTACTCCAAATAAATGGTGATCTGATGAAACTATCCTTTGCTCCTACAAGTTTCATTGTATGAATTAGGAATCGCTGTGAATATATTGTCAATCTAATTGTATTGCTTATTAACACAAAAGAGATTGCCGTTAATAGAGCTGCTAATACAATTAATACTAGTCCAATGCGCTTCACATTATCATTTACTGCTGAGATCAACTCCTTCCTATAAAGAATATCTCTAATATTACTACTCTTCTTGAGATTAGTCTCAATCTTATTTATGCTGTCATTATTAGCATATTCAGCTTTAAGCTTCACCTCAATTGATGCTAACAAGGGGTTAAAGCCAAGGAACTCTTTTGGGTCCTCTCCTAACTCTTGTACTAACTCTTTGAGAGCTTGATCTTTTGTTATGTATGTTACCTCTCGCGTATACGGAGCTCTCTGCAACCTACTATTAAGCTGTTTTATGTCTGCTTCAGGCATACGATCACTCAGCACAATTGACATACCAATATTCTCTTTTACATATATGGATAGTTCGTGAGTAAGCAAGGTCAGTAGCGTTGTCATACCTAGAAGAAAAAGAACTAGGGAAATACTTACTGTAGATGTCAGCTTAACATTGAGGAATGATGGGGTTGTTTTTTTCTTTCTCTTGCTCATAACCATTACATAAGGTTTAAATAAGGGTATAGTAATCCCAATTTCAAGGCAAATATATAAATTAATTATGGATCAAGTTCAAAACTTGTGGGAATGTTAATTAATTAGCTTAAGCATATAGATATTTAGCATAGCCTATACGAGATGAATTCAATACCTAATACTCCAACTAAGTCGGAAATAGATACTAATACTTCCATAGAGTAATTCAGTATCTAACCATTAAATTGTAGTCTGATTTAACAAATCACTATTAATGAAATGGCAAAATCTCCTCACAGAGTGTTAGTCTTGAGGTTTTCTATCTACACTATATACACCGCAGGTGGTTATCAATCTGTTACGGGTGTAGATAGCGATGTAGATAGGGTGTAGATAGGTTTCTATCTACACCAATATGTTTTATCTTAAATTTGAGTCTGATATTATCTATTTATGCTGTTTGTTTTAGTTTCTACCCAATCATCGTAATTGTTT
>JBOFEN010000061.1:0-4958 GCA_051648105.1 Bacteroidales bacterium
TCGAAGGTTGTTCGGCTGGTTGATGAGTTGAGTGAGTTTTGCACATCGCTCAATGAGAGATAGCATCCGAGGGTTGTACTCAGATACTTATCATTGTAGTTGAGGTTTATATCCTCTCTAAAGTTTTGACTATTGGAGATGTTCTCTTGCTCGTTGGAGAAGCTGTGTCTGCGTCGATAGTTGTATTGTGTGTATGATCCGAGTTGGAACTTTTTGTTCTTGAGTGGCATAGAGAAGTGTGAGGATAGCATCACGCTGTGGTTGCCATTGACGTTCACGGGCGAGGAGGTTCTCTTTCCTGTTGATGTGTCATATATGGAGTAGTCGGTGATGCTGTTCTGCTCGAGTGTTGCTCTTGCTGCAAGTGATATTGACATCTGCTTCTCTCTGTTGTAATTTCTAAACTGCAATGAGGCATTGTGTGTGAATCCGCTCTTAAGGGATGGATTACCTACATATTCAGATAGTGGAGAGAGCACCTCAACGACCTTAGAGAGCTCTCTTGCGGTTGGTGTGTTGGAGCGTCCATTGTAGTTGAAGACTACGTTTGTGGATCCTGAGTTCCACATTAGGTTGGCTCTTGGTGTGTAGTTGAGTAGGTTCTGCTCTTGGTGGTTTATTGTTGTTTTTCCAACATAGGTCTCCTCGCTACTGTTTGATGGGTCTAGCCCCACACCGAATGAGTAGCTGTACTTTGCAAATGATGATCTGAAGTTAAGTGATATATTTTGTCGAATGCCGTTTGACCTATAGCTTCGGCTGTAGGTTGAGTCTAGCTCTGCATACTCTTGTCCATCGAATTGATAGCTGCTCTTTTGATTGTCGGCATCTCGCCAAGCGAAGTTGTATGATAGTTGTATGAAGCTCTTCTTTGTAATGGGTTCTACCCATGAGGCGTTGAAGCCTGCATCTATGGATTGGTTCTTACTTATGTTGTCTTGATCCAATAGTACGAGACTGTCGGGTTGTGACTCTAGCTTGAAGAGGTTTTCGGAGAGTGTTGTCCCATCTCCACTACCATTGGCACCATTGATCTCTAGTCCAAGCGTCAATCGTCGGCCTGGCTTAACTAGTTGTCTATTAAATAGCATTGAGAGTCCATAGTTGAAACTGTGATCACTGCTTCTTGTCTCTGAATCTTGTGAGTTTACAAGCATCGACTCTCCTGAAAGTGTCTGCAAAAGGGAGCTCTGTCTTGAGAAGGATCGGCTGTAGCCTATGCGTGGGGCTATGGATAGAAAGAGTGTGGTGTCTCTCTCGATCTCATATCTGATATCACTGCTTATACTTTCTCTACTGCTGTATGAGTCACTCACCTTTGAGGTGTAATAGGAGCTGTCTGGAAGGAAGTTCTCGGCAAAGCTGTTCTGTTTGTTTCTGCGGTTGCTCTTGCCATATCGTATGCTACCATCGAGGTTGACTCCCTCTTTTAGGCTTTTGTTTAGATTGACTCCTGCTGAGATGTTTGTTCCATCTCCACTTGGTGGGATCTGTGATATTGATCCTCCGGAGACACCATTAGTACTATTAATGGTGAGGGATAGTTTATCTTTGCCATAGAATCCGTTTGCCATGGCTGCTGCATCGAAACGGTTTTTGGTTCCGTAGCCTCCTCTAAGATTACCAAATACTCCGCGCTTCTTATCCTCTTTGATTGTGAGGTTTATGATCTTCTCCTTCTCTTCACTCTGAAATCCTGTCATCCTATCTTTCTCGCTTTTGCGATCAACGACTTGAATCTTGTTGATAACTGAGGCTGGCAGGTTCTTTAGGGTCATCTCCATGTCTGAGCCAAAGAAGTCTCTACCATCAACCAGGAGCTTCGTGATTTCCTTTCCCTCGACCATAATTTTCCCTTCGGCTGTCACCTCAACTCCAGGAAGCTTGCGTATAAGCTCCTCTACAACTGATCCTTCGGAGACGCCGTATGCATCTGCATGAAATTCAATTGTATCTTGTTTAATCACTACCTCGGGTAGTTTGCCTTTGACTATGGTCTCTGTAATCTCAACGCTACTCTCCTTTAGCTGAATAACTCCTATATCCAGCCTCTTTGTCTGGTTGGTAATGGTAAGTGGTTGATAGTCGCTCTGATAGCCTATGTATGAAGTATGTAGTAGATAGTTACCTGTACTCTGTGTATTTAGTGTGAAATCTCCCTTACTAGCTGTGACTGTTCCTGCGACGAATGTAGAATCTGAGGCCTTGAGCAACCTTACCGTGGCGTGTTGGAGTGGTGTGGCTGGTTGATCAACCAGCACTCGTCCTATGAGCTGATAACCTTCAGCTTTTACATTTAGGGTAACTATAATAAGGGTTAATATGGCGAGTATCTTAGTCATTAAAGATTGATCTATTGAGTGTTTGCAACTATATCTGTAGCAAAGATAATAATATCCTCATAGAAGCTGACACGATGTTTTTTCAAAAAAATAAACTATCTTCGTTCTCGATTTTTTTACTAACATAAATAATGGAACAGAAACACAAAGTACAGATTGAAGTGGCAGATCCTTCTGCCTTGGGACTTTTCGGATTGGCTATGGTTACACTAGTAGCTTCTTCACAAAAAATGGGATTAACTGAAGGTATAGGCTTTGTTTTGCCTTGGGCTATCTTCTTAGGAAGTATCGCACAACTTATTGCCTGTGTCTACGATTTCAAACACAACAACCTTTTTGGTGCAACTGCTTTTGGTGGTTATGGACTATTCTGGATTGCTGTTGGTACAAGCTGGATGATTAAAGCTGGTACTTTTGGTGAAGGCTTGGCTTCGCAGGTTGACCCTCGTCAGTTTGGCGTTGCAATGGTTGGATATATGATCTTCTCAGTAATCCTTTTGGGTGCAACTCTAAAGATTCATAAAGCGATGTTCTCTATCATTGCAATGATCATTGTTCTATTCATCAGTTTGGCTTTGGATAGTTTCGGAATGGGTGATATCTGGCACACTATTGCTGCTATCACTGAGTTTGCAATCTCTATGCTTGGTTTCTACATGTGTGGTGGTGCTTTCTTGAATAAGTTCTACGGTAAGGTTATCCTTCCTCAAGGCAAGCCTTTCATTAGCTAAGATTAGTTATCTTACTATATATAAAAAGCGAAGCGGGTACTCAAACAGAGTATCAGCTTCGCTTTTTTATGTATCTATTGATTGCTAATTAAGTGTTACTTTACCTTATCAGACTATCTACTACTGATTGAGAGTGTAGGTGTAAGTGTTTATGGTATTATTGCTTCTGGCTCTCTCTTAGGTAAAGACTCTAGGCTATTTGATTGGGTAACTTAAATAGTATAGTAGTCTCTCTGGCTATATCCATCTCCAGCCCCTCAGTCTATTTTATTGAGGGGCTGAAGATAGTTTAGTTTGTTTCTATCTTCTATTTATTTGCGTCTTAACTTCTCGCGCTCTACACTAGCTAGTATGAATGCTCCAATGGCTTTTCCCTCGTTTTGGGTGATGTGTATATCCTTTCCGCATAGATAGTAGTTGATGGTTCCGGTGCGCGAAAGGTCTTTGGCTGGGCCTAATCCTGCAGAGGCACAAGAGCGAGTAATGAACATACTGTACTGGTCTTCTTCGATGAAATGCTCTATCATCCCTTTGTATGCTCTATCTGCTAGATTAATATAGCGTCTTTTGCTTAGTACTCCGATTCGAATGCCTTTATAGTATCCGTAATTGAAGAGTGCGGTTGCTGAGGACTCAATGTAGTTCGGTGCTGTGCCAACATTGTAGATCTTGCCATTCGAGGCTTTGTCGCCTTTTCCATCTGCAGTGAGAGTAGCATCATATTGTATCAACTGGAACCAACAGCCACTCTTTGGGTCTTGATAACGCGCTAGTCCTTCTGCTACTTGATTGGTTATTTTTACTAGTGTAGCATAGTGTGGATGCTTCTTTGGCATCACCTCAAGTACATCTACAAGGGCTGCGAAGTACCACCCCATACCGCGACCCCAAAACTCAGGTGAAGCACCAAGGAATGGTCCTTGCTGATTTGCCCAAAAGGATGATGGGTCTGTTGGGTCGGCTGACCATGCGTGGTAGTTTAATCCCTTTGATTTATCGTAGGTGTATTTATGTATGGTGATGAATTGGTTGGCTATATCGCTCCAATCGTCTTGATACTCTTGGTCGTTTTTGTCTGCAAAAACAGCTTCATACTCCCCCCAAAAGGCTGCTCCCATAAAGAGTCCATCGAGCCACATCTGATTCTTGTAGACTCCTTTGTGGTAGAAACCACCCTCTCCAGGGTATCCTTGTGGTATTCTGGCATGGTTGTATTTTAGCTGTGTGCGGAAACGTTCAGCGCAACGTTTATAGCGTTCTGCATCTTTTGTGTTATTTAATCTTAGCTCCTCTTTGTAGAGAATGGCAAATATCTTAGCTGCTGCTATGTCGTCTATGTTGTCTGGCTCTACATGTATTGAGTCGCCTCCTTGAAGACAGTTGTCTGCATAGGCTTTTATTGAGTTGTAGTACTCTCGCTTGTCGGGGTATTGCTCCCAAGTGCGAAGTACACTCAATGCTACAAGCCCTGGGACGTAATCCCATCTTGCTGTTTTTATCTCTTGAACACGCTTGTTACTCAAAAAAGGCTTCATAGCTACTAGCTCGACAGCTTTGTTTGAGTATGGCTGATTCTGTTGATCATTTGTATCCTTTGCTGTTGCCGTAATGGTCAGTGTCAGTGCAATAAAGGATAGAACTGTTTTCTTCATATATCGGATTAAATAGTTTATGTGCCATAAAGATAGCATCTTTTTTATTTAATTGCCAAATGATATAATCGCGACTAGTGAAATCGATTGCACAAACTAAACAAAGATTGAGTTTAACCCCCAAATGAGGTATATAAACTGTATACTATCTAGGGTGATTAACCTCAATGGCATATATGTGATAATACAATCTACTCGGTATAAATAACCTCAACTTATAAGGGGTTTAGATG
>JBOFEN010000062.1:0-26574 GCA_051648105.1 Bacteroidales bacterium
ACAGGAATAAGGCTCGCGAAGGCAACCAAACTTCGGGATAATAAACTTAAAGTCAACTAATATCAGGAATATATATAACCAAGTCAACTTGTCGAAGGTATAAGACATACAAGTAGTCAACCTAAATCAGGATACTACAAATTAGAGGTAAGAAGTTAACTCAAAAGCCCGAATTAACAAATCACTATTAATGAAACGTCAAAATCTCCTCACAGAGTGTTAGTTTTGGGGGTTTCTATCGCCACATCGCCACCTCCGATGATTTTCAATCAGTTAAGTGTGGTGATAGGTGGTGGTGATAGGTGGCAATAGGCTTCTATCGCCACCGAACTGTTTTATCTTAATATTGAGAAAAAAGATTCATTTTACAGTGAACTATCTCGGTAGTTTTAAATAATAAGCAAAATAGAGGCAGTTAAATTGTTAACACGGTTTGATGGCAATAGAAAAAACAGATTTTTTTCTCACAGAGTTTGAAATTCATACCCCCTGAACTAATTTTACAAAAGCTCAATTCATAAACGATCTACTTCAAGAATATAAATTTGGGTCAAGATATTATTCTAACAATATCTTGACCCAAATTCTATATTACCGTAAGATTAAACACTTATCTAGGTATTACCTTTTGATAAGTTTAATAACTACCTGCTTATCATCTTGAGAAAGTACTAAATAGTAGTTACCCGAAGGTGTCGACTCAAGATTAATACATGCAAATTCTGCAGAAAGCTCTCCTCTACTATGAAGTGATCCTTGAGCAGTAAATAGACGATAACTCCAGGTACCCTCGAATAGCTCTTGAGTAACAATACAAGCTTCATTATCTACAGGGTTTGGTGATACGCTCCACTTGTTCTGTGAATTTACACCCAATGATGTTGGAGCAGTAATCCTAACTGGCATATCCATTGTAATAGATGCACCATGTGAATCTTTAGCTACGATTCTTACATCGGTATCCCCCATCTCTAGACCCATCAACATAAATCTGTCAGAAGATTGGAATATACGAACAACTCCTTCATTTAAAACCGAGAACTCATAACTCATCGCATCTCCATCTAGATCGTGGAATATATCACTCATCATTACCTCGTGAGAGAAGGTTCCTTTTTCAAACTCTAGACCAGATCCCTCAAATATTACTATAGGTGTACGATTAACGTTTAACACCTCTACATAAATATCTAATTCTCCGACAAGATTATTTGAATCAATCGCCTTAACAGTTACAACTGTGATACCTTGATCATCATAACTAGGATTTAGACTTAAATAGTAACGAGAGTCAATATTCTCAATTTTGAAAGATGATTTCTCTGACTCAATTTCAACATCAAAACTATCATTTTCAATATCTACAATTGAGAGTTCAAATTGATATGAGCTACCCTCATTAATATGTAAATAAGAAGCACCATTTGCGAGTTTAACAACTGGGGCTTTATTACCAATCATCGAAACTTCAATAGATGCTGATGTATTCTTAGGGTCATTACTTTCAATGTGCATTATTGCTGCATTATCTCTATCGGTTGATAGTGAGGCATCGAAAGATATAACAACCTCTTCTTTTTGACCAGCAGAGATCTTTCCTACACTATTACTTACCGAGATCCAGTCCCCCTTAGATGACTCAAGTTCATTTAACTCAATTAGATATGCAACAGTATTATATCCACTAACTAAAGAGATATCACTCCAAGTTAGGTCTTCACAATAGTAATATCTATTTGCCTCTATCTCATTCAGTAGAACGTTTGCGAAAGCCTGAGGATTAGTAGCCCCAAGTGGGTAGTGAACTTGAATAAAGAATGTTTCCTCTGGATATAATACTATCTCATTGTCTAATGGTATTGATACCCACTGCCCCATATTGTCAGCCCTATCAATATTATGTTCAATCTTACCGACACCAATAAGTCGACACTTCTGAGGGTCATCATTACCTACCCATACAGATGTCATTAAAGTTGAATTTAAAAGGTCCCCTGGACGGTACCAACAAGAAACTTGACCTAGATTAAACCCATCCTGTGGAGCTTTATATCTAACTCCTGCAGTAAAGTTAAAGCTCTCTCCAAATCCTAAGAATCCCTCTGGACCAGCATCTTCATCAAGGTATGTAAGTGTTCTTCCAGTTGAAGATGACATTGCTGACACCTTAGCTCTTTCTTCACTTTTTGCCTCTATCATGCCTAAAGACTCAGAAGCACCTTTGGCTGATAAATTAATAGCTCGACTAATATCATTATTCAATCTCACTAGATCTAGTCTAATATTATAAGAAAGATCACTCGCTCCATTTTCATTTGATATCACAATAATGGTATCTTTTCTGAATGTATTATCCAAGCTTACGACTCTGATTGGATCTAAAGAGATAGAAAGAGACGGTGGATAAATAAACCTTACTTTCATTTCAGTTGTAGCATCTCCTACATTTGAGATGAATTTAAGACTCTCATTTATTGACCCCTCTGTCGGATTAGGAACCATAGCGACGAAAGCACCAGCCACACCTGGTTGTATATCAATATAGTCTCCATAATCAAAGAATTCAGATACAGGGATAAGCTGAACCATATCACCCCAAGGTGTCGAACGCTTATATTCGAAATATAGCTCGACTTTATCTTGAACTAACTGCTCAATATTGTATATCTCCAATATATCTCTACCAGTATTCTTAAGCTCAATACGAGCAGTTACATCTTCTTGATCATCTACAAGAAAAACATCCCCAAGGTCTACTAATGAAGGTAAACTCATTGCCGCTTGACCAGAAACTCTTAAGGTAATTGGAAGCTCTACACTCTCATTAGCTGGAGCATTTGTTTCAAAACGCAAACGACCATTATGAATACCTGCATTTAGGTTTGAGGCATCAAGAATTAATGGAAGTGATTTTGTCTGACCTGCTTCTATAGTTTGAGTCAAAGTTGGAGTCATTAATATAGCCATATTATCTGAAAGAATCTTCTCTCCATTAGATATTACAACCGCTCTATCTCCATCTTCATTCTCAAGACCTGAACAGTAACTAGTCCAATTTGCTCTAAAATCTTTGTATTGGAACTTGATATTACCACTCTTGTATAAAATCATCTGGAAATTATACGGAGGTGCAATTCCGAACATGTCAGTATATTGAGCCCACTCTACAATCACTCTATCATCCATTTCTTGAACAAACAAACCAGAAATAGAAGGATCTGTAAATAGTGTCATCACATGTCGACCAAACATAGGACAAATTAATGCATTCATGTCATCCATGGTTGGCAAATACCTTGGAATTACATTTTCAAATGAATTGGCCACATCCTCAGGTAAAGGAAGGAAGCTGACAAATCCAGAAACATGAATATAGATCTTTGAATAGTTTCTGCCATAGAAATTAAATTCAAATGGTAGATCGTATTCAACTTGTCCTATGTTAGCCTTATGAAAGTATGAAACACCCCATTGCTTAGCCTCCTTAATATCTCCTTCCCATAAGAATGGCAAAGAAAAATCCACATCGTTACGAATCACCTCGTAGCCAACTTGCTCACCTTGAGAGACCTCCTTAATTGGAGTATAAACCATAATATCAGGAAGTATAGTTACTTGAAGTGGAGATACACCTTTGTTTTCAAGATCTATACTTAACTCTTTAGTAGCCCCCCCTTCAATTATCTCATCAACACTTTCTAGACTCTTGCTGAACATTGGCTCACCTACAATCTCATAGTTAACAATAACATCATTTGATTCTACTGAACTAACAATTGTAAGTTGATCTCTATATTCACCAATGGATTCACTATTTGCAGTTAGATTAATAACAACACTTTTGCCTGCATCAACTTTTATAGGAAATTCATTTGAGACTGATACATATGATTCTTTAGAGTTAATGGCTGTAATCTCAGCAGTTGCACTACCTCTGTTAACTAAAAGCATATCACCCTTCAAAGGTTTAGTTCTATATGACTTCCCTAGATCAACTGCTCCGTCTGGTTGTAAACCTAGACTAGCATTTCCTCCTCCTTTTACCTCTCCATTAATTGTTAAATAGGAGTATGGGTTAAGAGTACTACTAGTTATAACTGGAACCTTCTGTGAATATTTACCTTCTACAAGATCTTTTACTTCAACAGATACTCTTACCTCTTGACTTTGTCCAATCTGTAAAGTACCCGAAGATGGAGTTATTGAATTAACTATTGAAGATCCTGGATGACGTAATAATAAAGAAGAGCGAGAAGTCACATCATTTGTGTATATGTTATTATCAATATCTAAAATCTTTTCATAACTACTAATATGAGCACAATTATCTCCACTATCATCCTTTATTCCAATAAGATATCCATGTGTAAACTCTTGAGCACTATAATCAATCTCTTTAAAATTATAACGAACATCTCCATTATCAAAGAGTACTATCTGAGCAGTAATTTCGCCTTCATAATGTGAAAACTGAACTCTATCGTATGTTACAATATACTTACCGCTCTCTCTCTTTGAATATACTCTACTATATGGCGCAAACTTCATTGCAAATCCAGTCATAGAAACAGTAGATACTCCATGCATACACGATCTAGGATCAGGTGGGGTACACTGATCTAATGCTTCATTATCATTAGTCGACAATGCTCCACAGTCAGAGATATAGAGTGAGTCATACTTTTGATCAAATATTGGGAAGTCAAAACCTAAAGAGACTTTAGAGAATCGGTTTCGAGCATCAAATCTACTAGTAATATCATTTTCACTACTAGCTATATCTATCCACTCATATCCTATAGATGGATTAGCCCCCATACTATGCTCATAACTATAACCAAATCTATTATAATTGACACTTTCAAGATTTGACTTTAATGTAGTCTCAAACGTAGGAATAGCGAAATCCAACGGATATTCACCTGTATTAGTAATTGTAAATACAATATCTTTAGCCAAAGTTTCACCATAAGATATAGTAGGTAGATCATTGCTGTCAGGTGTTACTGAAGCGACACCCTCTTTAACCCCCATACCAAATACTGATATCTCATGTTTTATACCTTCACTATTTGATAAGGTAATTACAGAAGATTTAGCACCTGCAGATGATGGAGTAAAAGCAACTCTTATATTAGCCTTAAGTTGAGCTCCTAGAAGATATGGATAAGAAATAATTCTAAAATCATTATTAGAACTACTACGAGACGATGTAACGAATGAGCCAAGACCTACGTTAGCAACCTCAATATCAATCAACTTCTGTTGACCAATAAATACCTCTCCAACATTTGCTACACTAACACTAGATAATTTAGGGAGATGACCAGAAACTGTAAATTCAATAGGCTGACGTACAGTAGGTTGTTTCGTATCATTAGACTCAATGATTAAATTAGACCTATATACTCCATTAAGCAATTTAGATGCATCTCCATTAAAAGATATTTCATCTTGACTATTGCCTAGTAGTCTGCCACTTGATTTATCTAGTTTGATATATTCTCCAAATGAGCCATTATTACTGACGGCTGCAATATCCCAAACAAAAGTCTCAGGATTATTAAAACCTGCTCGTAGAGCATCAGGAAGATTATAGAATTTTTTCCCTCCATCCGTACTCAAGAAACAGTAATCTGAGCCGCTATAATCACTCTCTCTGGCAATACCAAATGGATATTTATTCCCCTTTGGAGATCTAACAACAACCCAGAAAGGTATTCCAGAACTAAAATAGAACTGCTCAGAAAGCCTGAAAGAGTGAATAAAGGCTGTATTATTACCAATATCAAACGTCTGTGAGTGAATTAAATATTCTGAACTAAGAATATTACCTCTAAAGATATCAATGGTAATTGGGCCAGTTTCAGGATCATGCTTCATAAGCATCTCAATATGTGTTAGATTGAAAGGCTCATATCTATGAAACATTGTAGCGGCCATCTGCTCACCAGAAGCTTCTTCATCTCCCACAATAAAGTTTATACTTTCTCCAAGTCTCCATTCCTCTCTATCAGCAACTGTAGCTCTTGAGTCAAATGTTGTAGCTGCTTGCTCAACTCCTTTTGCATACAAAAGCTTTGGATTTGTTGCAATATTAGGAACTTCTGGTTTTGGATTTGCCGAATAACTATACATTGTAAACTCTTGTGAAGAGTGACGAACAGTTGCACTCCAATCCAATATACCCGAGTCGCTATTCTTAAGTATAAAACTACCCTTACCATTTGGATCAGCCATAACATCAGCGCTAAACTTTACTGACGATTCAGGCAACTCAATATTTGGTCCTTGATTGGTAGTTCCAGTTAGTACTTGACTCATTTCAGAACTATTCCCCCAACGGTCTACTGCCTGAATAGCAATATAGTAAGTCGAATTAGAAGCAACACCACTAATAGTTGCCCTAACAATATCTCCAGGTTTGACCTCTCCATTACTGCACTCTTGTACTTTTATCCCGGGAGTATTTGGGGACTCAAAAGGGGATGTATGATAAAATATATTATATGTTCTTGCAACTTGATCATCCTCATCAGCAGAAGCACTCCACATCAAATCAATGAAGTCTTGTGAGAGACCTTCGATAGCAAAGTTCTCAACCTTTTCTGGAGACTTACCTTCATCAATAGCTAATGCAAGATTAGCATCAATATATCCAGTACCTAGAAGCCCTCTATATGATGGGTTAGGGGTATTAATATCCCTCGTAGATGTTAATAATCTACTCTTTACATCTGAAGCTGTAAGGTTTTCATTTTGAAAATGAGATATAACAAGTGCTGCTACTCCTGAAACGTGAGGGCATGCCATTGATGTTCCATCCATATAAGCATAACGGTCTTTCAAATAGGTACTGAAGACACCCCATTTTGAACCTAGATCAGAATTACCGCCAGGCGCTGTCACATCGACGTACTCACCATAATTACTATATGGAGCTTTTTTGAAATCAGGCCCCATTGATGATACACATATTGTAGGTTCGTAGGCACCTGGATAGAATTTCTCCCCTGAATTATTATTTCCTGAAGCAAATATGACTAATCCCCCTTTCATTGGACTATTAGGAAATTGACCAGCCTCCGCAATAAAATAATCTATAGCATCTAGAACAACCTGCTCTTTTACATCAGGTGAAAGATAACCCCAACTGTTCTGACTTATCACAGCTCCATTATCAGCTCCATACACAATAGCTTGGGCATATCCCCCTGAAAGATTTTTATCATCAAATATCTGACAAGACATAAGTCGAACACCATCCCCTTTACCAGATCCACCAGCAACACCTGAAACTCCAATTCCATTGTTATTTGTTGCTGAAACAGTTCCAGCTACGTGTGTTCCATGATCATGAGCCGTAACAACACCAGATCCATTAATAAAGTTAGCTCCATGAATATCATCGACAATACCATTTCCATCATCATCATGACCAGGTATCCCATTTAACTCTTTTTCATTGACCCAAAGATTATCCTTCAAGTCTATATGTGAAAGATCAATACCACCATCAACGATACTAACAACTACATTCGATTTACCTTGAGTTACCTTCCAAGCTTCTGCTAACCTAACATCAGCACCAGGAAGAGCTGGAATCTCATCACCTGGATTGTGATAATGCCATTGCATACCCAAATAAGGGTCATTTGCTAGATCTGTAGCTGAAAAGATCTTTCCAACCTTGTTGGCTCCAATAAGTTGAACTTGATAAGCTGGCTCTGCAATATCAATCTCACCTAGAGATTCATAATTGGCTGCAACAGTCATAGGAGATAACCCCTCACTATAACTGATCTCATACCATCTGTCAAGTCCATGCTTTCGGTGCCTTTCTGCATGCACCTCATTGTGAGGAAAGAGCCTTTTCATTGAAACAGCCTTCACCTTAGAGTGTAAAGCATCCATTGGCTTCACACCAGAGTAGACTACCCCATCTTTTGTTCGTACACTCTCCTGCTCTGATAACAGTTTACTTAGTTGAGGAGAGATCTTAACTCTTACTACCCCATCATGAACTGTCTCATTTAGGAGTGATTGAGCCACTCCAGGGAGAGATAAACTAGAAACTGCAACTACTAAACAGGCCTTTCGCCATCGATTCTGTGTTTTCATCTTCATTTTAATAGTTTTAACATATAAGTATATAAATACCTGATCTCGCAGGGTAATATATGCATTATTTTAATTTAAAAACACAAAAAGATGAATAAGAAAAGTGTAGATTATAAGACTACTTATACTAGCATTAACTTACACAGCTAAAAAAATACGATAGGCAGGAAGTTTACAAGTCGAATTTTTAGGATAAGAGCAATAAGAAGAAAGATAAAAAAAATGAGGTAAAAGCTCTATAAATAAGCTTTTACCTCATAAGGTATGTAATATATACTATTTTACAATTGTAAAATCCAACTGTTTTCTCTCAAGGTTAGCACGTGCCACTTGAATTCTAACAGGATCCCCCAAACGATACATTTTCTTGTTACGTCTACCAATAAGACAATAGTTTTTATCATCATATTCATAGAAATCATCATCAAGATCTCTCATAGGAACCATTCCCTCACATCCATTCTCTGTAACTTCAACATAAACACCCCACTCGGTAACACCAGAAATCACACCATCAAATTCAGAACCAAGGTGCTTAGACATAAACTCAACTTGTTTATATTTGATAGAAGACCTCTCCGCGTTAGCAGCTAGCTGTTCCATCTCTGAAGAGTGTTTACAAAGAGCTTCATATTTCTTCTCCGTCACAGTTCTTCCACCATCAAGATATTTCTCAAGTAGTCTATGAACCATCATATCTGGATATCGACGAATTGGTGAGGTAAAGTGAGAGTAGTAATCAAAAGCCAAACCATAGTGTCCAATATTCTTGGTAGTATAGACAGCCTTCATCATAGAACGAATAGCAACAGTCTCTATTAAGTTCTCCTCTTTATGACCTTGAACATCATCAAGCAGCTTATTAATTGACTTTGAAATCTCCTTATTTGATCCCTCTGTTTTTAATTTATATCCAAATCGATGAATAAAGTTAGAGAGTGTCTCCATTTTATCTGGGTCTGGCATATCGTGAACTCGATAAACAAACACCTTTGGAGAACTCTTCTTATTCTTAGGCTTCCCAACAAACTCAGCAACAGTCTTATTTGCAAGAAGCATAAACTCTTCGACAAGTTTGTTGGCCTCTTTTGCCACCTTGAAGTATACACCTAGAGGCTTACCATTCTCGTCTATATTAAACTTAACTTCATGACGCTCAAAGGCTATAGCACCACTCTCGAATCTTTGCTTACGCAATTTCTGAGCCAAATCATTGAGAAGTAGTATCTCTTGTTTGTAATCACCCTCAGCCCCTTCAATAATATCTTGAGCCTCCTCATATGTAAATCGGCGATCAGAATATATGACAGTTCTACAAATACGATAATCCTTTAGCTCTGCATTAGGAGTAAGTTCAAATACACATGAGAAGCATAGCTTCTCTTCATTTGGTCGAAGTGAACATACTCCATTAGATAGCCTTTCTGGCAACATTGGAATAACTCTATCTACCAGATATATAGAGGTAGCTCTCGATACTGCCTCTTTATCAATAAGTGTGTCTGGTTTTACATAGTGTGTTACATCGGCAATGTGTACGCCAATCTCATAATTACCATTCTCTAAAATTCTAACTGAGATTGCATCATCAAAGTCTTTTGCATCTTTTGGATCAATAGTGAAAGTTGTAACCTTTCTAAAATCCTCGCGCTTAGCGATCTCCTCCTTAGGTATATCAAAAGATATTTGATTAGCAAGAGCTTCAATCTCTTCTGGATAGCTGTAAGGAAGACCATATTCAGCTAGTATAGCATGTATCTCTGTGTTATTCTCCCCCGCTTTTCCTAATACTGTGATCACTTCTCCATAAGGATTCTTAGCTCTATCAGGCCAATCGGTAATTCTAACTACTGCTTTCATCCCATCTTCTGCTCCGTTGAGCTTCTCTTTTGGAATAAAAATATCATTAGCTAAAGTTCTACTTTCAGTAACGAGGAATGCGAATTGTTTATTAATATCTAAAGTACCAATAAAAGTCTGCTCTGCTCTCTCTAGAATCTCAACAACTTCAGCCTCTATACTCTGTCCCTTTCTTCTTGCATAAACTATACCCCTAACCTTATCTCCATTAAGAGCTCTGCTTGAGTTTCTCTCAGCTACGAATATTGGCTCACCTCCATCCTCTGGGATGATACTATTTTTACCATTACTGCGCCTCTCAAACTTCCCGATAATTTCCTTTCCTCTTTCATTAAGACGATATCTCCCAAGAGCCACCTCCTCTAGAGTATCTTCTAGAGCTAACTGTTCGAGAACATTAACGACCAACTGCTTCTGCGGAATCGTCTTAAGTCCTAAAGTAGCACAAATCTGTTTATAGTTAAGGACTCTTTTGGACTCAGCCTTGAAAAGCTCCATTACTCCCGTAATGATTTGAGATTTCTTCACACGCTTCTCGCTGTGCTTTCTCTCTTTTTGTGCCTTTTTTGCCATATTCTGATAAGTTCGTTTTAAGTGGTTATAGCTGGCTCTGACTCGATTAATAGAGAGTCTTATGGGAGCTGGCTTAAGCCATAAGTTTACTTTGGCAAAGTAACTAAATATTTAAAGAATAAATATACCTTTGTCTCAATTAATTGCAACTATGCCTACGATATTAGTAACAGGCGCTGGTGGATTCATCGGCAGCTACATCGTCGAAGAGGCGATAAGAAGTGGTTTTACCACATGGGCTGGAGTACGCAGCTCAACAAATCTAGAATATCTAAGTGATCCCAACATCCAGTTTATTGACCTTCCTTTTCACAAACCTGAAGATTTACGCAAGAAGTTACGTGAACAGTGTGAGGCTTACGGAGCTTGGGACTATATTGTACACAACTTAGGAGCGACCAAGGCTAACGATGAAGCGGAGTTTGAAAGGATTAATTATGAATACTGTAAAAACTTCATTGAAGCATTGCAAGATCTTGATATGCAGCCTAGACTATTTATTTACCTTAGCTCATTAAGTGTATTGGGTCTAGGGGATGAATCTGGACGTTTACCTCTAAACTCTAATATGACACCTAACCCCAATACGGCTTACGGTAGAAGTAAGTTAAAGATGGAGAATTATATTAGGGAGAAGTGTGAAATGAGTTGGGTCATTCTTAGACCAACTGGCGTATATGGTCCAAGAGAAAGAGACTATTTCATGATGATGCAAAGCATTAAACTTGGATTTAACTTCTCTATAGGCAAAGAGAAACAGTGGCTTACATTTATATATGTTACAGATCTTGTAAAGGCTATTTTTCTAACTATTGAAAATAGGTCTGGTGGTAAAATATATTCGCTATACGACGGGAACTATTACTCCGAGAATGAGTTTGCTAAGTTTACGAAAAAGGAGTTGGGTAAGACATTACTATTGAATATCACCCTTCCTATTAGCGTAGTGAAATGGGTATCAATACTAAGTGAAAGTGTAGCTAAAATATTTGGAAAGAATAGCACACTTAATAGAGATAAGTTTGAGATTATGAAACAAAGAAACTGGAAGTGTGATATGAGTGACTTTGTTAGAGATACAAACTTCAAACCAGAAATAGAGCTACAAGAGGGTGTAAAGCGTTCTGTTGAATGGTATCGTGCAAATGGGTGGTTGTAATAAATCAATAGAGACTATGAGTGATATTTTCAAGACAATAGCAAAAACATCCGAAGCACTATATAAGGAGAAGATGAGTAAATTCATCTCTTTTGCCATACCTGTTGATGATGTGGAGATGGCTAAGAGTGAAATAGAAAAATATAACAAGAAGTATTTTGATGCTAGACATGTGTGTTGGGCATACATGATAGGACACCAAAGAGAGATATATCGTTCTAACGATAATGGCGAACCTAGTGGCACAGCTGGTAAGCCTATACTTGGTCAGATCAACTCAAATGAACTAACCAATATACTAATAGTTGTAATTCGCTACTTCGGCGGTGTAAAATTAGGTACTAGTGGCCTTATTGTAGCCTATAGAGAGGCTGCTGCTGCCGCTATTGAGAATAATGAGATCATTGAATGCCTTGTTGAAGAGGATACGAAAGTATCTTTCGAGTATCCTTTTATGAATGATATAATGAAGATTGTTAAGGACTTAAACCCTACAATCATTTACCAACACTTTGATATGAACTGCGAAATGACCTTACGCATAAGAAGTTCTGAAGTTGAGATACTACGCAACAAACTTTCAAAGGTAGAATCAGCTACTATAGTTGATTGATTGTTGTTCTATATATATAAACAACCTAACTATTCAGATTTACAATGATAGATATAGATAAAATAAGAGGCGAATTTCCTATTCTAGGGATAGAGATAAACAATAGAGCTCTGATCTATCTAGACAATGCTGCAACAACTCAAAAACCAAGATGTGTAGTTGAGAAGATTGAGCAAGGATACTATAGCTGTAATGCTAATATACATAGAGGCGTTCATACGCTGAGCCAAAAAGCAACTATGGCTCACGAAGAGGCTCGCGAAACTGTTCGTGCATTTATTAATGCCGCACACTCTAAAGAGATTATTTTTACAAGAGGCACTACTGAGTCAATAAACCTTGTTGCTTCTTCATTTGGCGAGTCTCTGAATGAAGGTGACGAGATATTAATATCGACAATGGAGCATCATGCAAATATTGTCCCTTGGCAGATATTGGCTCAAAGACGCTCTCTAAAACTTAATGTAATTAATATTACTAGTAGTGGCGAGCTTGATATGGATAGTTTTAGATCACTACTATCAGAAAAAACGAAATTAGTAGCTATTGCACATGTCTCTAACGTACTTGGAACAATCAATCCAATAAGTGATATTATAGAGGCAGCACATTTGGTTGGTGCTAAGGTTTTAGTTGATGGTGCTCAATCAATAGCACATCTTCCGACTGATGTACAATCTTTGGATGTTGACTTCTATGTCTTCTCGGGACATAAACTATACGCACCAAATGGAATTGGCGTTCTATACGGAAAAGCCGATCTACTTGACTCAATGCCCCCTTACCAAAGTGGTGGAGAGATGATCTCTAGAGTAACATTTGAGAAAACAACGTACAATGAGCTACCTTTCAAGTTTGAAGCAGGAACCCCTGACTATATAGGATCTACAGCACTAGCTGAGGCTATAAGATATGTCCAATCAATAGGCTTAGATAATATATCAAAGTACGAAGATGAATTACTTGAATACTGCATGTCTAAACTAGTAGAGTTTGATAATATTAGATTCTTCGGTACAGCAAAACACAAAAGTGCCGTTATATCCTTCCTCATTGGAAACATACACCATTATGATATGGGTATGCTACTAGATAAATTAGGGATTGCAGTAAGGACAGGACACCACTGTGCACAACCTCTGATGCAGCACTTTGGCATTGAGGGCACAGTTAGAGCCTCATTCTCTTTCTACAATACCAAGTCAGAGATAGACAAGTTCATTGAAGCTCTGAAAAGAGTTGTCACAATACTAGAGTAAATAAAAGAGAAAGAGAGATACTTCTTAGTGAAGAATCTCTCTTTCTCTTTTATATTATTACCATCTACAGGATCAACTCTATTTCAGATAGAGCATCAACTACATAAGTTGGCTTAAACTTCATCTCGATAGTATCCCCATTACGGAAATATATCTGGTCAATCTTGCTGTTATGTGCTCCAGTAATATCAGCATCAAAATTATCACCAATCATCAAAGCTTGTGACTTCTTAGTATTGGTTGATCTTAAAGCATGTGCAAAAATCTCTGGATGAGGCTTATTATAACCAATGTCATCAGACAAGATGATATTGTCGAAATACTCTAATAATCCTGAGTTCTTCAATTTTCTATACTGTGCCTCTCGAAAGCCATTAGACAATATATGCATCTTGTAGTTTGGTGCAAGATACTCTAACAGCTCAACAGCATGTGGAATCAGTCTTGTTTTTGTGGTTGTGAAACCAATGAAATCACTATTTAATGTCTCTGCATACAAGTCACTAATGTCAACACCAACCTTTAGGAAAGGATATTTGAATCGCTCTACAATGAGTTGAGACTTCAATATCTGACCATGGTGATACATATGCCATAGCTCTTGATTCTTTGAAAAATAAATAGAGTGAAAGTGGTCGAAGGAATCAAAGCTACTATTTAAGTTATGAGTATCATATAACTCCTCTAGACTTACTCGCATATTCTCGCGAGTATCCCAAAGCGTATCGTCGAGATCAATAAATAGGTTACTATACTTCATCTGCAATTAATCCAATTCAACAACCAAGTAACGCGAAAGGCTCCAGAAAGATTGATTATTACTAATACTCAAAACCATCATGCCATTTGCATCCTTGCCTAGAGTATAAGAATCATCTGGGTGAGTAGTTAATATCTTAGCCTTCTTAGCAGGTAGCTCAAGAAGAGTGAAGTTACGAATATCAACAGTATTAAATATATCCTTGTTGAAATCACCCTTCATCACCTCTTTAGATCTAAATAGGCCTCCTCCTGTCAATATGTTCTGATCCTTAAGTTCAGACTTCTTGCCATAAACGTACCAAGCACGGTTAAGCTCTTGGTCTTGTTCTTGGATTGTAGTACGTTGCTTCTTACCCTCTTCAGCCATCTCCCCTACTTGAGTATTCAAAGCTGCAACCGATCTGTCAAGTTCGCCAATGCGAATATCTTTCTTTGCTAGCTCCTCTTGAAGGGAAACAATCATCTGAGTCTTACTCTCAACCTCCTTAGTCAATCTATCAACCAAACCTTTTAGTTGGCTATTATTTGCACTCAAGGCTTTCAGCTTCTCTAGCTGTTCCTTGTTCTTTTGAAGCGTCTCTGTGATCATAGATATATCACCTTCAATCTTTTGACGCTTAGACAATGATGTCTCAGATGAGCTCTCAATATTAACAAACCTCTCAGCCTCTCTAATCTTTTGAAAGCCCGCCTCTACATCATTCAATATTGTGAGAGCCTCACTATATTGAGTTTGTGTATTTGACAACTCAAGTTTAAGAGCTTGATTCTCCTCTTGTAACTTTTTCTCACTCTCTCCGCCATTACAACTTCCTAGAAGTAGTCCAAGCGATAATAAAGGCAATGCTAATCTTCTCATTTTGTTTTTAATTAAATCAATCAGTAATAGATTCAGTTATCAACCCCTACCTGCAACTACGATCACAAACTCACCCTTGGGCTCTTTCTCAGAGAAATAAGCTATTAACTCCTCAAGAGTACCCCTTTGTGTATCTTCATGAAGTTTTGAGATCTCTCTACTGAAGGAAGCTTGGCGGTCTGCACCGAAATACTCAGCTAGCTGCGTCAATGTTTTCACCACTCTATATGGCGACTCATATAACACAATAGATCTACTCTCTTGAGCCAACTCCTTCAAACGAGTCATACGACCCTTCTTTTGAGGAAGAAAACCTTCAAAGCAAAACCTATCATTTGGCAAACCAGAGTTTACTAATGCAGGTATCAATGCTGTTGCTCCAGGAAGAGTCTCCACTTCAACACCTGCACGAGCGCAAGAACGAACAAGCAGGAAGCCAGGATCTGATATAGCAGGTGTACCTGCATCAGATATCAAAGCAATATTCTCTCCAGCTTGTATTCTTTGAACAACATGCTCGACACTCTTATGCTCATTAAACTTATGGTGAGACTGCATACGTGTCTCAATCTCAAAATGCTTCAAAAGCTTAGAGCTAGTCCTTGTATCTTCAGCTAGAATTGAGTCTACTTCCTTCAATATTCTAATTGCTCTAAAGGTCATATCCTCCAAATTACCTACTGGAGTAGGAACAACAAATAATTTACCCATAGGTTGGTTAACCTTATTTTTAATTAATAACAAATCATTACCTAAATCGTTGAGTGATTAGCGTAAAAAAATATTTAGCCGACTCACTCTCCACATCCCAATCAAATATATTGGTTAACATCTCACTACACTCCTCGAAGTTACTCATTGAGTTAATTTGATCCAATGTTTGATCCATTAGCATACTATTACCCCCAAAAAGCTCACGAAGAAATAGGAACCTATCATTAAGAGATATCAACTCTCTGATATCACCTATCTTCTTGAATATAACACTATCACCCGTTGAGGAGGAGTTTACTTTATCTCCAAGTACTTTTAGATTTATCTCCTCTAGAGGAGTCTCAATACTCTTAGTATCCTCAGTTATCATCTCAACGACGCTAACTGGATCTGGCATAACCTCTGTCACCTCATCACGAAGATCCTCTTCATAGTCATCAACCAGATCTTCATCTAACTCAAGAGGTGGTACAATTGGATTGCTTTTCTCTATTATTGGCACTGCTACCTCTTTTAAAGGCTTAGAGTTAACTATTGATGAATCTGAATTATAATTGGTAATCAACTTAACAATCTTGTTGGCTTTATCCAATGTCAATCGATGTACAACCCCTTTTGAGGCAGCATCCTCACCCATTGCAACAACCAATGCTCGCAACTCATCAATATTATCTATAATAAGATCAATTTCTCGTTCCATAACATATATGTGATTAACCTATTTCTGTCCAAATAACTTTAGAAACCAAGCCTTTCTTCTTTGGTAAGCATGATTACTCTTCCTAAATTTAGCCACCTCATCAGCTACTCTCTTTACTGCAACCTGAGGATCATACCCTCTAGTTCTAGCATAACTAGCAGCGGCCAATTCGAAGAATCTATCACCACCCCAAAGTCGTCTAAAGGCACTGTAACCTCTATCCTCATTGATATGACCAAAATTCATCCTGTTTATATCAACAAGTGAGAAGCTATACTCATCTTTCTCGCCTATGCGATCAAAAAGAACATTTCCAGGAGAAAAGTCCTCATGATATATTCCCGCTTCATGAAGAGAGGCGAGATAACTACCTATTGACTCTACTAGAGACTCACGTCCCTCTACATTATCATCAGCAAACTCCCTTAGCATACGTGTTTCACACGCCTTAAACGAGACAAAGTAACTAGCTCTAAAAAGGCCAAATGACCTCATCTCGACATAAGCAATAGGAACTGGTGTATTAAATCCGCCATCTAATAAACGTAAAGCATGCTCATAAGAGCGTCTACTTTTAGAGGGTCTGAACAGCGAGTATACAAACTGATTAACAATATTAGGGATCTTAAAGCTCTTAACTATAACATCTGCACCTTCTACATTATATAATCTCAACTCATTTCTACCCTTATAAATAACCTCTCCTGACTTATCAAACAGTTCAGGAAGCCTCTCCACAAAACTCAAAAAGTGAGCATAATCGGGATTGACCACTACTCGTTTATTCATCTTCTCTTGTTTATCTATGACTGACTCGTTTATTTTACTACTAGTAATCCATTTACAACTCTCTCTATACTCTCTGGTGGCAGTTGCTCCATGCAAGCAAAATCACCCCTATAACACTCCTTATCACCAAAAACAGAACAAGGTCTACAAGGCAGATCTAACTGTACAGCTCTATCCGATGATTGTCCATACCCCATAAATCCTGCATAAGGATGCGTAGCTCCCCAAACAGATACAACTGGAGTACCAACAAGTGAGGCCAAGTGCATATTTGCAGAATCCATAGAGATCATCAAATCGAGCTCACTCATCAGAGCCAATTCATCATAGAAATCCATCGAACCACCAGCAACAACAACCCTCTCACGCCCCTCGGAAAGATCCTTCATAACAGCGAGCTCCTTAGCTCCACCACCAAAAAGGAGTATCTTTATATCATCTCTTTTAAGTAAAAGCTCAATGAGAGCACTGCACTTCTCAATGGGATAAATCTTACCCTTATGTTTTGCAAAAGGAGCTAATCCAATCCATCGGCAACTCTTCTTACCAAAAAGAGATTCCACCTTGCTTAGGTCAGCCTTCTCTTTATCAAAAAGAGAGTTGAATGATAAAGGAAAGACGAAACCAGCTCGGTTCATAGTCTCCTTATACCTATCAACACTGCTCTTCAACTGCTCCATCACCTTCCCCTCTCTAGATGTCAACGCCCTCTTCTCAGACCTGCCCTTATCTATTACCGAGCAGTTAATACCTCTCAATGAAAAAAGATAACGAATAACCTTTGTTCTCAACACATCGTGAAGATCGATCACCATATCAAAATCCATTTTGTATAGGCGATTAAACAGAGAGAAGACCCCCATCAGACTCTTCTCCCCTTTTGATATATCAATGGGGTAGAAGGTCAGATTAGATGGTTTATTGACAAGCAACTTACCCAAAAAAGATTGCGACACAAATGTGAAGTTATAATCAGGATAAGCCTCAGCCATCGAGTAGATAACGGGCAAAGTCATTGCTACATCACCAATAGCTGAGAAGCGTAGGAGTAATACTCGCTTACTTCTTTGCATACAACACTGGGTTCAAGCTAGGATCATTATACATCTTCATCTGCTTGTAAACCTTCATAAACTTACTTCCAGATTCAATGTCGCCCAACAACTGATCAATAGCTGACGAAAGGTCCACTCTCTGATCAAGAAGTATATTCAATTTAACACGACACTGCTCAATATGTTCAGGCGAAGCGTCAGTACGATCAACCTCCTGCTGCATATGATAAATCTTTAGAGCAAGGATAGACAATCTATCAATAGCCCAAGCTGGACTCTCTGTGTTGATAGTTGCATCAGCTTTTACAGCAACATCCTTATACTTATCTAGGAAATAGCTATCAATAAGCTCTACTAGATCTGTTCTATCTTGATTTGATGCATCAATTCTTCTTTTAATAAGAAGAGCATCAGCAGGGTCAATATTTGGATCTCTGATAATATCCTCTAAGTGCCACTGTACAGCATCAATCCAATTCTTTAGAAATAGGTAATACTCTATTGTTCTGATTTCATAAGGATTCTCCATCGTTGCATCCACATTATCCATTGTGTGATAGTATGCAGTTGCTGAAGAGAATATATCATTTGAGAGAACGCTAAAGCTGCTCATAGTCATCTGGTTTTTTATAGTTATCAAATTAGTTTATGGGCAAATATAGTGAATAAAGTCTCAAGTCTTACAACATAAACATCCATTTGTTTATACTTTTACATATAACCCAACTGTGTCACAATTAAAGAATCACACATAGAATAAATAAGAGAAGGCTAGGTAAGAATAGCCCTAAATGGAACTGCCTTACCTAGCCCTCTATATATTACTCTTTCAGAATAGTCTCTTCTGACCCTCTATCTCATCACGAATGGCAGAATCATCAAGTTCATCCGACTCCTCATTCGACTCCTGATCTAAAGGCTCACTATCCTCAAACTCATCATCTTCAACATCAAAATCCTCCTCCTCGAGAGGCTCTACCTCAGGCTCAGGAAAGCGAATAGGCTCTATCTCCTCAACTTTCGCTATCTTAAACCTACTCAAAGCTTTACCCTTAGACTTGATATTCTTAAAGATCTGCAACTCATCAAGCTCCATCTCTTGTGCCTCCGGTGCGTCCTTACCTCCAAATTCAATCTTTATTCGTGGATAGACCTCATCACTTATAAGAACTAGTCGAGACTTAGTATGCTCACTTATGAAGAACTGCTTACGTGCCACACCTTCAAAACGGAAACGTTTACCTATATAACTATTCGTCTCCCCATCAAAGTAGACTACCGACCACACCTTATCACTATCAAGCTTCTCAATTCTATAGATATTTCTATCAAAGTGATTTGATAGGTCGAAGTTTGATGTGTAGTACTCTCCACTGTTTAGCACAACTAAGATCAAGTCATCGCCATGGAATTCACCCAACAACTCTCCCCTACCATCATAGTTCAAGCGACATACATCATGATCAAACCAAACCTGGCGACCACCAAGCGTCGAACTTCCCCTACTCTTTAGAGATATCTTGCTAACATCATTCCTTGTAACGATACACCCAATAGATGTACGACCCTTAATATCAACACGGCTAAAGTCCTCATCAAACTGCAAACGTCTCAATCTTGGCTTTGGCTTAAGCATTACCTTTACAACTTCAGCCTCACCATTCGGGTTAGCTGAGAAGTAAAGAACCTTCGATCCATCAGAGCCTCGCGTCAGATCATACTCCCTATCACGTGTAATACCCGTAACGTTAAACCTCTTTATATAGTAAGTACCAAACTCACCATCGCGATAGATTACGTTGTATATAGTACGCTTATCGTTCTTCTTAAAGACATCAAGATGAATAATACCCTTTCCAACGAATAGCTTATCAGTCACTTTGACTATCTTATACCTACCGTCATTATAGAAAATAATGATATCATCTATATCAGAGCAACTACACACCAGCTCATCCCTCTTAAGAGAAGTTCCTATGAAGCCCTCTGCACGGTTGATATACAACTTCTCATTAGCCTCAACAACCTTCGTTGCTTCAATCGTATCAAAGCTACGAATCTCTGTTTGCCTTGGGAAGCTCTTACCATACTTATCCTTTAGTTTAAGGAACCAATTAATAGCAAACTCCACAATAGTCGAGATACTATAATCAATCTCCTTAATCCTCTCTTGAGTATTAGCTATAAAATCATCAGCTTTCTGAGAGTTGAACTTAAGAATACGCCCCATCTTAATCTCCATAAGGCGAAGTATATCATCCTTTGTCACCTCTCTAAAGAATAGCTTCTTATATTTCTGAAGCTTTTTGTCGATATGCTCAACAGCCTCATCCATATTAGAGCTCTCCTCAAAGCCTCTATCCTTATATATCCTTTGTTCAATAAATATCTTCTCAAGCGAAGCAAAGTGTAGTTGCTGCTGCAACTCCCCCTTCTCTATCTCAAGCTCTCTTTGAAGAAGCTCTTTGGTCTGATCAGTATTAAAACGCAACACCTCACTCACACCAAGAAAGTGGGGTTTGTTCTCAGAGATGATACAGCAGTTAGGCGAAATAGAAGTCTCACAATCAGTGAAAGCATAAAGAGCATCAATAGCCTTATCTGATGAGACACCTGGCTGCAGATGAATCAAGATCTCAACATCTTTGGCCGTATTATCATCCACCTTCCTAATCTTAATCTTCCCCTTGTCATTAGCCTTAAGTATAGACTCTATAAGGGTAGATGTAGTCTTTCCAAATGGTAGCTGAGTAATAGATAGAGTTCTATTATCCTTTTTCTCAATACGAGCTCTTACCTTCACAGCACCACCTCGTTCACCATCATTATATCTAGAAACATCTATTGACCCACCAGTCAGAAAGTCTGGATAGATAACAAACTCCTCACCTCTCAAGTATGCCACCGAAGCATCTATAAGCTCGTTGAAGTTATGAGGTAGTATTTTCGAAGACAAACCGACAGCAATACCCTCAACACCCTGCGCTAGAAGAAGAGGAAACTTTACAGGAAGTGTTATTGGCTCCTTGTTCCTTCCGTCATATGATGGCTTCCACTCTGTTGTCTTGGGATTAAAAACCACATCAAGAGCAAATTTTGACAATCGTGCCTCAATATATCTGGGTGCAGCTGCCCCATCACCTGTCAATATATTACCCCAGTTACCCTGACAATCAACCATCAGATCCTTCTGCCCTAGCTGTACCAAAGCATCACCGATGGAAGCATCACCGTGTGGGTGAAACTGCATGGTATGTCCTATAATATTTGCCACCTTATTGTAGCGCCCATCATCAAGGCGCTTCATCGAGTGAAGAATACGCCTCTGAACTGGTTTCAATCCATCATTTATATGTGGCACCGCACGTTCAAGAATTACGTAAGATGCGTAATCTAAGAACCAACTTTGATACATCCCCGAGAGGTGATGCACCTTTTGATCCCTATGTTCATTTTCGTTAATCATTCCTTTAGCTGCTCATTTATTGAGGTTGTACGCAAAAATAGTAATATTTCCCCTACTTTTCAATATCTTTGTATGTTATAGCACCATTAATTGCTTTGAGTTAAACATAACATTCACTGATTTGAGTCCAAAATATATTCACCGTTTTCGCAATAAAAGAGGCTTTGGTGTACATAGCCCTTTTGCTTTTAATCTCATTACACAAGTGATGAGAGGCAAATTGCCGTATGGCAATGTGAATCAACTTGATGAAGCCATTGAGTACGTATGCGACAAGAGTGGAAAACATATCAATAAAAAGAAGTTCCACATACTTTGCAAAATAATAAACCATTTGCAGCCAAAATACGTTCTAGAGATTGGTAGCTACTACGGACTATCAACTATAGCCCTAGCTCAAAGCGAGTGCAAGCCTCAACTATCCCTTCTAACCCATAGAAAGGGGGATATTGAGTATCTAAATCATCATATGAAGAGTGCACACCTCTCAAACATTGAGCTTCTAGAGAGCATGCCTCTTAGCTCAGAACCTAAGAGATTTGATTTCATATATCTTCATGGTGCAGTAGCTGGAAAAACGATACTCGAAACGATACAATTGGCTAGATCCATCAGCACTCCGAATGGTGTTATTCTTATAGATCGTCTAACCCAATCTCAAGAGGCAAGAAACGAGTGGAAAGAGGTGCTTAGAAGCGGTGTCGCACAAATGATAATTGATCAAAAGAAGCGTGCACTAATTTTCCTCGACACAACTCTCAACAGGAAAAACTACTTTATTTAATCAACAATAGAACATTGTAATATGAGCTCGACTAAAAGTAAACTCTATACCAGAACTGGCGATCAAGGCAAAACCTCCCTTGTCGGAGGTAGTCGTGTGAGCAAATCATCCCTAAGATTACACGCTTACGGAACCATAGACGAACTTAATGCCAACATTGGACTTCTAATCTGTGAGATATCACCCAACGATCCGCAGTTAAAAACACTACAGTTCATACAGCACAAGTTATTCTCTGTTGGTGGATACCTTGCTACAGAACCAGACTCACCATATTACAAGCACGGATGCTCAATTAGCGAAGATAACATCAAACATATAGAGAAGGAGATTGACACAATAGACCAGAATCTACCACCTCTAAATAGATTTGTTCTCCCTGGTGGAAATAGAGCTGCTGCACAAGCACACATCTGTAGAACAGTCACAAGAAGAGCAGAAAGAATTATCTGCGAGATATCGGAAAACGAACCAGTAAGCCAATTAGTACTTCAATTTGTCAACCGTATCTCAGACTACCTATTTGCATACTCAAGAGAGTTATGCCTAAAGAGTTCTGAAGAGATTTTCTGGGACAAGGATTGTATTTAAGACGAAAAAGCTATATTTTTGTCCTCCCCTTTAGAATAATATTAAATATATTACAAACCATAAACAATATATAACTATGTACTGGACTTTGGAACTAGCATCAAAACTAGAAGATGCACCATGGCCTGCCTCAAAAGATGAGTTGATCGACTACGCTATGCGCTCTGGAGCACCTATGGAGGTGATCGAGAACCTTTCAGAGATGGAAGATGAAGGCGAAGTGTATGAGTCTATCGAAGACATCTGGCCTGACTATCCAAGCAAAGAAGACTTCCTTTTCAACGAAGAGGAGTATTAAGACTTACTCCTCGGTGAGGAGCAGCGTAAGAGTAAAGAGACCCTTGGGGCTCTTTACTCTTTTTTTTATTGCTGCAAGTCGTTGAAAAAAACTATTTTTGTGCTCATACGAAAGCGCTATTAAACAAATCCGATAACTATATGACAAACTTAAACTTAAGAAAAGCACTACCCTACCTGGGATGCATCTTAATCTTTGCTGCTATATCTCTGGCATACTTTGCCCCAGATATCTTCGAAGGGAAGATACTATTCCAAGGCGACACGCAACAGGGTATAGCCAACGGACAAGAGGCAAAAGAGTTCTTAGCTCAAACAGGTGAGCACAGCAGATGGTCAACCAGATCATTCTCAGGGATGCCTACATACCAAATGTCACCATCCTACAGCTCTGACTCAATACTCCGTGAAGCAACAAAGATATTTAGCCTTTACCTCCCTTCTCCAGCATCGTTGGTATTCATTATGCTGGTCGGATTCTTTATACTGCTCAAATCTCTTAAGATAGGTAATACTCTATCACTCCTTGGGTCAATAGCTTGGGCTTTCTCTTCATACTTCTTTATTATCATCGAAGCTGGACACATCTGGAAATTCATAACTCTAGCATATGTACCACCTACAATAGCAGGTATCATCTTTGCTTACAGAGGTAAATACCTACTTGGAGGATCTATTTTTGCACTATTCATGGCATTCCAGATCCTTTCTAATCACGTACAAATGTCCTTCTACTTTGCTTTCGTGATGGTGGCGATAGTAATTGCATACTTCGTAGAGGCAATCAAAAAAGGAGAACTAAAGAGCTTCTACAAAGCATCCGCTACACTTGCTATAGCATCTATCGTAGCAATTGGAGCAAACAGCTCAAACCTATATCACACCTACGAATACAGCAAACAGACCATACGTGGTAAGTCAGAACTCGTAAACGGGACTAAAAACCAAACAGCAGGAGGGCTAGACAAAGACTACATCACGGCATGGAGCTACGGCATAGACGAGACTATGACTCTGCTGATACCAAACTTTAAAGGTGGTGCTACTGGATACCTTGGCATGAACCGCGAGGTTATAAAACAAGTACCTCAAGAGTACAGACCTACGCTTGAAGGAATGAACCACTATTGGGGCGACCAACCATTCACTTCAGGCCCAGTATATGTTGGTGCAATTATTCTTGCTCTAGCTATATTCGGTTTCATAGCCCTCGAGGGAGCCTTCAAATGGAGCATACTTGCAGTAACCATACTCACCATACTCCTATCTTGGGGACGTAACTTCATGGGACTAACAGAGCTCTTCATCGACTACTTCCCTATGTACAACAAGTTTAGAACAGTCTCCTCGATACTAGTTGTTGCTGAGTTCACAATACCTTTGATGGCTATCCTTGCACTAAACAAGATAGTTACGGAACCTGATTACCTAATCAAGAAGAGACGTTCAGCAATCTACGCATTAGCATCAACAGCTGGAGCTGCACTACTATTTGCTATTGCTCCAAGCATAACAGCTCTTTTGAGCAACTTCGAAGCACAAAACTATCTACCACAAGCACAACAAGAACCTCAGATAGCACAGCTTCTATATGCTCTTGAAGATGCCAGAGCCGCCATCTTATCTGCCGATGCATGGCGATCTTTTGGATTTATCATAGCGGGAGCTTTAGCTCTATTCCTTTTCGTTAAGGGCATCCTAAAGAGAGAATTCATGATTATTGCACTTATTCTACTAACACTAATCGATATGTGGTCTGTAAATAAGCGCTACCTAAACAGTGAAAACTTTGTTGAAAAGAGACGCACAGAAAACCCTTTCCCTAAGAGTGCTGCTGATGAGATAATACTCAAGGATAAGGACCCCAACTTCAGAGTCTTTAATCTAACACGTGATCCATTCAACGATGCATTCACATCATACTATCACAAATCTATCGGGGGCTATCACGCTGCTAAGCTACAAAGATACCAAGACCTCATAGAGCACCAGATATCTAAGCAGAACCCTGCGGTGATTAATATGCTTAACACTAAATATCTGATAGTAAAAGGTCAGAATGGCGAACCTGCTGTTCATCTCAATAGCGAAGCTCTAGGCAATGCTTGGTTTGTATCTAACATCATATGGGTAGACAATGCCAACCAAGAGATGGATCAGCTAACAAATATTGACCCTCGACACAGTGCTGTCATAGACCGCAGATTCGAGACTATGCTAAGCAATACAAAAGGCGGAGCATCTAACGACTCAACAGACTACATAAAACTAACCTCTTTTGCTCCAAATGAGCTTAAGTACAGCGTCCACAAAGGCTCTGGTCAGGGTGTAGCCATCTTCTCAGAAGTGTGGTATGATGGTTGGAGAGCAACGATAGATGGCAAAGAGGTACCTATCGCTCGAGCAAACTATATCCTTCGTGCAATAGAGATCCCAGAGGGCAATCACGAAGTGGTTTTCACATTCAAACCTAAGAGCATAGAGACTACTGAGAGGATTGCATACTCTTGCATTGTCATACTAATCTCTGCACTCCTAGCACTTATATACAAACAGTATAGTTGTAGCAGAAAAAAAGGTAACAATAAGTGATCTCTCTAATTTGATTGATCAAATTATTTTAAGTAACAACAGCTCCGAGTTTCCTTTATATGGAAGCTCGGAGCTGTTGTTTTTACATCTAATCAAAAGGGGTGACAAATAGATATAGTTTAGCTATCTAGTCAATAAGCATAGTACAACTATAATGATCAAAGTAGACGACTATTGATATAGCAGGGAGGATCTCCAAAAGTACGTACGTACTTTGAGAGAAATACGTACGTACTTTCACACAAATACGTACGTATTTTGCTCTAAATACGTACGTATTTCCAAAGACACATACTATACAACATACAGATAGGTGGTTAATACTTTATATATAAGCTTATTACAAAGAGAAATTCATCTCAAAAAAAGTATAGCTAATT
>JBOFEN010000063.1:0-19783 GCA_051648105.1 Bacteroidales bacterium
GACTTTGCTGTCAATACCACAAGCCTCAAGTACATTAGGATCGATCATACCACAACCCAAAATCTCTACCCAACCTGTGTGCTTACAGAAAGGACAACCCTCACCGCCACAGATATTACAAGAGATATCCATCTCAGCCGAAGGCTCAGTGAATGGGAAGTAAGAAGGTCTCAAACGAATCTTTGTCTCCTCACCAAACATCTCCTTTGCAAAATAAAGCAAAGCCTGCTTCAAGTCAACAAACGAAACATTCTTGTCTATATATAGTGCCTCCACTTGGTGGAAGAAACAGTGAGCTCTATAAGAGATCGCCTCGTTACGATACACTCTACCCGGACAGATGATACGGATTGGAGGCTCGCTCTGCTCCATCACTCTTGTCTGAACAGACGAAGTGTGCGTACGCAACAAGATATCCGCTGGCGAACGCTGGATAAAGAATGTATCCTGCATATCTCTAGCTGGGTGATCATCCGCAAAATTAAGCGATGAGAACACGTGCCAGTCATCCTCAATCTCAGGACCCTCAGCAATAGTGAAACCCAAACGACCAAAAATATCACATATCTCATTCTTTACCAATGAGAGAGGATGGCGAGTACCCAAACCAATAGGATAAGCCGTACGAGTCAAATCCTCAGAAGCTTCAGAGACATTAGAGCCCTCAAAACTATCCTTAAGAGCATTAATCTTCTCCTGAGCCGCCTCTTTCAACTCATTAAGCATCTTACCTACTTCACGTTTCTCCTCATTAGCAACATTACGAAAATCGTTAAATAAGCTAGTTACTTCACCCTTCTTACTTAGATACTTTATTCGTAGAGCCTCAATCTCCTCAGCCTTAGTGGCAGATAGTTGCTCAATCTCCTCCAATAGTGATTTTATTCTTGATTGCATAGTTACTTATTTTTCATCTTTTGAGGTTACAAAACTACAATTTTTTTTGCAGCAATCCCACAGTTTCAGCAAATGTTCTACAATTATTTGCTACTACAAGCTAAAATAACCACTCAACCCATCCACAACAACTATCGAATCATTGATCTAAGATAAGAGGCACTCTTGCCATTATAAACATCACTATAACCCTTCCTCTTAAGAAGAGAACAAGCGGCTGAACTACGCATACCCGAAGCACAATATAGAATTATTGCCCTATCCTTAGGCAGGCGCTCAAGACTACTACCCAACCTATCCAGAGGAATATTCACAGAGTTCTTCAACCCACCATCTGCATACTCCTCCCTAGTGCGAACATCCACAATCATCGCACCACCCTCGATAAGCCCCTTGAAGTCAACCACTGAGCTCTCCATACCAAACAATCTACCTAAAAATCCCATGATCAATATTGTTTTATCTTATTATTTCTGCCACAAAGTTACAATCAACAATAGAGTAACAACAATTCTTGCTATTGATATATGATACCAAGATAGCTGTTATAAAACAGTTCAGCTTAATCACCCTCCCCAGCACACACTTCAATCACCTCCACTATCCCCATAAAAGAGCTCTTCGAAGCATACTCATCCGTGGATAAAAAGTCTTAATACCCACTTCGCCACCTGATTAAGCCACCCTTAGCAAACATAATCTTCGTAATCTGCGTGAATAATTCTTTGCTTAGGATCCACTGTTGAGATCTCGCCACCAGACTATACTGTTTAGACCACTTCTTGCCTGTTGAGTTTAAGAGCTATCGCGTCGCAAACTATCTCTCGTCCTAAGTGCTGCAAAGCAGCAGTGCTTGCGATGCGATAGCTCTTTACCCGGAGGGTAACATGTGGGTAACCGCGGGTAAGCGGAGCGACCCGTGGATGATGCCAACACCCACTACTCTACGCCATCCCACTAAGCCCTAAGCGCTGCATAGCAGCTATCTAAACCCTAAGCAATAATAAATTATGAATTGAATCTGCATGTCCACCTATTTACCCTCTTTACGCCCAATAATACTCATTCCATGCCCAGGAACTCTGGTAATATCCACATCAGCTATTCGATGTTGCGGACAAGCAGGCTGCGGTGCCCTCTGCTGTTTTGCATTCACCTTCACATTATGTTTATCCTTTTTGGATAACAGAGTCGTTATAAAATTCTTGCAATTATACCTGAAGCTCTTCACCCCCAGAGAGCTATTCCCTTCGTGAAACTTCAACTCAGCAAATTTGAGAACCATCTTCTCTATCGACTCATGCGACTCATTTGTCAATTCCGACAAGATCCTAATCCAAGGCAAATAGAACAAACCCTCTCTGTAGCCCACAGTAGCAGGATCCAACATCACCATCGGCTCCTCCTCTTTTTGAACGAGCTTTTGCGAAGTCTCTTTTATTTGTTTTTTTTATTATAAGAGTTTATTATGTTTATTTCCTTATATAATGTGTAGCTTTCATCAAATTCATCCTCATCTAAGTCATATATCACTGGGTCATACTTACCGAAGTATAGATTTGGATTACAGATAGTTACAATAGTCCTTCGACGTTTAAAGTTCTCTGTGTAACTTCTGTGTGGCCTCTGTGTAACTTCTGTTGAAATGAGCCCCATAAGTACAAGTTTAGAAAGATGCTTACGCACATCATTCTCGCTAATATCCAGAGCCTTAGCTAGTGATCTTATGGTAATAACCACTTGCCCTGTTTCCAATTGGAATATCTCCCCCATAAAACTAACCTCACACTCCTTGTATGTTGATCTGATGAGCAGATCCATAAAGAATATCTTGGTATCAGATTTCAATTCACACCTCCAATCAGGGTCCTTGAGTAATTCAGTTGGTATTCGTATATAGTCCATATTTAAGTTAATTAATGGTTTGTAATTGACAATTGTTGCTGAGATCTATTGTCCACGGATCTCCATCTCGTCTAATGACGAGACTAAAGCACAGAGCATCGCTACCGCCCTGCAATTTCTTTTGTTGAGGCTATGCTGTTGAGATCTCGCCATCAGACGAGACTGTTTAGACCACTTCGTGCTTGTTGAGTTCATCTTAATTCACAATTATGCATTATGAATTGAATCTGCGCAGTGGTAACGAAGCTCTTATCCGATAGATCCGTGAACAATTTCTTGTGTTAAGATCTCGTCTACAGACAATCCAGTTGAGAATTATGAATTCAGCATTATGAATTATGAATTCATATTGCGCAGGGGTAACGAAGCTCTTATCCGATAGATCCGTGAACAATTTCTTGTGTTGAGAGCTCGTCTACAGACAATCCAGTTGAGACTACGTAGTTTAATTATGAATTATGAATTGAATCATGATCCGTGGACAAAAAGGCTGTGAGATTACCCCCAAAAGCCTTTGAGTTTAGGGGTCAAACTCAAAGAGTTTATACTTCAAAGCCTTTGAGTTTTTGCAGGATGAAATGCAGAGAGGAGATTTAGCAAAGTCAAGCCAGTAACACCAAGGATTGATGCTTTGTAGATAAGTAGTTTTCATAGCAGTTTCTTCATGTATATATTTTTGGTCAACACTCACTCAATGACACCTACCCGATTGATTATCAAAGAATGAACCTTCAAACCACTTCTACAAATATAAGACAACAACAAGCTTTTTCCAAATTATTTCAAACAAATAAATGAATATATTTAATATTCATATAATCAACACATAATCAGTCTAAAAACAGCAAAGCAATCACCCAAATACTCCATTCATAGCATGCTTGTGAATAGAGAAGCTAAGCAGAAATAAGCATGAAAGGGAGTGGATAAAAAGGCTGAGGGAAACTGCTAGTCCGGCACTGCCTAAAGTGAAGTTAGGCAGTGCCGGACTAGCAGTTAGGCTGAGGCTAAATTACAAACACCAACTTCAGCATAACTATAGAGTTTGGAGCGTTAACAAACAACACCAGTTTAACAAATCACTATTAATGAAACGACAATATCCCCTCACAGACTCTTAGTTTTGACGATTTCTATCGCCACATCGCCACAACCGATGACTCTCAAGAAGTTAGGTGTGGTGATAGGCGGTGGCGATAGGTGGCGATAGAATCCTATCGCCACCAACTCATTTATCTAAATTTATGTGATAATATCAGCAAACAACCCCCACAAGAAACTAAAACCACCTCTACTACCCCATCACAAGTAAAATAGACCACACCAATATGTTAACCCCTTAGTGTGGCGATACAAAAAAAGAGATTTCAAACTCACAGACTTTGAATTTTGGGGGTATTGATTGGTTTTTACAAATAGGGAAGTGAGTAGAGGATGGGGGTTCAGAATAGGATATAAAAAGAAGGCGAGCTTGTTGCCAAGCCCGCCTCAAATGTGTTCACAACGGAATAATCCTTATTGTGAATTGCTTCGAAATGTATGCTGCAAATTAAATGCATTTTTTATTACTACGCAACAATTAATTGATTTATTTTCTTATTTTTGTGTATAATGAATTAAATTATAAAAATCTATATAGCTATGAAAAGAGTATTAGGTCTAGATTTGGGAACCAACAGTATAGGATGGGCTTTGGTTGAGGAGGATAAAATCATCGGAATGGGATCTAGAATTATCCCCATGGATCAGAAGCAAATGGGTGAATTTGACAGTGGAAACAGTGTCTCACAAACAGCCGAAAGAACAAGATTAAGAGGTGTGCGCCGTTTGGTTGAGAGGAAACTTCAAAGAAGAGAGAGACTACACCGAGTACTTAATATCTTGGGTTATCTTCCTGAACACTATGCGAACGCCATCGATTTCGAAAAAAAATTAGGTCAGTTCAAAGAGGGACTAGAGCCCAAAATAGCATATACTCCAACTGAAGAAGGAAAACACCAATTTCTATTTGAGGAGTCTTACCAGGAGATGCTTGAGGATTTCCGCAAGAGTAACCCAGAGATGCTATCTAATGGTAGACTTATACCAAAAGATTGGACTCTATACTACCTACGTAAGAAAGCCCTAACTCATGCTATCACACCACAAGAACTTGCTTGGGTACTTCTTAATTTCAATCAGAAACGCGGATACTTCCAGCTTAGAGGTGAGGATGAGGATACAACGGGAAAGACAATTGAGTATATGAAACTAAAGGTAACAGAGGTTACGTCTGAAGCACCTAACAACAAGGGTGATATTTGGAGTAATGTAACCTTTGAGAATGGGATGGTTGCTATACGTAAAAGCAAAACTCCCCTCGATTGGCTTGGTAAAGAGAAGGAGTTTATTGTAACTACAGACATCAATGAAGATGGAACTCCTAAATTGACAAAAGATGGAGATATTAAGAGAACATTTAGTGTCCCTAAACCAGAAGACTGGACACTAATAAAGAAGCGTAGTGAACAAGATATAGAGATTAGTGGTAAGACAGTTGGAACATATATTTATGAAAATCTACTCCTCACACCAGACACAAAGATCAAGGGTGGTCTTGTAAGAACTATTGAACGTAAGTTCTACCGTCGCGAACTCTTTGAGATTGTCAAGAGACAGACGGAACTACATCCTAAGCTTCAAAATAGGGCAATCTATGAGAATGCAATCAATGAGCTATACCCTAACAACGATATACACAGACAAACAATAGCAACTCGTAACTTTGCATACCTTATTGTATCTGATGTGATACTATATCAAAGACCACTGAAGAGCAAGAAGTCAACTATTGGTACATGCCGATACGAGCAGAGAGTAGGTAAAGATAAGGATGGGAAAAGAACATACAAACCTCTAGCGTGCATAGCTAAGAGTAATCCATATTTCGAGGAGATTCGCCTATGGCAATTCATTAGCAACCTCAAGATATACCAAAAAGAGAGAGAAGTTGCAGGTAAGCTGTATATGGATTTCGATGTTACTAAGGAGCTACTTCCTGACGAGAGCGCTTGGTCTGATCTATTTAGGTGGTTGTCACTTAAGGCTGAAATAACTCAAACTGATCTTCTTGCATACGAACCATTTAATATCAAAAAGGGTAATAGAGATGGGTATCGTTGGAACTATGTTGAGGATAAGAGATACCCTACTTGCCCTACTCGTAAGATGATAGTTGATAAGCTAATCAAGTGTGACTCTATTTTCCCTAAAAGTTGGGACAAGAAGAAGCTTGTACCAAAGATCGTAAACATAATTATTTCTCCTTTCGATGATGACAAAAAGAGCGAGAGTATAAAAAGCGAGCTTTCCAAAAATAAGATTGATACCAATGAAGCAAATAGGGTTGCGTGCCTATTACAATGGAGAGAGCTAGAGTATCGTATATGGCACCTACTCTACTCTGTTGAAGAGAAAGAAGCCATAGTTTCTGCTCTTGAGAAACTAAGAGTTAAGTTGAATGTAGGAGATGACCTTGTTGAAAATTTAAGTAAAGCTCCTCAATTAGTAAAAACCTATGGTTCTTACTCAGAGAAAGCAATCAAAAAACTGCTTCCTCTAGTTCGTCGTGGAGAGTATCGTACAGAGGCAATAAATGAGAATACTCTCTTACGCATAGCACAAATTAAAGAGAGACTAGAGTCTATAAACTTCGACAAGAGTAGAGTAATGGAGGTAGTTGATAGCGAAATGACCAAAGCTATGCTAACTAGCTTCTGCCCTATGCCTAATCTTGAAGATGGCATGAGCTCTTCTCAAGCTTGTTATGCCACATACGGAAGATACTCAGAGGATGGAGAAACTTTCCAATGGAAAAATCCTTCTGACATAAAGGAGTTCCTCGATGAGTTCAAACAACATACTCTTAAAAACCCTATAGTGGAACAGGTTGTCACCGAAACACTAAGAGTAGTCCAAGATATATGGAGTAAATTTGGGGGTGGTCAGAGTGACTATTTCAGCGAGATTCACCTTGAGCTTGGGCGTGAGATGAAGAACCCAGCAGACAAAAGAAAAGCAATAACAGAAAGGGTAACTGCTGGAGAAAATACCAATCTTCGACTACGCGCTCTTTTGATGGAACTAAAGAATGATGCTGCTATCTCCAATGTTCGCCCGAACTCTCCTTTCCAATTAGATCTTCTTAAGATTTACGAAGAGGATGTCCTTAGTGCTGAACAGAGCAATATACCTGATGATATTCTTAAAATATCTAGATTAGCTCAACCAAGTAAGTCTGATCTGATAAGATACAAACTATGGTTAGACCAAAAGTATCAATCTCCATACACAGGTGAGATGATACCATTGGCGAGACTCTTCACACCAGACTACCAGATAGAACATATCATACCACAATCGATCTACTTCGATGACTCACTGACCAACAAAGTTATATGTGAGGCTGTGGTCAATGCCTCTCCATACAAAGGGAATCAATTTGGCATGGAGTTCATTCAAAACCAGGGAGGTAGAGTTGTTACGGAGTTAGCCAGAGGTGGACGACAAGTCAAGATACTCACTGTTGAGCAATATCAACAATTTGTAAAGAGCAGATTCAGTAATAACACAAAAAAAATGGAGAAGCTTCTACTCACTGAAGTTCCTCAACAGTTCATTGCTCGTCAACTAAATGACACACGTTACATAAGCAAATATATCTGTAATCTTCTATCTAATATTGTTCGTGAGAATGATGAAATGCAGAGTAATGCGAAGAGACTAATTGTCTGCAATGGCGGTGTAACCTCAAAGCTCAAGAAGGATTGGGGGCTAAACGATGTTTGGAACAACATTATTGCACCTCGCTTCATTCGTCTTAATGAGAAGAGAGGTAGTAATGATTTTGGTGAGTGGGTTGAGAGAGATGGAAAAAGATTCTTTATGACCAAGGTTCCATTCGATCTTCTAAAAGGATTTAACAAGAAACGTATTGACCATCGCCACCACGCTATGGATGCTCTTGTAATATCTTGTGCTACTCGCAACCACATAAACTATCTTAACAACCAATCGGCTAATGGTACAGAACGGAGAGATCTAAGATCTCTACTTTGTGTTAAAACTAAGCAAGATAGTGAAGGTAACTACAGCTGGTTGCTAAAGAAACCGTGGGATACATTTACTCAAGATGCCAAAAAGTCTCTAGATAAGATTATTGTTAGCTTTAAAAACAACACTAGAGTAATAACCAAAACTTCTAACCACTATCAGAAGTGGGTGGTTGATCAAAATGGTAGCAAGCACAAAGAGCTTGTAAAACAGACTAGTGGCAATAGCTGGGCTATTCGTAAACCCCTACACAAAGACACTGTTTCTGGGCTAGTTACACTTCGTCAGGTAAAAGAGGTGGCTATAAACGTAGCTCTAAAAGAGGATGCTTGGAAGAACCTTCTTGACAAACGTCTAAAAAAGAAGGTAAAGGAGTTAGTGGCTCTAAACTACAACGAAAAGAATTTAACAAAATACTTCAAAGATGCTAATTACAAATTTGAGGGACGTGATGTTAAAAGGGTTCAGATATACTACTTTGATAACGAGGTTTGTGCTTCAAGAATAGCTCTTAGTGATAGCTTCAATCAGAAGCAACTTGAGAGTGTTACTGATAGTGGTATTCGCACCATACTATCTAATCACGTTGATAGCTATGGTGGTAAATTTGCTGATGCATTCTCTCCTGATGGCATTGACATGCTAAATGCAAACATTAAAGAGCTGAACGGCGGTAAACCACATCAACCTATATATAAGGTTAGGACAAGTGAACCTAAAGGGATGAAATTCCAAGTTGGATATAGTGGCAATAAATCATCTAAGTTTGTTGAAGCAGCAAAAGGAACAAACTTATTCTATGCCATATATCAAGATGAATCTGGCAAAAGAAGTTATGACACAATTGGCTTGTCTACTGTTGTAGAAAGAATGATGCAGGGCATATCGCCTGTTCCAGAGACAAATGGTAATAGTACACTACTTATGTATCTCAACCCTGGCGACCTTGTATATCTTCCTACTCCTGATGAGGTTGAGAGTCAAGCTAGGCTTTCTATTGAGGAGATTAAAGAGAAATCGGATAGAATATATAAGTTTGTTAGTTGTACATCTAATCGATCATTTTTTGTTCCGTATTATATAGCCACTCAGATTTCAGACCCTGAAGAAGTCGGTAATAGTAATAAATCAGAACGAGCATGGGGTGTCGAAATGATTAAAACTATTTGTCTAAAGCTAACCGTTGATAGATTAGGCGATATCACCAATATAATACAATAGCTTATGATCAAACGAACTCTATATTTTGGCAATCCAGCCTATCTGTCACTTAAGCTCGAACAGCTTGTGATAAAGATACCTGAATCAACAGATAAGCCTCGAACTGTCCCAATTGAAGATATAGGGATAGTAGTTTTAGATAATAATCAGATAACAATTACGCAAGGGGTGCTTGAAGCGCTCCTTGCTAACAACGTAGCACTCATTACTTGCGATGAGAGACACCATCCTATTGGGCTCAACCTACCTCTTGATGGTAATACCATACAAGGAGAGCGCTTCAGAACACAGATAGAGGCTTCACTTCCACTCAAAAAACAGCTATGGCAGCAGACAATACAGCAGAAGATACTCAATCAAGCTGCACTGCTCGACAAAGCATATGGAATTACTACCAAAAATATGCAGGTGTGGGCTAATGATGTAAGAAGTGGTGACCCCGACAACTACGAGGCTCGTGCTGCAGTCTACTACTGGGGGAATATGTTTCCCACAATCGAAGGATTCGGTAGAAACCCTATGGGTTCACCTCCAAATAACCTTTTGAACTATGGTTATGCTATACTCAGAGCAATTGTAGCTAGAGCTTTGGTATGCAGTGGGCTACTACCTACTCTTGGCATACACCACCACAATAGATATAATGCATACGCTCTAGCTGATGACATTATGGAGCCATACAGACCATATGTAGATCAGATAGTTATAGAGCTTGCCGAACGAGGATTAGCCACAGGAGCTCTTACCAAAGAGATCAAACGCGAACTCCTCCAGATCCCAACCATAGAAGTAACTATAGGCTCTCGCCGAAGTCCCCTTATGGTTGCAGTCACTCAAACTACAGCTTCTCTTGCCAAATGCTTCAATGGAGAGCTTCGCAGAGTTGCCTATCCTACTCTAATCTAAATACCATTAACTCCAAACGCCTCCAATGCTATGGATCGTTTTAGTGAATATCGAATTATGTGGGTACTAGTATTCTTTGATCTGCCAACAGAAACAAAAAAAGAGCGCAAGGCAGCAAACGATTTCCGTCAAAGACTTATTCGGGACGGATTCGTAATGTTTCAATACTCAATTTACATGCGACACTGCGCCAGTCGTGAAAATGCTGATGTACATATCAAGCGTGTGAAGTCTATGCTACCTAATTATGGTGAGGTAGGTATTCTTGTAATAACTGACAAACAATTTGGGCTGATGGAGCTCTATAAGGAGTGTAAACCTAGATCAAATGCAACCCCTACGCACCAACTAGAACTATTTTAAAATAAAAAAACCGCCCATAAGGCGGTTTTTTTATAGGGTAGAGTGAGCATTTTTTTAATCCTAATCTACGCCATAAAACTCTAAACACAAGCAAGATACAAAGATCCTGTTGTTGCTTATAGTTCAAAGATACAATTTCGAAAGCAATTCACAACCTTACAAAAGTGAGTATCTCATCGAGAGCTGTTGTTGCTTATAGTTCAAAGATACAATTTCGAAAGCAATTCACAACTGGTGTTCCCGTGAACTCTTCCAGTACTCTGTTGTTGCTTATAGTTCAAAGATACAATTTCGAAAGCAATTCACAACAAGATTTCAACGCGTCCAATTTCGGATTGGTTGTTGCTTATAGTTCAAAGATACAATTTCGAAAGCAATTCACAACAAACATGGGATCACTCAGTTGACTGTGCAAGTTGTTGCTTATAGTTCAAAGATACAATTTCGAAAGCAATTCACAACTGGTAAGTTCAATGCTGCTTAAAGGTGATGTTGTTGCTTATAGTTCAAAGATACAATTTCGAAAGCAATTCACAACCTTACAAAAGTGAGTATCTCATCGAGAGCGGTTGTTGCTTATAGTTCAAAGATACAATTTCGAAAGCAATTCACAACACCCAATCTTTAATAATCTCTTTTATCTGGTTGTTGCTTATAGTTCAAAGATACAATTTCGAAAGCAATTCACAACTTGTTATTGTTGGTGGCTGATAGGTTAGATGTTGTTGCTTATAGTTCAAAGATACAATTTCGAAAGCAATTCACAACTTACACAACTGGGGAAGTGACACAAGGCAAGTTGTTGCTTATAGTTCAAAGATACAATTTCGAAAGCAATTCACAACAGTATCTCAATGACTGATATTAACACCCTCGTTGTTGCTTATAGTTCAAAGATACAATTTCGAAAGCAATTCACAACGCATCATTAACACAATATGCGCCAGATTTGGTTGTTGCTTATAGTTCAAAGATACAATTTCGAAAGCAATTCACAACAACATCACCTGGGTAATATTCTCATTTTTGTTGTTGCTTATAGTTCAAAGATACAATTTCGAAAGCAATTCACAACAGGAACCCATAGATAGTTGGGTGTACTACGGTTGTTGCTTATAGTTCAAAGATACAATTTCGAAAGCAATTCACAACATGTCGGCCGCAAAGTTGATTAGTGATCTGGTTGTTGCTTATAGTTCAAAGATACAATTTCGAAAGCAATTCACAACTGCTTTTGCACACTTACCACTTGGTGTAGTGTTGTTGCTTATAGTTCAAAGATACAATTTCGAAAGCAATTCACAACCAAGTAGACGATCAAGAGTTGCACAAACTAGTTGTTGCTTATAGTTCAAAGATACAATTTCGAAAGCAATTCACAACTTTACTAAGCATACCTACTAGATTATCGCCGTTGTTGCTTATAGTTCAAAGATACAATTTCGAAAGCAATTCACAACAAACTACGCCGGTACGCACAAAGGCGTACTGTTGTTGCTTATAGTTCAAAGATACAATTTCGAAAGCAATTCACAACATATAATCCAGCCTACTCGGCTACAACAGTGTTGTTGCTTATAGTTCAAAGATACAATTTCGAAAGCAATTCACAACTAGCGCATCGTTCAAACGTTACAGAGTCGGGTTGTTGCTTATAGTTCAAAGATACAATTTCGAAAGCAATTCACAACAGTCCAATCCTCACTATTTAGCTCATACACGTTGTTGCTTATAGTTCAAAGATACAATTTCGAAAGCAATTCACAACTTATCGCTATATATCAACTACCTTTCTTTTGTTGTTGCTTATAGTTCAAAGATACAATTTCGAAAGCAATTCACAACAGGAAGACGGAGAAACATATTATAACCAATGTTGTTGCTTATAGTTCAAAGATACAATTTCGAAAGCAATTCACAACCAATAAAAAGCAAATTATTTTCTAACTTGCGTTGTTGCTTATAGTTCAAAGATACAATTTCGAAAGCAATTCACAACCCGTTAACCCTTAAATCCCGACTGGCAAGACCCTTTAGACTTAAAAGAACAATGCATTCCATTCTACAGAATGACGTATGGAACTTAATATATCGCGGTATAATCATACATAACACTTACCATCACAATTTAAACCCTTCGTTATGTTTTCAGAAGTTAAACCAAAGTACACGAAATAATCACTTATTAAGCTTAGGGTTATCTGCACTTGAGCGCACGAAAACCATTTATTACACAAGTAAAAAACAGTTTTTTCGTTGTAATAGTATTTTAAATGTGCTGATCATATTAGGCGTGTTCGGTACATCTCGTCGTAATCCTACTTAGGTATGTATTCCCCGGTGCTGGTCCTGACATCCGTCACATAGATGATGGGCTTGTGAGGGCTGTACACCTCATATACTTCGCTGTTATCAGTATCCCAAGTGCGGCCAGCCATCACGGCACGTGCTCTTATATTGCCAACTAGCTCAGGTGGCACATGCTTAATTGTGATAAGTACGTAGTTATCAATGTCGCCGACCGTGCGAACTATCATCGGGCTGGTTGTGCCTATCGAGCGGGCTGCAACTACGATACGCGGATTTGTTCGAAGTTGCTCTATTTGTTCGGGAGTAAATTCGAACATAACGGCACACATATTATCCGGCTGGTTGAATGCATCTATCACGGTAGCAAGTCTACCACCTTGCAGGATTCGGCCAGCTGACAATACGTGTTCTGGGCTTGTCTTCGTAGCGGGAGTGGTAACTGCCACAGGGTTAATTAGTTGAGGTCTCATTATGCTTTTTTTTGTTATCAAGGCGATTAACCCCGACCGTGTTAATGATATTACTTTAATTAGTTACTCCAAGTTATTGCTTATATTAGTCTGCAATTACAAGCCACTCTCCATTTGGAGTTCTAGCATCTATTCTTTGTCTTCCGGCTGCATAAGTTCCAAATGAGTTGATGTAAAAGTCCAGCCTGTTTTCGAGACCAATACTAAATAAACCACCAAAGTGATGAGTATAATATGAAAGGAAAGAAAGTATTTCCTGTGAATATTCTATGTATCCCTGACTTACAAACTGTCTCCTATAATTACTCGCCTGTAATTTAGCTGATTGTGGCACCCCATTTCTTGTGTCATTCAAAACCTTCTCTAATACTGAGTTTAATTTACTAGTATCTTTCTGATTGAATTTAATGTAGATCATATATTGTTTAAGATTAATAATTAAGTCGTTTTTCATTTCTGCTCAAGAAGTATACTCATTAAAATATTAACTATGTAGTAACTGCTAATATTTTCTTCAAAGAATGATAATACTTTACAATAAAAGGCAGATCACTTTTACTTCCTTAGAATAACAATTGCAATAATAAACAAATTATCAATATAAATAAAACTATATTAATAATTAAGACATACTTATCCGAATAAACAAGAATAAGCTCAAATTAGTAATCAAAATAATAGCATAACCCAAGAGACTCCAATTGAATATAGGATACTAGACTGATGAACCCCATACATCTATAGTAAATAGAAATATGCAATACACGATTCAATTGCCCCTTACCCAACAAAAAAAAGGCAGAAGAGATAAGACTTGAAGTCGGGATGTACAGTCGCCGCACAGTCTCTTATCTCTTCTGCCTTCAAATATGCAGATACTATTCTTTTCTCTAATATAGAATATCTATATAATTAAGCCCATTTTCTTGATGGGATAGCTGAATGCCAACGGTAGCCTGGAGGGCATTGTTGGTTGTTTTTAGCTTGTTCCTGTGTTGGATATTCATTTACACCAAATACGTGTGTATTACTACCTTGTCCAATATACAGGTTACGATAGGTAATTGTTGAAGATTTCTTAATTTCATGTTTGCTCAGTTTACGGTATTTATTCATGTAAACGTAGCTCATTATCATAAAAACAGTAGAGAATAGTAGAACTATACTCAATAAAACCATGTACACATATTCAATCATCTCTTTATAGTTTAATTATTGATTTGTTATTAATTCATAGCTCAAAGGTACATCTAAAAATATCAATTCACAACAATTGTGTAAACTTATCGATAGAACAATAGGTAGTTGATTATAGTTCAAAAATATAGCTTTAAGAGCTTTTCTATTATAGTCTTTTCTGATTAGGGGCGAGCTAATCATACTAGAGAAATTGCATAGCCTAAAGCTCTTGGGTTTTGTAGTGGGTATATCCCTCGTAGTAGTAACTATTGTCTATTCCCTTCATATATAAGTCGCGATCTGTGACCTTATCTGTAAGTGCACCTCGAAGTGTATGCTTGATCTCAATATCCTTGATTGGACTTCGCTCCATAGCCATCAAGTACTCTTCTTTATCAACTCTACTCCAATCAACCACCACTCCTAACTCTTTTCTAAGTATGAGATCTAGCCAGATTCGAGTGCTCCTACCATTTCCTTCACGAAAAGGGTGGGCTATGTTCATCTCTACGTATTTCTCTACTATCTCATCGAATGTAGATTGTGGCATGGAGTCAATATGCTTTAGTGATGGTTCTAGGTACATAACTGGGGCAAAACGAAATCCTCCTTTTGATATATTTACCTCCCTCTGTTTGCCTGCAAAGGGATAAATATCTTCAAATAAGTAGCTTTGTATATATTGTAATGAACAAAAGGTGCCTGGCTGAAGGTTATCTAATGAACCATTATCGTATAACTCTACAGCTCTCTTTTTACTTATCCTCTCCTCTTGACGTGCAAGATCATAGGGGTTGTCTATGCCTAGTAGGTTTTCTAGTATCATATTCGATTACAAATAATGATTATACAATTCGCTACTTAGCTCTATATGTAGTTTCTACAAATCCGTTGTATGATGTAACTGAAACTGTCTCCAGCTTTATCTGATTGTCGTGTTCAGTAAATAATTTAACTCCTTTACCCAAGAAAGTAGGCACTACAGTTATGGTATAATAGTCTATTAGTCCATGACTCATAAGTTGATTAACAATTGATGCTCCTCCACATATCCATATATCTTTGCCGGGGGTACTTTTCAATCTTTTAATAAGTGATGGCAACTCCTCATCTGTGAATACAATATTACGATTAGTTGTCTCTACTCTTTTATGTGTCAGGACATAACAATCAAGTCCATCATAAACCCAATTATCTGGGGATAACTCTGTTACTATCTGATTATAGGTAGTGTAGCCTAGTATGACTGTATCTACTCCTGCAATAAATTTATCATATGTGCCAGGTGATAGCTTGTCTGAACCATCGCCTTCTATCCATGATACACTGCCTTCTTTATCTGCAATATATCCATCTGCACTTACTGCGATATATAGAACAACGTTTCTCATCTATATGAATTTTATAGGATTATACTTAATACTATATTAATGTCACAAATTACTTAATGATAGTGTTCATTAAGTCGCTATATTGCTATAACAGCTAGATGGTTATTAATCTTCGATATCGTCTACTAACTCCATTACCCTACCCACTTCACCTGACTCTAATCGCACTTTTATGCCTCGGTGGTGAGTAGATGATTTGGTAAGTATATTCTTTACAATGCCTTCTGTGAGCTCTCCTGTCTGTTGGTCCTTCTTGAGAACAATATTCACTACCTGCCCTACCTTTATATTACTTCTTTTACTCTCTGCCATGTTATGTTCTGTTTGTTTTATATTAGGGGTAAAGATACTAATAAAATAGGGCTGAGAACAAAATCATGTGGAAATGATTCTTGTTATCAGCGTAAAGGATACTATACTGGTGTTTGCTGTAAGCGTATCTCATCGTGGGTTCTAATCCTGTGAATTTTGGGGATTTTAGAGCTTCTAGTTTTATGCTTTGGGTAACCTAAAAATAGTTCTATATAGGTTAGCTTATTATTAGTGTATTAAACATATTAGCTATATTTTTGTTTTGGAATAAAACTTAAAGATGAATGAGAAAGATAGTGACTTCAATTTTAGCTACCAGCTGCTTGGTAATCAATGCTCAATCTCATGTGCATGGACAGAATGAGATTGGTATTAGTTTCGGTCCGAACTACTCGACGCAGCACAAGGAGTGGAGGGCTGGTGCTCATATGCACTATTTCAGGGGATTGACTCCTCATAGTAGATGGAAATTAGGTGGGGGGCTGGAGTATATTTTTGGTGGGGGTAAGCACTATAACGTAAGTCTGGGTGCTAGCTACTCTCCTTTCAGACACTTTCATGTAACGCTAATGCCTGGTGTGAACTTCATTAATGAGGATCATCATGATCATGGGGAGATTGTTATGGATGATCATGAGAGTGATGATTTGAAGGTGGGATTTGCTCTTCATGGTGAGGTGGTGTATGATCTGGTTGTTATTGGTAAGTTTCATCTAGGACCTACTATTGACTTCTCTTGGAGCCAAAACCATTCGCATTTTATGGCTGGTATACACACGGCATACTCATTCTAAGTGGGTATGCCTTTTTATTTATATAGTACAACGTAACCTTGAGATAAAGAGCTGGGTGTGGGGATTATATATTCATATTGTATGTACTATGAATGTGCTTAAAAGATATTCAATATTAGGGGGGGGGTATTTAGTTAGTGATAATTAGGTTATAGGCTGTTGCATCGCTATCTTTGTTACTATAACTCTAATGTGAGTTACCAACTGAATAAAACACAATCTAACATAATGAGAGAAGAGAAGATAGAAGCGGCTTTATCATTTATTACTGACTCGAGCTGGATATTGACTAAGTGGTTCTTAATCCAAAACTTTATTCTATTTCTAATGCCCTATATAATGGGGTATAACATGGGATTATCACTGTTGATCGGTATATAAACTGTTGTTTTTGGTCTATTCTTCTTGTCTACTCAAAAGGAGAGATGGGTCAGCTACTTGATATTACCATACTCTATCTATGTGATCTTGGCGCTGATTTGTCATTTTACTTGGAGGGAGCTCTTCCCTTCAATATGGTTTAGTATGATGTTTCCTCTCTATGGCGCTGCTTGCTTGGCTATCGTTAAGAGGATAAAGCATTATATTAATAGCATGAGTCATAATAGGATAAAGCAGGGTGCTAGCTTGGGGGCAATAATTGTAGTAATGATTTCCGTTAAAGGCTTAGGGGCTGAGTGGTGGTGTAGGGATCATGGTTCTATTGATGGTGAGAAGAGGGAGATTTTAGAGCGCCGTGACTATCTTAATAGTAGGATTATAAGGGAGCCTGCAAGGGTATTGAGATTGATGCCTTCTAGTATTGGAGAACAGTTTCAGGGTGAATGGGCGCTATACTCTTGTTCTATGTTATCTTCTGCATTGGCTAATATATCTTCTATTTATCCCGATACAAAGGTGGATAATCTTCGTAATATTGATAGCCTTATTCAGATTGTTATCTCGCCTGAACTTTGAAAATATGATAAGGATAGATGGGGGGAGGATCCGCTGACCTCGCTAGATAGTGACAAAAGCCATATGTCTTACTTGAGTCATCTGGCTTGGATGATCAGTGGGTACAAGGCTGTAGGGGGTGATAAAAAGTATGATAGGTTGTTCTCTGATCTTTGTAGAACGATGAATCGGAGAATGTTACAGAGTAAATCTTTGAACTTGGCTACTTATCCTGACGAGCCTATTTATATCCCTGATATGCTGGTGGCTGTGGTTGCCTTGTCGCACTACTCGAAAATGAATGGTGGGCAATATTCATCGACTGTGAATAGGTGGATCAAGCGTGCTAAAACGGAGTGGTTAGACAAAGAGACTGGATTGTTGGTTTCGTTTCTTGAGGATGATGGGTCTCAAATTGAGGGTGCTCCTATTAAGGGTTCTTACTCGGCATTGAACTGCTCGTACTTGTCGTACATTGATGAGGGGTTTGCTCAGGAGCAATATAATCGCCTTAAATCTCTTTTCTGGAAGGATGGTTTGGTGTCGGGATTCAAAGAATATCATGACTCTCCTCTAAGTTTTGGATTTGATATTGATGCTGGTCCTATCGTTATGGGGTTGAGTCCCTCGGGTACTGCTTTTGCTTTGGGTGCTGTTACTTATTTCGGGGATGATGTGTTGCGTAATAGGATACTTAAAACTGCTGAATTGGCTGGGCATACTATCTCGTGGAATAATAAGCGTCACTATGCTTTGGCTGATATTGCATTGGTGGGTGAGGCTATCACGCTGGCTATGCGTACGAATTATAAGGAGTGTAGGGTTCATGGATTGAAGAGTAGTAGAAGTAGCGGTAAGGGTAGGTAATCTATGGTAATAAATTGCTAGTGTCTCTATGGTTTACTATGTATTGCTAGCTGCTATTGGGACAATTAATAGGTCTCATTAAAACCATTTTCTATATATTTGTAGTGAATGATTAATCGAATCTAACAAAACTCTAAAAAGACATGAAAAGAACATTGAGTACTATCGTCATCTCTCTATCATTGGTTTGTGGTTCAGCTGCCACGAAGAGTAGCGATCTGCCTAACAAGGATATTTACTACCGAACAACATCTATTGATGATTATGCTTCAACGAAGTGTCTTCTTGATATTTACACTCCAGAGAGTGGTAAGGAGTTCCCTACTCTTATTTGGTTTCATGGGGGTGGATTAAGTGGTGGTGAGAAGCATATTCCTGAGAGATTGAAAGGGAATGGTTTTGCTATTGTGGCTGTTGGGTATAGACTATCTCCTCAGACTCTAACTCCAGAGATCATTGACGACGCTGCTGCTGCTACGGCTTGGGTGTTTGATAATATTGGTAAATATGGTGGGGATACAACGAAGATATTTATGGCTGGTCACTCTGCTGGTGGATATCTGACTCTAATGCTGGGGTATGATAAGTCTTATCTTGGTAATTATAATATAGATTCTGACCGCCTAGCGGCTCTGATTCCTTATAGTCCTCAGGTGATCACTCACTTCACTAACCGCAAAGAGCGTGGGATGGGTGAATATCAACCTCTGATAGACAAGTATGCTCCTCTTTATCACATACGACCTGATGCTCCTCCTACTCTTCTAATCACTGGTGATCGTGAGCAGGAGCTGTTCGGAAGATATGAGGAGAATGCCTATATGTGGAGAATGCTGAATCTAATTGGGCATCCTGATGCTAAGATCATGGAGCTTGATGGTTTTGATCATGGGGATATGACCAAACCTGGTGACTTCTTGACAATTAAATATATAAAGGAGAAGTTGAAGTAAGGGTTAGAGGATAACTATAAAGGGGTCTGATTATATGCCCCGACACCTCCAAAACAAACTTAGCCACGAATCTCTTACCCTAGAGATCCGTGGCTAAGTTATTTGTTGAGGCTTCGCTGTTGAGATCTCGTCTGGCGACGAGACTGTTGAGGCCACTTCGTGTCTGTTGAGCCAAAGAGGCCGTAAAT
>JBOFEN010000064.1:0-4414 GCA_051648105.1 Bacteroidales bacterium
TGACCGCAGATTTGGAGATCGTGGTGGTGACCGTGGACCAAGAAGAGATCGTTCTGATCGTGGTGGTAGCCGTGATGATCGCGGTGGAAACCGTGACGATCGTGGAGATCGCGGTGGATTCAGACGTAAACCAAGATACTAAGTATAAGTTTATTACGTATTAGATAGAGTAGCGAGACTTTTGGGCATGCCCGATAGTCTCGCTATTTTCGTATATACCGTTGTCAAAATGCAGAGATTAGGTTATCTTTGTATTAAACAAATGAAGTGAAAATTGTATGGAGAAGATAATATATGACAAAAATGCGCTAGAGTATGTTACTGTAGCCGTTGAGTATTGCGTATTTATGGAGCAGGCGACTCAATTTACTCGTCGTGCATTTGTGGAGAGAGCCGTTCGCATACTTCCACTTCTTTACCTAAAGGCAACACTTGCTCCTTCGATAGAAGAAGTAGATGGATTTGCTGAAGAGTTTGTTAGCGAAGTTGAGTATGAGCATATTAAAGCTAATGTAGGATCGATACTTAAGGATTCGGACGATTATCTTGTGACTAACCACCAAGATATGGAATTCAGTGACACTCCAATAGCTGCATTTATCTCTGAGGATCTAGCTGATATATATCAAGAGACCAAGAACCTAGCATTTGCTTATAGCACACGTGTTGAGGAGAGTATGGAGGTGGCATTAGCAGATTCACACCAACACTTCTACGAATATTGGGGACAAAAACTACTCAATGCTCTTGGGGCACTTCATGCAATGATTGCAAACCCTGATTGGGATGTAGATAGCGAGGAGGTTTACGAATGATAGAAAGTGAACATATAAGCATAACAAAGGAGGAGATAGCAACACTTCCTGTTGTAGAGTATAGTGGGCGGAAAATCGTTATTGATACGATTGATGAATGCGACAAGGCAGTAGCCTATCTTTCAACATTCCAAAAGCTTGGATTCGATACCGAAACAAAGCCTGCATTTAAGAAGGGGGTTAGCCACAAGGTTGCTCTCCTACAGCTCTCTACACAAGATAGCTGCTTCCTTTTTAGGCTCAATAGGATTGGAATGCCAGATTCATTAGCAGAGTTGCTAATGAGAAATGACATTCTAAAGATTGGCTTATCACTCAAGGATGATAATGCACAAATATTTAAGCTTGCAGGATTCATCCCACAAGGATCGGTTGAGCTGCAAAGCTTCGTTAAACATCACAACATAAAGGACAATAGCCTTCAGAAGATCTTTGCAATCATCTTTAAACAGAAGATTTCAAAACGTCAACGTCTAACAAACTGGGAGGCGGATACTCTAACAGACTCACAGCAAGGATATGCAGCGATTGACGCTTGGGCTTGTTTGATGATATATAATAAATTGAACAATGGGGAATAGCTTTGGAAATATTTTTAGACTAACATCCTTCGGTGAGTCTCATGGAGCTGCCGTGGGTGGTGTAATAGATGGAATGCCTGCTGGAATAGATGTAGACATAGAATATATACAATCGGAGCTTGATCGTCGACGTCCAGGACAATCTGCTATCACTACTCCTCGTAAAGAGGCTGATAAGATTGAGATTCTTTCTGGTGTTTTTGAGGGTAAAACAACTGGTACGCCCATTGGATTCATCATACGTAATGAGAATCAACACTCAAATGACTACGAAAACCTTCGTGATATATATAGACCATCACATGCGGACTATACATATCAGATGAAATATGGCCATCGTGACCACTGCGGGGGTGGACGATCATCTGCACGAGAGACAATTAATAGGGTAGTGGCTGGTGCGTTTGCTAAGTTAGCTCTCAAGAGTATAACACAAGTAGATATTAAGGCTTATACATCACAAGTAGGAGGGATCGAACTAGAAAGGGACTACAAAAAGTATGATCTAAACCTCATCGAAACAAATGAAGTAAGATGTCCTGATGCTGAAAAGGCTCAAGAGATGATTCAACTCATAAAGGAGGTAAAGTCTCAAGGAGATACAATAGGTGGGGTAATAACATGTCGTATCGAAGGTACTCCAATTGGTCTGGGAGAACCAGTATTTGATAGGCTTCAATCTGCTCTAGGACATGCTATGCTAAGCATTAATGCTGTGAAAGCTTTTGAGTATGGTATGGGCTTTAATGGGGTTCAGTATCGCGGGTCACAGATGAATGATACATTCATCAATAAAGATGATAAGATCAGAACTAAAAGTAATAACTCAGGAGGTATACAAGGAGGTATATCCAATGGTGAAGATATATACTTCAGAGTAGCTTTTAAACCTGTAGCAACTCTTCTTATGGAGATAGATACGGTGAATAGAGAAGGTCAGGAGGTTAAACTAAAGGCACGTGGAAGACATGATGCCTGCGTACTTCCTAGAGCTGTTCCCGTGGTTGAAGCAATGGCAGCTATGGTAATTTTGGATTACTATCTCTTGCACAACTCTAGGAAATAACCTATCTTGTAGTCGAAACCTTTAAATTATTTATAAACTATGGAGATTAAGAGTTTTATTGAGACCAACAAAGGTCGTTTTATTGAGGAACTAGCTGGACTAATCCGCATTCCTTCAGTTAGTGCTAAGGTAGAACACAAAGCAGACATGGTGGCTTGTGCTGAACACTGGACAACACTTCTTCTAGCTGCTGGTGCAGACAAAGCTGTGGTTATGCCAACTAAAGGCAATCCAGTGGTTTATGGTGAAAAGATTATTGACCCTTCATATAAAACCGTATTGGTTTACTCACACTATGATGTGATGCCTGCTGAACCACTTGAGTTGTGGAATAGCGAACCGTTTGAGCTAACTATCAAAGATGATAGAATGTGGGCTCGTGGAGCAAACGATGACAAAGGACAAGCATTCATACAGGCGAAAGCTTTTGAGGCTATGGTACAGAGCGGAGAGCTTAAATGTAACGTTAAATTCCTTTTCGAGGGAGAAGAAGAGGTTGGATCTCCTTCTCTTGAGGCTTTCTGTGTTGAACACAAAGAATTACTTCAAGCTGACGTTATTCTTGTCTCTGATACAGGCATGATAAGCGAAAGTGACCCTAGTATCACAACAGGTCTTAGAGGTCTAGCATATTGGCAGATTGATGTTAAAGGTCCTTCTCATGACCTTCACTCAGGCATCTTCGGTGGTGCTGTTGCTAATCCAATCAACGAGCTATGTAAGATGATTGCAGAAGTAACAGACGAAAACGGTAAGATTACTATCCCTGGATTTTACGATGATGTGGAGATAGTATCTCAAGAGGAGCGTGATTTGATGGCACAAGTACCTCACTCTGACCAAGAGTATATGAATGCCCTTAAACTGAATGGTCTATTTGGCGAGAGTGGTTACTCAACTCTTGAGCGCACTTGGATCAGACCTACATTTGATGTTTGTGGTATCTGGGGTGGGTATCAAGGGGATGGCTCAAAGACTGTTCTTCCTTCTGAGGCTCATGCAAAACTATCATGCCGACTTGTTCCTGGTCAAGATCATGAGAAGATCGGTGAGCTAGTAAAACAGTACTTTGAAGCAAAAGCTCCAGCTTGGGTTAAAGTGAATGTAACCTCTATGCACGGCGGAGAGAGCTACGTATGTCCTATAACTCTTCCTGCATATAAAGCAGCAGAGAAAGCATACCATACAACATTTGGTAAACGCCCTCTTCCAACAAGAAGCGGTGGTAGTATACCAATTATCGCTGCATTTGAGCGCGTTCTTGGAATGAAGAGCCTTTTGATGGGATTTGGTTTGGAGTCGGATGCAATACACTCACCAAACGAGAATTTCCGCCTTCCAATCTTTTATAAAGGTATTGAGACTGTATGTGAATTCTACAAAGAGTTTGCTAAGATCTAATAATAGGTAAGAAGAAAAGATCGTAATGCAATAGCATAAGATATTTATAACGAGAGAGATGGATTCTACATTCTAGTGGAACCATCTCTCTCGCTTTGTATATATACGAATAACACTATTCTACTATTAAATGGTGGAAATAGAAGTGTTATGTGCAATAATAGCCCAAATATATAATTCACAAAGACATAACTGTTGAATAGGGATAAGATAACTAGATAAAAATGCACTGAGTTGACACTCAAAAGTCTGTGAGTTTAGGGGTAAAAGTCAAAGAGTTTGTACCTAAAAGTCTTTGACTTTTACCCCTAAACTCAGTGCAAAAATCAGTAAAGAGAAATATTGCACCATTCTATTGGTAAATATGCTCCTACATTATTAATCACTCCATGTATAGAATGCAAGGGAAGTAGGAGTATCACAAAAAATGGTCTATTCACCACAATTTAGTGCTCTAAGCGGTGAACAATTTTATCATATTACAATCTGAAGTAATTTATAGGGAGTAGTTTACTAACCGCAGGAAGATAAAAGCTGTAATATTCTATTGG
>JBOFEN010000065.1:0-25858 GCA_051648105.1 Bacteroidales bacterium
TACATAGCCATCAATCTCGAATGAAATTCCTTTAATGACACCAGATCTGATAGCAGTCTCTGTATCATAACCTATTAATGGAGTATCTCCAAGTCTGGATACTAGTGGAAGTTTATTAGTCATACTATGCAGTGACTCAAGTCTGATATCTATTCCAGGTGAAATATTACCTCCTCTAAATAAACCAGAAGAATCAAGTAAGTCAAATGTAATAGCTGTACCAGCATCGATGACTAGAATATTCCTATTTGGATATTCAGAATAAGCTCCAACTATAGCTGCTATACGATCGCAACCTAGTGTGTTTGGAGTCCTATACCCTAGATTTACAGGCATTGGAGTCTTGTGAGATAGCTGTATGAACATATTGGTAGATTTGCAAAGATAATCTACCACAGATTGATCCACTGCTTTGACAGATGAGAAAATAGCTCTTTCAATGATAAATGATGAATATAAATCAATCAAATGATCAATAGATAGTGTATTATACTTAAACCTCTCTATTATAACTCCACCATCAAATAAAGCAATCTTGCAAGACGAATTACCCTGGTCAATAATCAAATTCATAAAGTAAGTATACTATATAACAACTTAACATTAGTATTAGTAATAGGTACTAATTCTTATATTTTGACATAATGCAAAGTAACAAAAAGTTTTAATAATATATACTGTATATTCTAATGTAAGTAACAATAAAAACAGGAACAGAATAAAACTTTAATAATTAACTAATAAAAGTCGAGCATTAATATATTATCAATCCTCAACGGCATCTGGAATAGGCAACTGTCTCTTGAATGCCTCCTTAAATGAGATTAGTGATTCAGATCCAGATAACCCTAAAGGTTGAAGTTTTGAGTGAATAATCTCAAGAAGGTGCTTGTTGTTTTTTGCGAATATTTTCACAAAAAGATCATATTTACCGGTAGTATAATGACATTCTAAGACCTCAGGTATTTTATACAATTCATCTACCACAGTAGAGAATCGGCTAGGATCTTTAAGATTAAGCCCCATGAAAGTACAGGTTTCATAACCCATCTTTGCAGGATCTATTAAAAATTCAGATCCTGTTATAACCCCCATGTTTACTAACTTTAAAACTCGCTGATGAATAGCAGCACCTGAAACACCACACTCTCTAGCTACTTCAAGAAATGGTACACGAGCATTACCAATAATAATGCGCAATATCTTAACATCTAAATTATCAAGTTGATATGCTGGCATTTGAATAAAAATTAGGAAACGATACTATTAAAAAGAGAGAGGGAATCTAAAAAGACCCCCTCTTTCAATATTAGACTAGCTATAAATTAGTTTGCTTGAACAGCTGAGTAGTTGATCTTCAAAGCTTGAGCTTCACGTAAAGCTTGCTTAATATCAACAATAACACCCATCTTTGTAGCTTGATCGACTTTCATAGACACAGTCATATATGCCTGGTCTTCCTCTTTCATGCTAGAACGCTCTTGTGCAATATAGTCTTGAATCTCACTCACTTCAGCAAATTTATCATTTAACTGAATACGTGTTTCACCACCCATTTTCTTACGAAACTCCATAGTTGGCTTACCAGCATAGATGAATGTTACTAAAGACTTCTTCTCTAACTTCTGCAACTCAGTAGCTTGAGGGAGCTTAAATTCTACCTTTAATGTAACCTCTCTCATAGTGGTTACAATCATAAAGAAGAATAGAAGTGTAAAGATCAAATCGGGCAATGAAGAGGTGTTCAATGCAGGCATTTCGCGACCCCCTGATTTACTAAATTTTCCCATTATTTTCCTCCTCCATAGTTTTTAGGTTCTGCTTCGGAGATCTTCTGAGGATAGATAGTCTGTACAGCCTTTTTCTCCTCATCGTTCAACTCTTCGAACACTTTACCGAATTTCTTATTAGAGATATTATTACGAAGTTCGTTAATAGCAGCAATCAATTCATTCTGAACTCGAATGTATGCTTGATACTCAGTTCCTCGGTCATTTTGTAGAGATATTACGTGGTTTTTGGTAACCATTGTAGCTCCAAAGAAAGGCACATCAACTACAAAACGCTCAGGAAGAGTTGGATCATCATTGCTATTATCAATAAACTCTTTCGTCTTCTCTTTCAATTGAAGAACGTCCAGTGGCTGGCCGTTCACCATCAACTGGTTGTTTGAGTTAATCAAAACAACCAAGACGTTACGCTCTTTCACATCAATATCTTCTTGCTTCTGATCCTTAGGTACTGGAGGAGGTAGACGACGAGCCAAACCTCTATCAGTATCCATTGATGTAGTGATCAAGAAGAAAATAAGTAGCAAGAACGCAATATCCGCCGTTGAACTGGCATTAATTTCAGGTACTTTTTTCTTTTTTCTTGCCATTTTGCTTTGTTATTTTTAGTTAGATAAAGGATAATCCAACATCAATTATTTTTTAACTAGTTTCAAAACGTTTGACAACGATATTGAAACAACAGCAAAACCGATCAAGAAATATGAAGAGTAAAGCATCATATCTGCAATCTTCAATGTACCTGGCACGTTATCTTCACCATCATATCCTGGAAGGTCTAGAACCGTTCCATCTGCAACAGCGTAAGCAACACCAAGCACTGAAGCAAATAGTGCTATATTAATAACAGTCTCCAACGCTTTCTTAGGCGTATCCTTAAGAGAAACTCCGAATTGGAATAATGCAAAGAAGGCAGTACAAACAATACCAATTCCAACTAGTGCATATGCCCAAAACATCAATATCTCTGTATTTATAGGCTCTAATACCTCAGCATTCGGGTCAACATACCCTCCACCATAGTACAATCCTAAGACTACTACAGTAACTGCAAGCATGAAGTAGAGAGACCACTTTGCAATTTTACCGATTGACATAGTCTTAATTATTTATTGTATTTAGTATTGTATTTGATTACAAGGTCAAGCAAAGAAACAGAAGAATCTTCCATATCGTTCAAGATGCTTTCAACTTTAGCAAGTACGTAGTTGTAGAACAATTGAAGGATCAAAGCAACGATCAAACCACCGATAGTAGTGATCAAGGCAACCTTCATACCACCAGCAACAACTGTTGGAGAGATATCACCTACTTGTTGGATTTTATCGAATGCCTGAACCATACCGATTACAGTACCCAAGAATCCTAAAGATGGAGCCATTGCGATAAATAGAGTGATCCAAGAAAGACCTTTTTCTAGCAAACCAGCTTGAACACCACCGTAAGAAACTACAGCTTTTTCAACTACATCAACACCATGATCCATACGCATAAGACCTTGGTAGAAGATAGAAGCGATAGGACCTCTAGTGTTACGACAGATAGTCTTAGCACCTTCAAGATCACCTTTATTCAAAGCAGCTTCAACTTCAGCCAACAATTTCTTAGTGTTAACTTCAGCTAGGTTCAAATAGATGATACGCTCAATAATGAATGCCATACCGAAGATCAATGCAATCATTACGATAGACATAAAGAACGCGTTACCTTCGATAAACTTAGTTTTAAGAGCTTTGTGAAGACCAACTTCTTCTGTAGCCATTTCTGTTGTTGCAGCAGCAGCAGTTTGAGCTTGCTCAGCCACTTGCTCAACTTGAGCAGCAGGTGCTTCATCTTGAGCCATTACGGTTGTTCCCATCGCGAGGAAACCAGACATTGCGAGAATAGCAAATAACTTTTTCATCGTTCTTTAATTTTAGGTTTGTTTTTGATTATTGTTATTTAATTATTTTAATACAGTGTATCTAAAACCAATTCTACGCGGAGTGAGGGGGATTCGAACCCCCGAAGCACTTTTGGCGCTTACACGCTTTCCAGGCGTGCCTCTTCAACCACTCGAGCACCACTCCTTTTGTTTAGTTGCGAAAAGTATTAATTATTCTCGCAATATCAATAGGTTTCGGACACAAATGTAAATAAATTTCTTACGTCTCCTACTTTTGGGTTCAATCTTTTATTATTAAAACCGAAAAAAGTTTCAAAATAAGAGTATAAATGGGGTAATAATATCACTTTTCACATTTAGGACTAACGAAAAAAGATCTTTTTAGCATTTTCAGAAGTTACCTTTGCTACACGTTCTGGCAAAACCTCATAAATATCAGACAATGCATCTGCAACAACAACAACATTCCTTGGATGATTCCTTTTACCTCTATTTGGAGCAGGAGTAAGATATGGAGAGTCTGTTTCTAACACTAATCTATCGAGAGGTATATTAACCAACTCTGCCTTAAGAGAGCTATTTTTAAAAGTAACTACCCCATTAATACCTAAGAAAAAATCACCTGCTCTAAATATTCGGTCTGCTTGCTGTGAAGTCCCTGTAAAACTATGAAAAACGCCCCTAAGCCCACTTATTGATTCAACAACCTCTATTGTCTCCTCAAAAGAATCTCTCATGTGTATTACTACAGGAAGATCTAGCTCTTTTGCCCACAACAACTGTCTTTCAAACGAAATCAACTGTTCCTTGACAAGCTCTTTACTCCAATAAAGATCAACCCCAATCTCTCCTATTGCAGAATATCTACGAGAATCAATATGAGATCGAATTAAGGCTAACTGCTCCTCAAAATTCGGGCCAATACTTGTTGGGTGAATACCCATCATTGAGAAACAATAACCAGGATAGAGTGACTCAACCCTATGCATACTCTCAATAGAGTCCTCATCAACATTTGGCATAAAGATATACTCAACGCCAGCAACCACACTTTCCTCAATAACACTATCAAGATCTGAAACATATTCCTCACCATATATGTGGGAGTGAGTATCAATATACATATGATATTATTTGATTAAATTACACCTCTCTTGACAACAGCATATCCGAAAGTCGTCTTAACTCTATCTTTCTCTCATCTGGAATAGACAACCTCTCTAGAGAAGCCAGAGCAATATCAGAATAGGATTTCATTTTTTCAATACAAACACTCTTAATATCAATTTCATTAAAAATTGATGTGACCTCTTCTACCTTAGAGTCTCTATCCAACGACAAATCGCTCATAGCAGAGATCAACCTCGCTCTGGTGGCATCATTAGCAAGCCTAAGAGATTCTAGCAATAGGAAAGTCTTTTTATTACAAGCGATATCTCCCCCAATCTCCTTACCAAATTTTGCAGGGTCCCCATAAACATCTAGAAGGTCATCCTTCAATTGAAATGCCAAACCAACATTCTGACCGAACATATAGATCTCTTCTTGATCCTGCTTAGAGGCACCAACTGATATTGCCCCCATCTGAAGTGCACACCCTAGCAATACGGCAGTTTTAAGTCTAATCATCTCTAAATACTCTTCCGTAGTAACATCAGACCTAGATTCGAAAGCCATATCTAGCTGCTGCCCCTCACAAACCTCTCTTGCCGTTCTGGAAAAGAGAGAAAGAAGAGCTGGAAGAGTGCTACTATTACTGCGGCAAACCTCCTCATAGGCAACTATAAGCATGGCATCACCAGATAGGATAGCTCTATTCTCATCCCATACTTTATGAACCGTTGGCTTACCTCGTCTAACATCTGCCCTATCCATAACATCATCATGAAGTAGAGTGAAGTTATGAAAGATCTCTACTCCTATAGCAGATGGAAGAGCAGACTCAATCTTATCAGAGAAAAGATTTGCACCCATCAATGTTAAGATAGGCCTAATCCTCTTCCCTCCCAATGACAAAGAGTAGTGAATTGGGGTGTAGAGATCAGGAACATTAGAGTGAAAATTCAATTGCGAAACCTCCTGACTTACCTTATCAAGAATTGTCTCAAAACTATATATACTCATAACCAATATGTATCTGTTCGAATCTAACGAATTATTAAATCAGAAGAAAGAATCTCCTAATAGGACTTTTACAAAAAGAGAGCACACCCTTAGGGAGCACTCTCTTTTGCATTTCTTGATATAAATAGAATTACTGCAATCTAAAGTTAATAGGCACAGTATATTTTACGCGAACTGGTTTCCCACGTTGCTTTCCTGGTTTCCATGCTGGCATAGCATTGATAACTCGGATAGCTTCTCTATCTAGAGATGGGTCAACCCCCCTTACAACTTCAGGATCTACAACTTTACCGTCACGGTTAATAGTAAACGATACAATTACACGACCTTGAATTGCATTCTCCTGAGCAATTACTGGGTATTTAACTGATTTACCCAAATATTGCAATAGAGCAGTCTCACCACCTGGGAATTGAGGCATTTCCTCAACCACAGTAAAGATCTGATGTTCTGTTGGATCTTCTTCCTCAACAACTGGTGGTCTAAATTGAACCTCTACCTTTTGATTTTTATCATCTTCAGTAGAAGCAATCTCAACATCCTGTACCTCTTGTTTGTTGTCTACGATATTAATCTCTTCAACAACTGTTGGAGGTGCTGGGGGTGGGGGTGGAGGAGGTGGTGTCTCTTGACGTGTAATAGGAATAATCTCTTCCTCAAAGAAGGCATCAGATACTCCAGCTAGGTCAGCTTTCTTAACGTCAGAAGTTGTCCATTCAAAACCTACGAAAATCGCAGCTAGGACAAATACATACCCAAGAAGCAAGTAAACCAGCCTCTTGTTCTCCAAATCTGCTTGTGGTGACTTTTTTATTTCCATATTTACTTAGTATTATATTTCTTGGTTGAATTCAAAGGAGCACCCTTCGTTTGGTGCAAATGTAATATTTTTTTTATTTGAGCTATTTCCTTTTGACTCTTTTTTTGCCAAAAACTATGATTTATTTGCACCATGATAGGAATATAATGCTCTTTCTAGTAATAAAACCCCGAAACAAATAGCTTCGGGGTTTTAATGTTCAATATATTACTTTCTAAAATTTGAAGCACCTTCTTTCAAGAACTTAAGGAAGTTCCCTGCATTTGGGTCGAATGCATAATTATTCTCTGTCAAAATTGTTCCATCTGGATGCATAATCACATAATATGGTTGAGCATTCGCCTGAAACATTGTAATCTGAAGATTTGAGTTCTTTTGGCTAAGCAGCTTCGATTCACGACCGTTACGATCTACAAACCACTCATCTTGTGGTAGCTCAACTGTTCTCTCATCAACATATAGCGCAGCAATAACGAAATCCTCTTTTAAAGATCTCAATACTTCTGAGTCAGCCCATACCTGCTGCTCCATCTTTCGACAGTTAACACAAGCCTTGCCTGTAAAATCTAGAAGAATCGGCTTATTGAGCTTTTTAGCACACTCTAGAGCTTGATCGTAATCAAAGTACCCTTTCAAACCATGCGGTAATGATAGTTTATCCGAATATTTTGGAGTCTCACAAATTGAATTATTAGCCGAAGCACCAATAGATACGTGGCCAGTGCCACTCTCTCTAACTAGTTTCTCGATATTAAAGTCTTGGTTTTTGATACTTGGCAACCATCCCGACAGAGCATGAAGTGGAGCCCCCCACAAACCTGGCACCATATACACTACAAATGTAAATGTAATAACAGACAATAGTAGTCGGAACCAACTTTTGATCACATTTGACTCACTATCATGAGGGAATCGTAGTTTTCCAAGAAGGTAAAGACCTAACATAGTAAAGATAACGATCCAAGCAGAAAGGTAGATCTCACGATCCAACAATCTCCATCCATAAACCTCATCGGCAACATTGATAAATTTCAATGCAAATGCTAACTCAACAAATGCAAGACAAACTTTAACCGAATTCAACCAACCACCTGATTTAGGTAGTTTACCCATCAATTTAGGGAAAAAAGCAAAGAATGTAAATGGTATAGCAAATGCAAGAGAGAATCCTACCATACCAACTATAGGGCGAATAACCTCACCTCCAACTGCACTAATCGCAACAGTTCCTGCAATTGGCAAAGTACAAGAGAAAGACACCAATACTAGAGTCATCGCCATGAAAATAGGACCAATAAAGTCACCCTTATCCTCATTTTGAACAGACTTATTCACCAACCATGATGGAGCTGTAATCTCGAAATACCCAAATAGGGAGATAGCAAAAACAAAGAATATAAGAGCAAACAACAAGTTTGGCAACCAGTGTGTACTCATCAAGTTTGCAAAGTTCTCTCCGAACAACATCGCCAATAGTGTCCCAAATATTGTATAGATAAGTACTATAGACACACCGTAAATTATTGCTTGCAACTTACCTTTTGATCCACTTTTAATAAAAAATGAAACGGTCATTGGTATCATAGGGAATACACAAGGTGTCAAAAGACCAATTAGCCCACCACCAAATGCAATCCAAAAGAAAGACCAAAGTGACTCTTCTCCTTTAGCTGATTCATCCTCTAAATGCGCAGCTTCGGAGACTGTTGTAACTGCCTCATCAACAACACTACTCTGAGCTACCGCTGCAGAAATAGAAGGAACATCAATTGAGAAAACATTATCAAAGAAAGGGACACAACTTCCATTATTGCAAACCATATACTTAAATGTCCCCTTTACCTTGAAAGGCTTATTTGTTAAAGCTTTGATCTGCTGAGTAAAAGTTACACTATTTTTGAAGTATGTTACATCTGCATCAAATTCCGCTTGATACTCTGTGATACCTTGAGGCTCTGTTAATGAACCAACGACAGCAAATTCGTCACTCTTATCAACATCAAATGATGTAGCTATTGGGCCATCTTCCACAACTTTAGAAGAGTAAAGGTGATATCCGGACTCAATTGTCGCATGCATCGATAGCTCTACGATATCCGAATCGCCTACTTGTTTGGCTGAAAACTGCCACTTTACAGGTTGGCTCATTTGGGAGAATACAACTCCTACAAATGCAAAAAGCATTAAGATTGTTGACAAGGTTTTTCTCATCATATGTTCGATTAGTTATAATAATTTGCTACTATATCACTACAAAGGTAGCAGTATTTTAATTTTCTCAAAGTTAAAATCACTAAATTGAGTCTCATTTTTTGACATTTTACTTTTTCTCTGTCCCTTAGCCAAATAGCATTATCACATCAATGATAATTGTTTTCTCAAATCACATATCAATCTGAATCTGAAATAGGTTATTTTGTTACTTTTGCAAGCAAATTAAGCGCAATATAATATGCAACATTATTTTAATTATAATAGACGAAATAGCCTAGTTGTTGAGGTAGGCACTACCCCAATTGGGGGTAAAAACCAAATTAGAGTCCAATCTATGACAAATACTTCAACAATGGACACAGATGGATCTGTTGATCAAGCAGTAAGAATAATAGAAAATGGAGGTGAATTAGTAAGACTCACAGCGCAAGGTGTAAGAGAGTCGAACAATCTAGAAAATATTCATAATAAGCTTCGTTCTTTAGGATATAATACTCCACTTGTAGCTGATATACATTTCAATCCAAATGCAGCAGATAGAGCAGCAGAGATTGTTGAAAAGGTTAGAATTAATCCAGGTAATTATGTTGATAGTGTAAAGCGTTTCTCACACATAGAGTATACTGATCAAGAGTATGCCGCTGAGATAACAAAGATTAGAGACCGATTCATCCCATTCCTAAACATATGTAAGACCAATAATACAGCAATTAGAATCGGGGTAAATCACGGCTCTCTCTCTGATAGAATTATTAGTCGATATGGTGACACTCCACAAGGAATGGTAGAGTCAGCTCTTGAGTTTCTTCGAATCTGTATCTCCGAGAAGTTTCTTAATGTTGTCATTTCTATGAAGTCGTCTAACACGATAGTTATGGTCAACAGCGTTAGACTACTAATAGAAAGAATGAATAAAGAAAATATGAGCTTCCCAATACATTTAGGTGTAACAGAAGCTGGTGATGGCGAAGATGGGCGAATTAAATCAGCTTTAGGTATTGGTGCTCTACTAGCGGATGGAATAGGAGACACACTGAGAGTCTCACTTAGTGAGGACCCCGAACTAGAGATTCCAGTTGGCAAAGAGTTAGTAAACTACTTTACTCAACGTATTGATCACCCTCATATTCAAGGTTCTCTATTCCCTGAATTCTGCTGGAGTTCACCTATTAAAAGAGCGACAATTCCTGTAAAAAACATTGGAGGTAATAATGCCCCGATAGTAATCGCTGAAGCTACAAACTATCTCCCAATATCAGATACAACAACTCCAGACTACATTATTGGAAGTTCCTTAAAAAAAGAAATTCCATCAATTATAGATTATACCGACTGGGATCCAACTAAAGATAATAGCTACCCCCTATTCAGATTAGCTAGTTTCGAAAATATTGAAAGAAATGAAGCTGCAATAAAATTCCTATCTATAGCTACACACGAACTTAATGATGAACTTATTTGTAGAATCAGAGAGTGTAATACAATAGTTTTACTGCTACATAGTAACCATATCAATATAGTTGGTGATCTTCGCAGTGCTTTCCATCGATTGTTAACAAACAACTGCACAACCCCAGTCGTAATAAGGGAGAGTTTCAGCAACGAGACGAAAGAGTCGCTTCAAATCAAGGCAGCAGCTGACTATGGTGCACTTCTACTAGATGGATTTGGGGATGGTATTTCAATTCAAAATCAAAATGGTGATGATAGAGTTTGTGTTTCTATCATGTTTGGCATCCTTCAAGCCTCTAGATTGAGAGTTAGTAAAACAGAGTATATCTCATGCCCTAGTTGTGGTAGAACTCTCTTCAATCTTCAAAGAGCAATAGCTAAAATTAAAGAACGAACCTCACATCTTAAAGGCTTGAAGATTGGAATTATGGGATGTATAGTAAATGGACCTGGGGAGATGGCTGACGCAGACTACGGTTATGTGGGAGCAGGCCCTGGAAAAGTTAGCCTATATAAGAAAAAAGAGTGTATCGAAAAAAACATTCCTGAAGATCAAGCTGTCGAAAAGCTCATAGAGCTGATCAAGAGTCATGGAGATTGGAAAGAACAAAAATAAGAATATGAATAGAACAACAAATGATTTAGAGATAGAGAGAGTTGGAAAACTACTACTCAGATACTCTATACCCGCTATTATTGCAATGCTCGTAAACTCACTATATAATATAGTTGACAGAGTATTTATTGGTCAGGGTGTCGGAGCTATGGCAATTTCAGGATTAGCACTAACCTTTCCAATCTCAACTCTTCAAACAGCTTGTGGTATGCTCATAGGTGCTGGTGCTGGTGCAAGGATCTCTATTGTTCTTGGAAAAAAGGATAAAGATTGGGCTGAGAGGATACTTGCTAATGCTCTGATGCTATCATTTTTAATCTCTGGAATATTTATCCTAACAGCAACAATCTTCCTTGATGAGATACTATTAGCATTTGGTGGTAGTGAGGAGACAATAAAGTATGCAGAGAGCTATCTAAGAATATTAATACCTGGTAGTATTTTCTCTACTCTTACCTTTTCTTTCTGCAATATGCTCAGAGCTTCTGGATACCCATCTAGATCAATGTTCATAATAGTATCTGGTGCAGTACTTAATACTATACTAGACCCTATATTCATCTTTGTTCTTGATCTAGGGATTGAAGGTGCTGCATATGCCACTATTTTATCTATGGCAATAACATCAGTCGTTGCTGTTGGAAGTTTCCTTCGTAAAGAGAGTAATATTCAGTTTAGATTTAGAAACTTCAAACTAAAACTAACAATAATACGAAATATTCTAGCTATTGGTATATCTCCCTTTCTAATAAATGCTACTAGTGCTGGTATAGTTGCAATGGTAAGCTTCCTACTCATTCGCCATGGTGGTGATTTAGCTGTCGGCGCCTACGGTATTGTTAATAGCTTTATTGTTTTGATGATACTTATGGTGATTGGTATTTGCCAAGGTATGCAGCCTATAGTTGGATATAACTTTGGTGCAGGACATAGAGATAGGATGAAAGACACACTTAAGCTGAGTGTTTATGCAGGGGTAGCTGTAATGAGCATAGGATTCATAATTGCTATGGTTGCACCTAGATATGTAGCACTAGCATTCACCAAGGACCCGGAACTCATTGACCTAGCAGTTGTAGGTCTTAGATATGTATCGCTTGTAGCCCCACTGATTGGATTTCAGATTGTGGTAACTAACTTCTTCCAATCAATAGGCAAGGTTAAGATCTCCATATTCTTAAGCCTATCAAGGCAAGTACTATTTCTATTCCCACTTCTATTCATCATACCTAGGTTCTTTGGACTTAATGGTGTATGGCTAGCAATGCCAATCTCCGACACCATTTCAATGATAGTGACCACACTTGTCCTTTATAGATCTAGATATCTTTTCCGTACAAGTCACCTTGGTGGTAAAGACGGTATTGATTAAAATATAAGCATACTTAATAATAGGGACCTCCTCTATAACTATATTGATTATGGCTGTTAGCCTTCAATTTGTTATAGAGGAGGTCCTTTATTATCACAGACATATATAGACCATCTACTTAAGAAGCATAAGATACCCTCAAAAGGAGGTATTAATATTTACCAAATATGAGGTAACCTGATAACCTGTCGATATCCTCATCCGAAAACTCATCCAACATAGAAAGCTCACTTAATGTATTAATACGTCCACGCTTCTTTCTTAGCTCAACTATTGCCCTCGCTTGGTAGAAGTTAATATAAGGATGAGCACGAAGCCTATCAATGCCATACTTGTTTATATCAATACCTCTCACCTCTGGCTCTTCTATAATAGCCCAACCATTCATCAACATATTTAATACTGAATCAGGTATATTTTTAATCTCCCATAGCTGAGATTCATCGACAAAACCACCCAAACGCTCCCTATAATTAACAATCATATTTGCATAACCAACACCAATACCAGGAATCTTTCTGAGTAAAGCTGTATCACATCTATTCAAATCTACAGGTGTCACCTCATCAAACTTATAACTCTTTATAGTGTCTCTATCAAGCTTAGGTTTAATAAACCGTGTTGTATCAATCTCAATATAGGGTTCTAATTCTCTAAACTTACTATTCGAAAGACCATATATTCGAGATAACGCTTGCTTTGTTCTAAACTCTCCGCCTTTAAGTCTATATCTAATAATATTAGATACAACATATGGTCTAATCCCTAGATTTATTAGAGTTAATGAGTCGGATAGGTTAGGATCAAAACCAGATAGTATATAACTATTCTCATTGGGTCTATAAGAGTTATTATTTCTAACTCTGTTATCTCTAAGACTATCCCTAAAACGAGCAAACTCCTCTATATGCGTAGAGTCAAGCCTAGATATTGATTCTGGCTTTGAGATAATTGGAAGGATAAAAGTACGTATTAGTATTAAAATAAAGAGAGCACACAGAAGCACTATTGCTCCTATGCGCTCTCCTCTTGTCATTTTAAGTATATTTCTCATAGATGTCTATTATTCTAATAGTTACAAAACTATCAATTTAAATAATAGTACAATCACAGAATACCAAATTGTTGAAGAATAATTACAAACACACCCACTGGTGCTACATACTTAAGAGTAATATAGAAAAGATTAAACTGATTATTCTTCATCTTTGAACCTATCATAAGCTCCTCCTTGATAAGTGACTTAGAGACTAGCCATCCTCCATATATTGCAATTGCTGCTCCTCCAAGAGGCTGAAGTAGACTCGCTGCTACATATTCAAAGAGTCCAAAGATGTTCATCCCAAATATTGTAAAGTCGCTCCACACTCCTAGTGATAGTGAACAAATAACACCTAACACAGAACATACAGATAGTACATAAAGAGTTGCTCTCTTTCGTGATATGTGATACTCCTCATGAATTAGAGTAACTACAACCTCCGCTATTGCTATTGTAGATGTAATTGCTGCAACTAAGAGTAGAAGAAAGAACATAGCCGACCATACCTGACCTCCAAACATATTGTTGAACATATTTGGCAAGGTAATAAATACCAATTCAGGACCTTGACCAGGACTAATGCCAAAAGTAAACACAATTGGAAATATAATAACACCAGCAAGTAAAGCAACAAGCGTGTCTAGTGCTACTACCAGCAAAGCCGTCTTAGGAAGATCTGTCTCTTTATTAAAGTATGAAGCATATGTAATAAGAGTTCCCATACCGATACTAAGAGAGAAGAAAGCCTGTCCTAATGCCTCAATAAACACTCGTGGAGTTATTTTTGAAAAGTCTGGATTAAACATAAAACTCAACCCCTCTCTTGCACCCTCTAATGATAGCGAGTTGGCTGCAAGAAGAATGAGTATTAGGAATAGAATTGGCATTAATATGTTAGATACTTTTTCAATACCATCCTTAATACCTCCAAGAGAAATTAGTGCAGTCGTAACAAGGACAAAAAGCAACCAAAACAGTGGTTTTATAGGATGATTAGTAAACTCTCTAAACATTAAAGTAAGATCCTCACTACCCTTATCTACTAAACCACCCATCACAGATTCCATAAAATACTCTGCTGTCCATCCAGCTACGACGGAGTAGAATCCAAGTATTAGTACTGAGCAAATCAAACAAAGCCAGCCGACCCAACTCCATCGATTACCTCCCGTAAGGGTACGGAATGCTGCTTTAGGGTTCTGACCAGTCTTTCGACCAATATAGAACTCCATCAACAAGATTGGAATACCAAGCAAAAGTACGCATGCAAGATATGTGATAATAAATGCACCACCTCCATTTGCTCCTACTAAATATGGAAATCTCCATATATTCCCTAAGCCAACTGCAGCACCTACAGTTGCCAATACAACACCTATTTTAGAGGAGAACCCCCCTCTCTCTTCTGTTGACATATTATATTCTATAGTTAATGGTTACCGTAATTACTCACAAAGTAAATATAATAGAGAGGGACTATACATATATAAGTTACTTAATAATCCCTAATTGAAATAGTAGTATTAATAGAATAGCAACTGGAGCTAGATACTTCAAAGCTAAATGAAAAACATTGAAGCTAGCTCTACTAATATTTGATCCCATTCTCAACTCATCGTAAAACTTACTACTTGGCACTCTCCAACCAATAAACACAGCAATCAAGCAACCTGCAATAGGGAGAATGAGATTAGAGGTTGTATAGTCTAACAGATCAAAAAAGCTACGTCCAAAGAAATGTAAATCGTACTCATTTCCTAGAGATAGGGAGCTAAATATACCGAGTACTCCAGATGCAAGAACAAGAAAAGCTACAGCCTTTTTACGACTAATCTTAAACTCCTCTATTGCAAAAGTTATTACCACTTCAGCAAGAGATATAGTTGAAGTTAAAGCTGCTATTGCCAAAAGCAGGAAGAACAACGAAGCCCATATCTGCCCACCAATCATCTGATTAAACACATTAGGAAGGGTAATAAAGACAAGTTCAGGACCCTGACCAGGTGCAATACCAAAAGTAAATACTGCTGGGAAAATAATAATACCAGCCAAAATTGCTACCAATGTATCAAGCATAGAAACAATAAGAGCTGTACGCGGTATATTTGTATCCTTTTTAAAATAAGAACCATAGGTTATTGATATCCCTAAGCCTATACTCAAAGAAAAGAAGGCTTGGCCAAGAGCCTCAAGAATAACTTTCATATCAATCTTAGAGAAATCTGGTTTAAATAGAAAAGTCATACCCTCGAGTGCTCCCTCCAACATCAAAGATCGTCCACCCATAATAAGAAGAAGTACAAAGAGTAGAGGCATTAATACATTAGACACCCTTTCTATTCCGTTCTTTATACCTCCAAGAGATACCATAGCTGTCAATCCTAAAAATATAAACAGCCAGAATATTGGTTTAACAGTACTCGAAGAGAAATTAGCAAAGATCTCATTTAGTTCTGCTGTACTCCTTCCCTCCAATCCCCCGGTTACTGCTTGTATAAAATACTCAGCTGTCCAGCCAGCCACTACTGAATAAAACCCCATAATGAGCAGAGGACTCAATATACATAGCCAGCCAACTATTGGCCAATAACGACTTGTTGTAAGAGATTTAAATGCCCCTCTTGGATTTTGACCCGTTGTTCTACCCATATATAGCTCAGCAAGCATTACTGGAAGACCAACGGCAAGAATACATATCAAATAGACAATAAGAAAAGCCCCACCTCCATTTGTTCCTACTGTATATGGAAAGCGCCATATATTACCCAATCCTACTGCAGCACCAACTGTTGCTGCAATCACCCCCATCTTTGTAGCGAAACCTACGCGCTGATTATTACTCATAAGGCTATTTTACTATTAATTTAATACAGAAATAATATATCAAATTACAAATATAACGCAAAATGGCGATCAGCCTATCAGTTTAAAACAAAACTGAATATAAAAGAGGTTGATTGATGTAATATATGGCGCCTACTATAGACTACCTAATTGGATTGGCTATTGATTTATCACTAATCAATTTAATATTCTCTATTACAGCCTCAGATGTTAATGTGGCACCAGTTACAGCATCAACACTCCTTTTCGAAGCATCCTTTATGTCAGTACCATTCCATCTCTTGAGGAATCCACTTCTATAGATCTTATTCAGATAACTTGGAGTTTCAAATGAGTTTACAACAGCCACCTTAACTATCTTGTGACTCTTATCCGTCACAACAATAGTTGGAACATCCTCATAATACCCCCAAATATCACTACCATACTCTTGACTATTGAAAAGATAACCTACCTCCTTTCCTTTCTTGTCAATAACACTATTCCAAATAGTATTAATTGGCTTTATCTCAGCTGCAGATGGATATACCGTTCTCACACTATCAATTATAGAATCAGCCTTACGAGTAGGCTCTGCACCATTAATTGTAATATTGATGGTAACTGCAAAAAATGCTAATAATACAATTCTCTTCATATAACAATTATCTTATATCTAGTTCCTTTATTAAGTGAGATGATGGTGAATATTTATCCAATATGAATAAAATATATCTTGCATCAACAGTTATTGATCTACATAACTCAGGCATATATCTATAGTCAGAAGCTACACCTTTTACATATCTATCGAAGTTGATACCAACAAATTCACCTTTAGCATTAATTACAGCACTACCCGAACTAGCACTCGTTGTGTGACAGTTGGTAACAAAATTGACTGGGACATCCCCATCAACAGCGTAATCACCAAAATCGCGACTCTTATATAAAGCTCTAAGCTTACGAGGCAGATAGTAAGAGGCTGAGTCTCCATGAACATCTGCCTTCTTAACAAGATCACTCAAGAATGTTTGAGCTGGTAAATCTTCAACAGTCTTAACCTTTCCAAAGCTATACCTCATAGTTCTGTTTGCATCTGGATATAGCAATTCACCCTTCTTGAACTCAGTATAAGCCTTAAGATAGGTAGAATAAATCCCCCTCTGCTCTTCTTGCAATTTAGTTCTTTGACGAGCTATATGATTAACATTTACTCTATAATATCCTATTGCCAACTGATATACTGGATCATTCTTTAGCCTATCTGGTCCGTCTTGAAGAATATTTATAAGAAAAGATCTAATGCTATCCTTATTTGTCAATATTGAGTTAGCAAAAGCATGCTGTGAATATAACTCCATATCCCCATTAAACTCCTTTGCTGCACGAAGCATCTCAACAGAATAAAATTTAGATGGCATTTCATTCATATAAACAGTGATCATATCTCTGAACATCTTTCTATCCATCTCGTAGTCCCAATTGTAGAAGTATTGGTTTGTGAGATTAAGTAGTTTATCAGCTTCACTTTTCACCGCTTTCTCATTAATTCGTTTACGGTCAAACATTGCCATAAGCTTCTCGAATTTACCCGCAATCGGCACTATCTCCGCACCCTGCAAACCAGCTTCTTGGAAGTATACGTCTGCTAAATTATATACAGCTAACTCTTCATAATTATCTCTAAGTCTACTTAGAACATCTCCATAAAGTTCTTTTCTCTTAGAGTTAGAATCAACCCAACGTTGAAAATCAACCTCTTCAGCTCTCTTCTTTTCAACAAGATTCATCTGTCGAACACCCTCAATCTCTCCCTTCCAACGAAGATAGCTATTCTCAATAGAGTGCATCCTACTAGTATAACGAAGTCTAAGAGTTGGGTTATCTCCAATAGCTTCACGCAAAAGCTCTAGCTTCTTCTCTCTAATAGTAACTCGTGCTACGTTCTGCTCATTAATAATCTTATCTAAAGCATAAGATGGAATATATTCTCTTGAAATACTTGGATAACCAAATACCATAGTAAAATCATTTGGCTTAACACCCGCCTTAGATATAGGTAGCCATTTTGTTGGGCGATAAGGTTTATTACTCTTTGAATATGGTGCTGGATTGTTATTCTCATCAGCATATACTCTAAGAATAGCGAAGTCTCCAGTATGGCGAGGCCACTGCCAATTATCAAACTCTCCAGCATATCGACCAATCTGCATAGGAGGGGCTGCTACCATTCTAACATCCTTATATATTCGATAAGTATTCAGAACATACCCGTTGCCAGCCATCTGAGAAGAAACTTGAGATATTGAATTGGGATACTTCTTATCCATTCTCTCACCAATAGCCTTTGATCTTTCATTGATTATTGCATTCTTCTCTCTCGGATCTGTGATTTTATCAGTTCCATTCAATATCTCTTTAGTTACATCTTCTTGATGAATAAGGAGTGTTACCTGAAGTCCATCACAATTAGTTTCCTGCTCCCTATTCTTTGACCAATAACCATACTTCATAAAGTCGTTATCATCAGATGAGAATCTCTCAAGATGATTAAAAACGGCATGGTGATTTGTAATAATCAATCCTTCAGAAGATATAAAGCTAGCAGAAGCATATGCCCTAAGATCTTGACCTGCAGAAGTTAGAGCCATTACAGCCTCTGTGATATCTGGTTTTGTCTCACTGTATATCTCCTCTGCAGTTAGTTGCAAACCCATCTGTTTCATCTTCTTTATATTCTGATCCTTAACTAAGGATGGATACCAAAATCCCTCATCTGCACTTATTGCTGAAGAACATAGCATTAATGAGAATGAGATAGCGAATACCTTACTGTATTTGTTCATTATTATATCGTTTTTCAATTATTATTTCATCATTTCTAATAGAAAAGTGTAGTGTCCTACATTACTTCCACCTTGAGATATTAGAGAGTTTAATCTCTGTTTAGCCTTAACTTTAGCCCCCATAGCAGCCGAAGAAGCTATCATATCAGATGGAGATATAGATTTTTCACTCTTTGTCGCATTGGACAATATTGTCTCTATCCCCTGAATATATGATATCTGTATAGCCTTATCATAGCTACTCAACCTAGTGGTCGATATATTAACAAACACTTCACTATGAAGATCATCAAAATAGTTAACCACCGAATATAGATCAGAAGAGACATTTTCCGATGAATCCACCATACGACTCAGCATATTTGGGCTCAGTAATGCCGCAATAAGGTCATTTTGACGCTTAATGAATGAGGCACTCTTATTACCTAAAATGGCTGTTAGCTCACTAGGATTTACCCAATTACTACTCTCTCTGAGATTTCGAAAGATAAACTGTAGAGCTTCACGTTGCTTAGCTTTAGCTACAACTTTATACCTAGGAGACAGATCATCTGAAGACCTATTATAAGTGTATACTCCTCCAATATATGATGCCGATAGAGTAAGATGTCTAAGATATTGACGATGTATCCCATCAACGATCTCACTTAATTCTGATTGACTATTACCATACTCATTGAACCACTCAAGAAGATTTGATGTGATGTATTTAAGATTTTTAATAGCTAGATCGCCCGAGGCTACAAGATCATTACTGAGAGCATCCGACTGAGCCGATGGATCTGGCACTACAACTGCCGCTGTCATAGGTGCAAACATATAGAAGGGATCGTTTTCCTTACCCTTAAAGATACTATTCAATTTTGGCAACTCATCTATTGCACTATTTACATCAAAGATTGGTTTATAGCCATACTCAATTGATAGGTAGTCAAATGGTCCAAGATCTGGAGGAATCATCCTTACACCACGCCCTGCGTCGCCTGGCTGTGCAACATGATTATTCCTGGCATAATCCATAATTGTTGCTGTTGTACCATACTTCTGTGTGAAAGAAGGTGATCTAAGAGAATCAACCGGGTAGGCATATGAACCCCTCATATTGTGTTGTAATCCTAAACAGTGACCAACTTCATGTGAAACCGCATATCTAATTAGCTCCCCAAGAACATCGTCATCCATTTTCAACTTACGAGCACGAGGATCAGCTGCTGCAGTCTGTAGAAACCTCCATCTCTGAAGAAGATTAACCACACTATGATACCAAAGAATATCAGCTTGTATAATCTCTCCCGAACGAGGATCATTCCAACATGGACCAGATGCATTCTCTTGCTCTGTAGCAATATAGTGTAGGCAGTTTTTTGTAATATCATTTGAAGAGAAATCTGGATCTTTAGGAAAATCATATGCTTTAATGACATTCTTAAAACCTATTGCCTCAAAAGCCTTATTCCATATCTCAATACCCTCTCTAGCATAAACTCTATACTTGTAAGGCATTACAGTATCTACATAAAAAACTATCTGTTTTGCTGGCTCAACAAGCTCTCCACGTTTATACTTATCTAGATCCTCTGCTCTAGGTTCTACTCTAAATCTTGATATGAATCTACGCGAATCAACTGGTGAATCAACACTGTAAATACGCTTGGAGTCATTCATAAAGCCCACTCTAGAGTCGCTATATCTCTCCCTCATTGGCTCCTTAGAGAGAAGAAGTATAGAGTAGTTCATACTAACAGCAAATGGTTCACGAGCTCCAACATAGTAGTAGTCTGATACTATTTCAACATTTTGCTCATAAACCTTATGAGACTTTATCCCACCTAATTTGGTCTCAAGCTTTCCACTCTTTGATAGATCTGATGGCCAAACCTCCGACACCTCATCAGTGAAATACTTAGTAACATCTATAATACTATTACCACCCTTCGAAGCAACTATATCAAATATTCTAGTAACTGGCTCTATATTATTTCTCTCAACAGAGGGGAGTATTGAATCATTATTAAGCGTCACATTCTTACTCACAGGGATAATCATCAGTAGTCTACCCTTATCTTTTTTAAATGAAAAGAGTTTAGGATTACTTCTTCTTTGTCCTGCGGCAATAGACTTATTATTACTAATAGCAGCAACTCTTGCACCTAATAACATATCCCTCCCTAATAGTGAATCAGGAATCTCAATATATAACGATCCTCCTTTTTTTATTAATGTAATAAACCCTTTAGAGATAGATGACCCTGAATATAACTTATCATAAGGAGACAAACGTGGCTTAGCAAGGGTATCACTTCCACTTTGCTCTACTCGTTTATCATTCCCCTTTATGCGCGGCTCCCTAGAGTATCCCTCTCCAATCGATATTGCTAATAGCAATAGTATGCATAATAACTGTTTCATAATTTAATCTTCAATTTACATGGTAACTATACCAAATGCTATACCATTACCTATCCAATTCCCAAATCGTGAACTGTCAGAGAATCTGTTATCAGTAAATATACGCAAATAGCCACTCAAAGACAACTTACCAGCCTCTATAGGGAAAGAGTAGTTAACATTTGCCTTAACAATAAACTGATTTGCTGCATAGAACTCTGCATCTGGAATCCAAATATTCTTTGCTAGATCATTCTCATAGCTATTCAACAATAAGTCTGCCCTGGTTGAGAACTGATAACCTAGATCAGCCTCAAGAGATATAGTATGTCTCTTAATATTGAAAAGACGAACACCTCCTGAGATAGTTGATTTTAGAGCCCCAACCTTGATATAAGATAGAGGTACATTATATCTATTTTCAAATGCACTAAAGTTAACATCCGCTCCTACATACCATCTATAAGATGATCTATTATTATCTAGTTGAGTCAACTTATAAGATAGATCGAGATTCATTCTGTCAACTTCATACTGGTTTCTATATACAAAGTTGGTTATCCACTCCTTTGAAGTAATACCCGTAGCAGGATCCCTAATCTCATTTAGAGACTGAATAAACTCGTTCGCTTGAGCACTATAAAGGTTTGCTTTAACAGATGCCGAATGAGATAAAACACCTTTATCTACTAATATCCTTGAAGAGAATTCAAATCTATCAGAAAGATACTCACCAGGTGATCTTCTTGTATCACCTAAAACCTCCTGATTCTCTATTTCATACCCCAAGGATGTTATCCATTTTAAAGACCCAACTTGATATGAGCCTTGTAACTCAGCTCCCCAAAAGTCACTTACAAACTGTCTTCTAAAGGAGTTGAAGCCTCTTAAAATACCATTACCATTCTCGGCACCTGGATTTAGACGTGGCTCTTCGCCATTCTCTAGTCCTACCATTGGGTAGTAGTTAAAGTTTGGATCCTCTTGTACTGTGGTCACATTAGGCATTTTCTCCTTACGATAGCGATAAGAGAGAGTTGCACCTAGAGTAAACCTATCAGTAAAGTTATATGTGATCGCAGGAGATATTGAGTAGTCCGCTAAATAACTTCTGCTTCTAGGATCTCTAAGTCGAGAGACATCACCAACAAGATAGTTTATTGAAGCCCCAAGCTTCAATCTATCTGTTGTGTGGTGTGCAATCTTAGCCTTAAAGTCAAAGAATTGACTATCATAATCTGCTTGTATTGCACTACCGAATATATAGGGAGTACCTCCATAAGTATCAATAACATCAGACCAAGCTCTATTGGTCTCCCTATTCATATCAAACTTAAAAGATCCCCAAACTATAAACTTAGGAGTTATTCTATCGTATCTATCAGTCTTAAAAGTGATACCATTAACAGCATCACCCTCTTGAGATCTATGTAGATCACCTCCAGATAGATAACCAGAGATCTCACTTTGCCCATGTTGATTATAATCCTCAAGAGCTAATCCCGCAGCATTATTACTAATACCCCAGCTCATTCTAGAGATTTTCATCTCTCTCTCTTGAGTAGATAATGGTTTTTCTTCGGCACTCTGAGCCTGAACCATAGTTGCACCCATACAGAATAGTAAGGAAGCTAATATCTCTATTTTTCTCATTGTATTCTGATTAGTAGTTATATAACTTAGGTTTCACCTGATCAGACACGAAGCAGTCATTGCTAGAGTTATTCGAATCTGTAAGTGTGCTATTTCCCTCTTCATCTTTAGATATAATACGAGCTATAACCTCTCCATTATATCCAGATGTATTTGATATTGCAGAATACCCCTGATCAATCTTCGCTGACATACGTTTGCGATTTAACACATCTGTTGGTGTGATGTTACTCTTCAACACCTCTATACCATCTAGAATTGTGCTATTAGGAATACGAACATAGAAATTTGATGATGTTGGTTTACCTGGCACATTATATGAAGGCCAACTTCTAACACTTTCCGTAGTAGAGAAGAGTACAACACCATTCTCTCCTGCTCTTGCCATATTCATATTAGATATAGATGCAAAAGTTGTAAACATCTGCTCTAAGGCAGGCACCGAAGGGTTGTTCTGAACCTTACCATTAAGGTCCTTAGCTTCAAAATCAGAAGCTGTCAGGTCAATAGACTTAGATGCATTCTGTGTATGGTCTACCGCACTGTTTGATACCAAAATAGACTCACCTGGAGGAACGACCTTCACAGTTCCATCTTTTATAAAACGGAACACTTGACGTGCGAAGAAGTAATCCACAGAGTCTTTTGCAGGATAAGCTGGTGTTGACTCCGCCTCACAAAGAGCAAAGTAGTATGTACTATCCAACAATACATTCTCATCTGAGTTATTGTAAAACTCAATATATGAGTCTGCTGTATAGTTCTTATTTGCATCATCCTTAACGCCAGAAGCGTAGATCTTACTCACAACAAATGACGTCTTTATAACCTCATTCAAATCAACCTCTACATTCGTTTGTTCCTGCGATAGTATCTCATAATTTATCTTCTGACCTGAGAGAATCAGTGAAGGAGAAATAGATTTTGAAGCCGATATTGTGTAATAATCTGGTAGTATATCAGTAAATATAGCAACTCCATCCTGATCAGTTGTTGAGCTATAACTAGTTCTTGCTCCACGCATAAGAACTATCAACCCCTCATCCTCATCTTGGTCATACCCCTCAGGTAGCACTACCTGCACTGTCACATCAGACAATATCTCTACACTTCCCCCCCTCTCTCTACATGAAGATGAAGAAAGAGTAATAAGAAGTAATAATATTATTGATCTATATTGATTTATAAGTCTCATAATAATCTATCGATTTTTATTTATCCCTTAGAGTTTAAGAGTAAACTCCATACCAAAATTGAAAGTACCTGTATTGCGTTCTGTTACCGTGGTTGAACCTCCACTAATTGGTTTGCGCCATGGCTCATAGAAGAATGCATTACTTGCATAGAAAGAGAAGCTAGCTAATTTGGTTATATCCTTCGTTAATCTAGCATTGATCTGGAATGTTATTGGCTGCTTTGTCGCAGGATTATCCTTTGGATCAATTATCTCATCCTTGAGGTAGTATGCTGTCTGACCATCTCTAAAAATAACATAGTCTGGATCATTTAGCATAGCATCCGTAACAACATATCTATTAATGTTTAGGTTATTATCAACCCTTAGAATAGCTATTGGTACTTGACGCTGATTGGTTGTTACATTATAGTTATACCATATAACCTGCATAGAGCCTGAGGCTACCATTCGAAGCCTTGGTATGTTGTAAACAGCCCTAAGCATTGTACTAAATCTCCTATCTATCGTTTGAGTTGCATCAGATGCATACTCTACTCTATATGGAGCTGCATTTACATCTGGATAGTTATTGGATGGTTGAAACTTTGATGGTCTAGAGTAGTTAGGCCCAGAACTAGAACGCTTAGTCTCCATAAAGGCTCCGGTCAAGAAGAAAGAGGTACGTATAGCCTCTATTGTTCCCAGCGATGCCTCCACCTCAACACCTTGGTTAAAGCTACGCTCTGTATTACCAATACGACCTGTAGTTGTATAAACAGTATCTACATGTAGTACAGATACATCATTTAGAGTTGGTTTCTTACCCTCGAATATATTATTTGTTGAGGCATTACTATACTCATATCTATTAGCTAAGAAAGGAAGAGGTTCTGAGTAGTTCCCAAATCCATTCTTTGTTCTATCATTATAATACAAAACAGAGATTCTTCTATCTTTAGGAAGGCGGAAATCAAGACCTACCTCAAACTTTTGGTTGTTAACATTCTTAAGATCTTTACTGCGCTCTACATCTACAACATGAGTGTAATAATAAACTACCCTTTGTGTCGGATCTGTAGGGGTGATTCTATAATTTAGATCCCCAGCTATGCGGTCAATATAGTTCTTATCTGGATATAAGTGACCCAGACCTGGTGTCTTAGATGATACCCCATAACCAGCTCTTAGCACAGCCCATTTGGCTAGATCTGCCGAGAAGTTTAGTCGTGGAGACAAAGACCACACCATCTCCTCCTTACCAGGTTGTAACATCTGATAGCGTACCCCTGCTGTGAGAGATAGACGACGTTTGCCTATCTTATAGCTCATATTATCCTCCAAGTAACCAGATATCTGATCTAAAGCTGGTATATCGTAGTAAGGTCTTGGTCTACCATTACTATTTGGAGTTAGCGGAAGATTATTATCCTCATTATATCTCCCCTCGCCCTTGTTACTTTCGTGTCTATACTCAACCCCCATTTTGAAGTTATTCCTCCAATCTCCAACATTTGCAAAGAAGCTATTGCTAAGCTTTGCATAGATAGATTTAGGTTGACTAATAGTTCCACCAGAGGCCGTATATGATCTCGTAACAACTGGAATCTCATAATAACCACTCTCCTGAGCAGTAAGTATAGGAAGGTTACCATT
>JBOFEN010000066.1:0-4647 GCA_051648105.1 Bacteroidales bacterium
TGATAAACGAACGTTACGATTTTCTCGACAAAGAGAAGATGAAAGGCGACTTCTTGGCGTATTTCGCTTACATCCTTAAAACCAAGGATAAGAAATGGCAATACGTATATACCCATTTCGAACGATTTGTCGATAAGAAATGTACTTTCGAAGAAGTAGATGTAAACCTATGCCGAAAGTTTAGAGCCTATCTTCTTCAAGCCAATAATTTGAGCACGGGCAAGAAGATGGCGATAAATTCGGTAGCTGGCTACTGGTCCACATTTAGAGGATTCCTAAAGATTGCGTTCCGGGAGAAGATGATAAAGGAGAATGTAAATGAGTATTTGGACAGGATAGAGTATGAACCAACGGAAAAAGAGAGACTAACTCTTACTGAGCTAAAAAAGCTATACAATACACCTTGCCGTATTGAGGTTCTGAAGAAAGCATCTATCTTTGCTTGCCTTACAGGACTAAGGCGTAGTGATATAATTGCATTAACATGGAATCACATCAAGAACTACGCAGATGGTGGTAAATATGTAGAGTTTATTAGCCAGAAAACTAAAGAAAGAAACATCATTGCTCTTAGTGATTTTACTTACAGTCTAATTGCCCCAAGAGGGAAAGGAAAGATCTTTGTGGGATTCACAACTGCCATGACGCAGCATCCACTAAAGGAGTGGTTGAGCACAGCCAACTTAGGAAAACATATCACGTTCCACTCGTTCCGGCATTCATTTGCCTCACTTCAGTTAGAATTAGGAACCGATATCTATACGGTTCAGAGTCTTTTAGCACATAAAAGTGTTACTACAACTCAACTCTATGCCCGTCATGCTGACCCTAAAACACGAGAAGCTGCCGCTAGGCTCTCTTTAGAGATGTTAAATAGTGTTCAATCAGCACCTGGGGTACAAAAAGGTGAAGATGACGATGTGGTAAAACAAGAGCAAAAGAAAAGAAAGAATATCGAAAATAGTGATAACACATAGAGGTGAAAATTCAATAAAATACATTTATAAAGATAGTTAACACACTGCCTGTCAGCTTGAATAACTTGTACTGATTATAAAATTTCTCTTTAACTTTGTTTCATAATTAACCAATAATTAGGAGTATTTATGACTAAAAAAGTTAGGGAGAAATTCTTTTTTGTGGCTATTACAAACACACTCACACTGTTTATGATTCTAAGTTTACCTATTGTCTTTGGTGAAAACATGATCTCATCCTGGTATCAACACAAGCTTATTGCATGTATTATCTGGTCACAAAGTAAATGGGAATATATACTGCTTTCAATCGTTATTAGTATCATATGCACGCTCGCTCTTTGGAAGATTAAAAGAACAACTTCATCTATTCAGGCTGCAGCAGAAAACCACATAGATCGTGCAATCTCCTATGAGAAACTTCTTGAAATGCAGCACATACAACAAAAACAGTTAGAGAGTGATATCCTTCAAGTCATAAATGAGTATGTATATTCCATATTATGCAGTTACACAAAAGAAGCTGATCTAAAGATACTATGTGAGGGGATTGGGAAATGGGGGAAGATTCCCAATTTCACACCAACCCCTATTATCACAGATGGCAGACTCTCTACTCTTGACCTTAGACACTTTGTGTGGAACATTGGTAAACGATTAGGTTGGAGCGGTGAACAGTGTGCCTCATTTATTAAATTCAGTTTTCCAGTTGAAATGAAAGAATTAGAAATTGAAACTACACGTAGAACGCTTCGTCAAAAAGGGAGTTGCATTATTGAAATAGATATACCTCAAAAAGGCTGTTATCAGTTTAATTACGGCACTAATAGCAAGAAATAGCACCGTTACTTCCACTTATTTCAAATTACTTATAACTTATTAAAATCATCGAAAGTAAGCATTGAATCAGTTCATTCTTTTGCATCATTAAATCATTAAAATCAATAAAAATGAGCGAAGAGAAAATAACATTCAATGACTTGCCACTAGTTGTTAGCACCCTATTGTATAAAGTTGAAAAAGTTGAAGATATGATTCAACGTCTCAATGACAAATTAAGCAAGAATCTCCTTGCACCTCAAGACAACCATATCCCTATGACATTAGATGAAGCATGTGAGTTTATCAGGATGAAAAAGTCAACAATGTACTATAAACTAGAAAAGGGTGAGATTCCTTCTACCCGTGCTGGTAAAAACTACATTCTTTTCAAAGACGAACTCATCAAATGGGCTGAGAGTGGAAGAAGGACTCATGTTCCGCTTAGTTTTGAAGAGGAGAATGAGGCCAGACTAAAGGCTAATAAACGAAAGCCAAACTCATTAAAATAATGGCACTGCAGAATAAATTGATACAATACAACTGTACAAGTCTATACACACTTGATTTTATGTCCTCATAACAATTTATTAGCATGTACTATATTATGGTACATCCACAGTCTATTTTTGCTCGTTATTTCAATAATAATTGGAATCGTAGTATAGCTATATCTATACATATGGGCCCACCTAGAAACTGTGAAAGGAATCTTGGTGGGCTATTTTTTACAAAGAACTATAAAAACGAAAAATGAATCAGAAGAAAATCAACCTCTATCTTTCTATTTTTTTTGCAATGACCGTTTTAAGCAAATTAAAAATAGAGTGAACATGCTACCGCCAAATGAGCTATGGGTGCTATGCGAGTCAGCGTACCATCAGTATCAACTGGAGATCATGAATAGTGATAAACTATATCATCGATATGTTAAAGACTTTATAAGCTACAACCTACCTATAGACAGTCCTAACATAGAAGACTGGAGAATACATTCAAAAAACATCTCCTCTCTCCAAGAGTTACTAACTGAACGGACGGATCTTGTAGAAAAATACTTTAACCAAAAGACCTTTAGCTTGGAAGACTACACACAAATGATTCATGAATTCAATACGCAAGAAGCTATTCGGAAAAGAGAAAACCTAATAGTTACCATTGGCATATTTTCAGATGAGCAGCTTGCAATGATTGTGCAATTTGCCAATGAGAATGCACTGTTCATGAGGAATGTTACTAAAGAGGATATGTCCTTATTTTTCAATGCGACGTTAACATCACCACTACAGGTTGAAAATATAGGCAAAATGAGCATGTTTATGAACTGCCTTTATGACGTTAATCTCATCACACATAAATGGCAATCAATAATTGAAACACACAAACTACTATCATCCCCTAAATCAGGTAAAGAATTGCAGCGAAGTACCATTAGTACATGCCTAAACAGCTACAAGGAACACCATGCAGCACCATTCCAACCATTTGCAACTTTTGCTAAAGAGCTGAAAGGAAAGATGGCAAATGAAGAATAAACAAACAAATGAAACTCACTTGTTATGATACTTGATATGATAGTAGAAAGTATCATAATCAAAAGAAAGCTAATAGCTTATACGTAGTATAAATTTGCAAACAAATCAGTGCTACAGCATAGAGCGAATACATGTTAAACTACAAACTAATAATTAAATGGTAAAACCAAGAATGAATCAACAAGTACTATGTAAGCGAGTAGAGTTACTCGAAATGAAAGTTGAGGAGTTAGATCCAGTAAGTCTTATAGAGATTAAGAAGAAACTTAAATCAATAGAGAATATGCTCTATGCTTCAAAGGATATGTTAACCTCCCAAGAAGCTGCCAAATATGTAGGTATCTCACTATCTCAGCTTTATAAATACACCTGCCAAAACATGATCCCCTATTACAAACCACGTGGAAAGATGGTGTATTTTGATAAGAAAGAACTAGACGATTGGATGAGACAAGAACACTCCTCAGTAAATCCATAAAATCAATGATATGAAGAGATCTAAAAAGACAAAACACACCATACGTAAAGGCAGTGTAGGTGGCTATATGTTAACTGATGAGCAGTTGACAAAAATGATAGATAAATCTACCGTAACAACACTCGATAAAGAACAGGCTGTAAAAGGCACTAATAATGATTCGAAAGATGACAAAGAGAGCAGATAAGCAGCCCACAAAGCAGGTAGTAAAGGATGAAAGTCCCGAGATAGGTATGCTATTCAAAAGTGAATTCCCTGATGATCTATTAGAACGCTATTTGAATAGAGGTAAAATTAAAGCAACAGAGAAGCCCGAAGTTCCTCCACAAATCTTATGGGTGGGCGACTGTACCATTGCCACGTTTGGAAATTTCAGCGCATCTACGGGGAAAGCGAAAAGTAAGAAAACCTTCAATATTTCAGCGATGGTAGCAGCAGCTATGACCAATGATACCGTTTTAAATTATCGAGCTAATTTACCCGAGAGCAAACGCAAGATTTTCTATTTTGACACAGAGCAAAGCCGGTACCACTGTCACAATGTGCTGGGGCGTATTCTTAAACTGGCCAACCTATCTTCAGGAGCAGATCTTGATAGACTGACTTTTATTGGACTTAGAGAGTACACTCCAAGCTTACGCTTAAGTCTAATAGATTACGCACTACGAAAAAGCAGTGGCTATGGGTTAGTTATCATTGATGGATTACGAGACTTAATGTACGACATAAACAACGCAAAAGAATCCACCGATGTGATGACTATGCTTATGGCATGGACCAGTACCTACAATTTACATATCCATTGCGTACTTCATCTTAATAAAAACGATAGCAATAC
>JBOFEN010000067.1:0-22997 GCA_051648105.1 Bacteroidales bacterium
TAAAAGGAATGAGCCCGGTGCAATACCGAGCTCACTATAATATAAATTATTAATTTATAGTCCAACTTTTGGGGGTCACTACAATTAGATTCAACCCTTTTGGTTTACTTTATGGTTTCCGACTCCAAATATTTCAACCTTGAGCAAACATACACATTTTACCGGACAGCCGCTATTCTGTCAGCTATTAAATTTGACTGATAATCAAGAAATCGAAGATCTAAGTCGTTTAGGTGGCCATGATCGCAACGTGAAGAAGCTAGATGGATACTCTCACCTTGCAACACTCCTTTATGGTGTCCTAATACATCATTATTCTTTGAGAGAGATAGTAATCGGCATGCTATCTGAGGCTCATAAGCTAGAACATTTAGGCGTCAACTATATGCTTAGAAGAAGTACACTCTCAGTGGCTCATCAATATACATCAGCATCTTTATGTGCGACCAAGTCAATTCTCTCCACAGTGTAGATAGAATTTTATCATCGGCAAAAGTATCTGCAAAACGCAAGCAGTCTATCAGCTGTTGCTCGATCCAACCTTTGCCATACGTTTGTGTGAGCTCTTTGCCGAGATTCAATAATATCTGTTTGCCATATGTAGCTCTTTTGTCGTTTATAACTACTTGCTTAATAGGATTCCCTATTTCCCAATAAGGTATAGTTATGGCACTATTCACCTTAACAACAACTTGTCGTCTGCTTTCCTCTATTAACTGCTTCAGATCAATAATCAACAAGTTTGGAGTGGTTCAATCACTGTTCTCGGATATGTCTTTGTTTAAGTAGCTCATAGATTATCTTTTAGTATGGTTCTTAAAGGATCTCTTTCGAATTATCTATTTTGTAAAATCCATTCAACACCCTCTGATGTGAAACTCACAGAGTTTTACATCTGTTTTGGAGGAGTGTATTAGTGTAGTTTTAACAGTTAACACCTATGGTATTTACTTTTGACTATTAATGGTGTTTGGATTTGTGTTGAGAGATTTGGATTTGTGTTAATATTACGTTAGGAGTTAAGGTAAATATTTTGGTGGCGATAGGATCCTATCACCACATATCGCCACACCCTATCGCCACACTTAACTCACTGACAGCTACATAAGGTGGCGATGTGGCGATAGAAATCATCAAAACTAAGACTCTGTGAGGGAATTTTGCCATTTCATTAATAGTGATTTGTTAAATCGGGACTTAATTTAACCTACTACCATGTAGCTGCATAGTATAATGTGTAGCGGTATTTGCTTGTGCCTAATTTTGCAGTGAGTTTGGGGTATAAAGTCAAAGGGTTTTACCCCTAAACTCACAGACTTTTTATCAACGGATAAGAGCTACGCTGAATCAATTCATAATGCTGAATTCATAATTGGAGAAATGATTCACGCAGATCTCGCTGATTAACTTTTCCTATTACTTTGAATAAACTCAACAGGCACGAAGTGATCTCAACAGTCTCGACAACAGACGAGATCTCAACAGCAAAGCCTCAACATATTCTTCTCCACGGATCTATCGGATAAGAGCTTCGTTACCACTACGCTGTAGTCAATTCATAATGCTTAATTCGTAATCGGAGAAATGATTCACGCAGATCTCGCAGATCTCGCAGATTATCTTTTCCTATTACTTTGAATAATCTCAACAGGCAAGAAGTGATCTCAACAGTCTCGACAACAGACGAGATCTCAACAGCAAAGCCTCAACAAAGGAATTCTCCACGGATCTATCGGATAAGAGCTTCGTTACCACTACGCTGAATCAATTCATAATTCATAATGTTGAATTCATAATTAAACTGCGAAGTCTAAACATCTCAACAGCCTAGCCTCAACAGGCACGAAGTGGACTCAACAGTCTCGTCTGGTGACGAGACCTCAACAAAGGAATTCTCCACAGATGATCTCTTTTGTAAAATTGGTTGATGGGGGTCAAATTTCAAACTCTGTGAGAAAAAAATCTGTTTTTTTCTATCTACATAGTCTCAAGTTAACAGTTGCGATATCTGTTATTTACACAGACAAATATGATGTTTGGGTAAAGTCTAATACAAATAGCTTGAAAAGATAATATCAGACTATATTTTAAGATAAATATCATTGGTGTAGATAGAATTCTATCTACACCCTATCTACACCCCTATCTACACCCGCAAACACCTGATAACCACCTGCGGTGTAGATAGTGTAGATAGAAAACGTCAAAACTAAGACTCTGTGAGAAGATTTTGCCATTTCATTAATAGTGATTTGTTAAATCAGCAATATTTTTAACCCCACTCATATTATCGAATATCACTTGTTAGGTTGGGTTATTTACACCAAGGTTTTTTTAGTATCTAAGAGCTGTGATTATCTGGTATGAAAGTATTAGTGATTTATACAGTGAGGGTAACTGCAAGTTACCCTCAGCCTAACTACTGACTAGCCACTGCCGGACTAGAGATTAGCCTCAGCCTAAAATAGGAAACCGCACTACCATTTAATCAAACGGTAATGCGGTTCATATATTTAAAGAGAGACGGTGACATCAGCCACCATGCCAGGTAGCAACTTGCCATCCATATTCTTGAAGTCAGCCTCTATCAACTCGGCACGAAGGCGGCTATCGAGAGCACCAGCCTTGCGGGAGACCTCAGCCTTAAAGAGCCTATCGCCCAGTGAACGAACGGTGAAAGAAATAGTGTCGCCAACAGAAACCAAAGGAGCATACTTCTCATTGATGGCTATCTGAAGCCTAAGCTTCTCATTATCCTGCAACATCATCATAGGCTCCTTACTGCTGTTCGAAGAAGGTCCAACCATACTACCAATATCGACAGTACGACGAGTGACTACCCCAGCAAAAGGAGCACGGATGGTTAAGTAGTCCGTCATAGCTTTTGCCTGTTGGAGGTCCGACTCAGTGGCAGCCAACATAGCCTGAGTACTCTCCATCTTGGATAGTAACTCATCCAATGTAATCTGCGAGACAGAGCCCTCGATCTTCGATGCGTTGAGAGCCCTACTGTAGTTCGAGCTAGCAAGCTTGAATTGCGACTCAAGAGATATCACCTTCGAATGTAAAGAAGCCACTTGAGCGGTTAGTTCAGGAGCATCCAACTCCATCAATATATCTCCCCTATTTACTTTAGAGCCTATATCCACACGAACACTCTTGACGTATGAAAGCGTCTTAGCAAATATCTCAGAACGCCTATCAGCAACTATCTCACCAGGCAAGATTAGCTTTTGAGGAGTGTTACCCATTTTGTTTGACTCACCACCCATCGCAGTATTAGTTGCCATACTCATTGGTTGAGAGGGCATAGCTGTAGTAGATGTTACAGGAGTCTCCACCACCGCTCCACTCTCGCTTGAATTAATAAATACATAACTTGCCACTGCGCCACCCAATAGTATTGGTAGAACGATATATAGAATACTCTTCTTCATATAATTGATACGTTTCATTGTTCACAAAATAACATTTCACCACCACAATAACTATTCACCGTCCTCAGGGAATAGAGATACAGAGCTCAACGAAGCACCCTGCTGCACCCATGCAAAGATCATAGGTAGGAGAGTCAGCACCACAGATGTGGATAGAATAATACCCCCAATCACAGCCCTACCTAATGGAGCTGTTTGTGCACCACCCTCACCAAAACCAATTGCCATTGGAAGCATACCTACAATTGTAGCTATACTTGTCATCAATATAGGACGAAGGCGAAGCTTAGCAGCCGTCATTGCAGCAGATATACTATCCCCACTCTCTTTGCGTAGATTCTCAGCAGCAGTAACCAGCAGTAGAGCATTGGATATGGAGATACCCACCGACATGATCATGCCCATATATGATTGGATATTTAGTGTGGCACCTGTGGCCAAAAGCAACATTAGTGCTCCGATGATCACAGCGGGGATCGTTGATAGCACCACAGATGCTAGGCGGAAAGATTGGAAGTTGGCAGCTAGAAGAAGGAATATCACCACAATGGCAATCATAACACCCTCACGAAGACTCGTCTGAGTATCCTCCAACACCTGAGCCAATCCAGCCACCTCAACATTAAGCCCCTTTGGGAGTTCCCCGAGCGAATCAATAGCCTTTCTTACATCCTTTATAGCTGTACCGAGATCCATCTCATGAAGGTTAGCCACAACGGTAGTGTATGACATAGATCCCTTGTTGAAGGTCTCACCATAGGTAGTCCCAGGAGTAAGAGTAGCCACATCACTAAGCAACAGACCCTTCTCTGACTTTGAGATAGGAAGAGTAGCCAAATCATAAGAATCATAAATCTTATCATGAGGCACCTGCACCTGAACGTTATAAGCCATATTCATCATACCCCCAACCCATAGATTCTTATTTGTGAACCTCGAAGAGGATGTAGCAGGCACCAAAGAGTTAGTAACATCAGCCATATCGAGCCCCAGCTGACCAGCACGAATACGATCCACCTCAATATTCAAAGTAGGATAAGCAGTCGATTGAGGCATCTTCAAGTCCCTCATATATGGAAGTTTCTCCAACTCCTTCATCAGTCGCATAGCATACATCTGATTACGCGGCTTCATCATACCAGAGAATCTGACCTCAATAGGAGTATTCGCCCCTTGGCTCAACACCTTCTCAGAGAGCTCCATCGGCTCGAAAGTTATATTAACCTCAGGCATCTCACTCTTCACCCTCATCCTAAGTTGCTCCTTGAGCTGCTCCATATTACCCTTCCACTCCTGCAAAGCCACCTGTATGGTTGCCTCATGCGGACCAGCATTGTAAAGATATATCGGGCTCACAGCAAATGTAGATGAGTGTTGTCCAACGAAGGAGGATGAAATACGTATATGCTCCTCTCCCACCTCATCCTCCACCTTGTCGAGGAAGGATTTCACAAGAGACTCCGTATGCTCAATCCGACTACCCTGAGGAGCAACAAGTCTAACCTGAAACTGACTAGGATTGCCCTTAGGTAGAACATCCGTTCCGATAGTGCTCATCACAAGAGTTACAAGCAGAATAGAAACTACTAAATAGCTCATCGATAGCAAAGCCCTCTTAGGCATCACTGCCGAGCTAACCCCGACCAATAGTCTATCAAATCTCGAATCACTCTCTTGAGTTTTGTGACTACTCTTTGGGAGAATAAACCAAGCAGATAGTACAGGTACTAATGTTTGCGAGAGAACAAATGAGGTGATCATAGCAAAACATATAGCAAGAGCCAGAGGTTTGAACATAGCACCAGGAATACCACCCATCAATAGAGCAGGCGCAAAAGCCGCAAGGATAGAGAGAAGAATCAGTAGTTTAGGAAAAGCTATCTCCTGCGAAGCCTCCCAAATGGCCACTCTACGCTTCTTTCCCATCTCCAGATGGCGGTGTATATTCTCTATGGTTACAGTACTCTCATCCACTAATATCCCAATAGCAAGAGCCAATCCAGAGAGTGACATTATATTAAGTGAATAACCAAAAAGATGGAGGAAGAGCACGCTAGATAATAGAGAGATAGGTATTGTTAGAAGAACAATAAGAGCAGATCTCCTATCACCCAAGAATAGCAGAACCATTCCTCCCGTTAGTAAAGCCCCAATGAGAGCCTCAAGAAGAAGATTCTTCACAGCACTGATAACATAAACAGATTGGTCGAACTCAAATGAGATGGTCACATCATCAGGAAGATTGCTCTGTATCAAAGGCAGCTTACTCTTTAGCGCCCTCACCACATCCCATGTAGAAGCATTACCCGACTTAGCTACGTTGATATATACAGAGCGATTGTCACCAATCAAAGCATAGCCCGTTGCCACATCTGCACCATCCTTGACTTGAGCCACATCCTTTAGGAATAGTGTCTGAACCCCACCCTTTACAAGAGGAATATTCTCAAAGTCAGATATACTCTTAAGATTATTATTTGTTGGGGTGATAAGGTTCTTATCCCCTGTGAGCAGGTTTCCTGATGGAGCAGTTATGTTATTACGAGTAATAGCCTCTACGATCTGCTCAGGAGAGAGGTTGTGTAGCCTTAGTGACTGTGGGTCTACATTCACCTCAATAGTACGAGGACTACCCCCAAAAGGCGGAGCAGTAGTTATGCCAGGCACAGAGATCAAGAATGGACGAGCCGTGAAGTTGGCTATATCTTGAAGCTGATCATTGGTTTTCGTAGGACTACGAAACACCACCTGTCCTACTGGTTGAGATGAAGCATCGAAACGTATGATGAAAGGATCTGGAGTGCCTGGAGGCAAAAATATCTGTGAGCGATTCGATAGAGCACTCAGCTCAGCTATGGCCTGCCCCATATCCGTGTCAGGATAGAAAGTAACCTTCATAAGGGTCAACCCCTGACTATTCTTAGTCTCTATATTTTTGATGCCACTTGTGAATAGCATCATGTTCGTATACATCTTAGTGAAGTACCCCTCCATCTGTTCGGGAGTATATCCATTAAAGGAGTGAGCCACGTAAACAACGGGCATATTCATCTCTGGCAGGATATCAATACGAACATCCTTGGTTCCTTTTAAGCCGAAAAGCACTAATCCAACTACCAACACAATGGTTGCAATTGGTTTGTACAGGGCTAACTTTATCATATTCATAAGCTAACTATCAAAGTTGATTAAAAAAGAGTTCTATATCTCCACTACTAGCGACCTGCATTAGATAAGCATGCCAAAGATTTACTTTAATAATAGCACGCTCAGACTCGGCACGAGTGAGGTTGTAGAGAGAGGTAATAAGATCATCAACAACAGCCAATCCATTACCATAAAGATTATCATACTGCTGAAAAGATTGATTTGCGGCATCAACCTGTTTGATTACCGCTTGATACTGCTGCTGAGTGAGCATACGCTTTTGTGTTGCATATCTAAAAGACTCCGTCAACTGTTGATTCGTCAACTCACGATGATGATTCAAAGAGAGAGTGCGCTGCTTCTGTGCACGACTAAGTGCTCTATTCTTGAATAGTGAGGTAATACTCCAGCTAAGATTTATCCCCACTAGATAATTACCCCTATCAATACCTACCCCATCGAGATATGAAGAAGATATCATACTCTTATCTTGAGCATAGTTATGCATGAATCCCGAACCACGCCCAGCAAGCGAAGCCACAAGGTTGATCTTAGGTAGAGCATCACCATTGAAAGCTCTTGTTTGCGAGTGGCTCTCCAAGATATGAGCATCTTGAGTGCGAAGAGCTGGATGAGTATATATATCCATCTCGCTGGGTATATCCTCAGGCAATCTAATAGCTAACGATCCATCAGTCGTAAAGAGCTGATACTCCACTCCCATTCTAAGAACTAACTCCTTCATGACAAGAGATCGCTGATCGAGAGCCTTGAGCAGAGAGATCTCAGCCGCAGCAACCTCAGCCTGAGCCGTGGCAAGCTCAACAGCAGGTCTCATTCCACTCTGCACCAATGCACCAACTGAAGAGAGAATCACCTTTGACCTCTCTAGGCTTTTGTTCTGCACCTTTAGTATCTCTTCAATAGCTACAAGATCAAGATAAGAGGAAGCAATCTTTATCTGATGCTCGAAAAGCTCCTGCTCAAGTTCAGCTTGAGCACGCTCTATCTTACTCTTAGAGAGGTTGACTCTCCCAGCTCTAGAACCAAAAGAGTAGAGGTTCCAATTGAGGTTAGCACTATAAAGAGAGCTGAAAGCCGCATCCCAGTTCTGACTCTCCTGAGGTGCACCCATAGATATATTACCCTGACCAAAACCATATTGAGGCCCATGAAGAGCATTCGCCGTACCAAAGTATTGCTGAGCCGAGATGGATATCTCAGGCATATAGAGCGTTTTACTAGCTCTATGATCAGCTTGTGCAGCCCCAAGATTTAGCCTCTTTGCCTTTATTGTCTCATAGTTGTCTACCCCTATTTCAAGAGCTTCTCTCAGAGATAGAGTCTGTTGTGCTACTGTTTGCCCGACAAGCACCATACCTATGGCTGATGCAAGCAAGCGAAACAGACTATTATTTATTCGCATAATGTTTCCTAATTTGCGTTTGAGTAGATAGATAAGGGCTTATTTATGGATATAAAGCCCCACTCAACCATCTGTATAAGATGGTCAAGTAGAAATAAAAATATAAGTACGCTTATAGTTCTATCTTAATCAAATTAGGAGTATTGAGTGACGCAACAGTATCTCTCGACCTGTTGTCTGAAGATTGGGGTATGGAGGAACTTCAGAATATAGAGCCTCAGCTTGAGAAATCAGGGGTAACCTAAAGAGTGATAGTAGTGATAGGCTAAGGATTGTGACTTCTATATTTATATCATTAAAGCTATGATTAGAGCTCAAGAACTCATCCGAGTCTACATCAATAACAGATACTCTCTGCTTGTCACACCCTTTTGAATGGATATCATTAGCACTACCTTCACAATGATTAGTGATCGCGCAAGAAGGGTTTATCTCAAATGGATCTTGATTAAGGTATAGAGCGATGAAGCTATCCCCACAGAAGTGGAGGACAATCTGTGGTTGCACTGCTATGAGCAGCGCAAGAATCACTAAGGTTAAGGTTGCTATTCTCTTCATCGCTAATAATATTTAGATTTTATCGAGCGGTTGTCGTCGCTTGTCCGTCAACTGCTTGTAGAATGTGGGAGTCAATCCCGTTACTTTCTTAAACTGATTGCTCAAGTGAGCCGTACTAGAGTAGTTCAGTCTAAGAGCTATCTCACTTAGAGAGAGGTCGTCATAAACCAACAACTCCTTTACCCTCTCTATCTTCTGAGCTATGTAGAACTTCTCTACTGTTGTACCCTCCACCTCTGAAAAGAGAGAAGAGATAGCTGAGTAGTCATGATTTAGATGCTCGGAGAGATAATCAGATATATTGATCTTTAGAGCACAATCATGTCTATGCACCAACTCGCGTATAGTGCTCTTTATCTGCTCAATTAGTTTTGAGCGACGGTTATCCATCACCTCAAAACCCACCTCCTCGAGTGAGACCCTAAGCTTCTCTTGCTGATCAGATGTTAATGGCGTAACTATCTCTACCTCACCGAGACGAATATTGTGTATGGTGATCAGATGTTGAGCTAAAATAGTTCTGACAACAAATATGCATCTATCGCACACCATGTTCTTTATATATATAGTATCCATTGTTTGACTCTTTAGTAATGCAAAAGTAGCGATAATGTGAATTACTCGATTACACAATTACAACTATGAATTACATAATTTCTAAATGAGAGAGTAATACTATAGAGAGAATAGAATAATATAAAAAAACAGTAGGCTCTGCATCATCGCAGAGCCTACTGAATCCTGTCTCATTTAGTATACAACAAGGAGAGTTGCCTTGTTTTAGTTTTTCACAATATGGATTGTTTCTGTTTCTTGATTCTGATTTACAAAACGGAATAGGTAGATCCCATTCGAGAGAGAGTTAAGATCGGCCGACCCACGCCCTCCGTTGAGACGTATCTCCATCATCTTGACACCTAGAGTGGAGTATACCTCAACTGATTCATATCTATCTGAGTTAATATTTACAAAGCCTTTAGTTGGGTTTGGATAAAGTTGAACTGTAGCACCTTGTGGTGTCTCGATAGAGGTCTCTCTATCTCTGATCACAAAGTTCTCCCTTGCTGAAACCTCATCGTATGAGTCATTAATAAATAGAGAACAGAAGTAGTCACCCACAGGCAGATCGCCAGCTTTAACTGTAACAAACCCATCTGTCTCACCATAAGTATAGTAGAACGCATCCAACTCATCTACATCCACAATCTCACCTTGAGTATAAACCCCAACCCAATCCTTGGGAGTACCAGGTCCATCATTATAGTGAATATTGATATCCTCATCAGTATAGAAGATTGATTTATCTATAGATACAGTTGAGATCTGCTCGCCGATAGAGAAGAACTGACGCTCTGAGGGCTCGAAATATTCTCCACGAAGAAGATAGGTAACAAAGTAGTAACCCTTTTCAAGCGATTTACCAAGAGTCAACTCACCACTTTCAGCACCCTCAGCAGTATATGCCCATGAAGATGAGTTCTCTTTTGATGGGGTGTGCCCCATCTTGTATATCCCTATCCAGTCACTCTTCAAGCCTGGTGCATTCTCAAAACTAACCTTCACACCCTCACCCTCTGTGTAGACACTCTTGTCTGTGGATAGAACAGGAGCAGGCCCAACATAGAAAGGGATACGAGGAGCTGCTTCGGTATAACCACCATCTTCGAAAAGAACGGCAAAGAACTCATTCACCTCACTGATTTTGAAACTAACAGAACCACTAACACCACTGGTGTATGCCCACTTATGAGAAGTCACAGTACCACTCCCCGTGCCAGGCTTTTCACCTTTGCGATATACCCCTATCCATGCATTCTGTCCCTCAGGTGCAAACTCATAGTTGATGGTAACCGTTCCATCGAGAGCCACTACTTTCTCAGAGATATTTATTGAAGGATCACCATCGATGCTACCAACAACGGTGAATGAGTTAGAGTCAGACCAATCTGACCACTCCATATTAGCATCTCTATATCTAAGGCGGATAAAGTAAGTTCCATTCTTAAGACGATTCTCCTCAATAGTCAACTTGGTTATATCCATATTCTCATGAATATCAAGAGGTATATGAAGAGGGTCACCTGAGGAGCCATATAGATTCTCAAAATCCCTCACACTGCTATACTCAATAGTAGAGAAATCCTCATTCAAGGATACTTGAAACTGTGTTGTATTGAGCAACTCATCAGTCGTTGTGAAATAGTCACTACCCTCGAAGGTGTAAGGCAATTCAATCTCTTGATCTATCTCTTTGATCTGCGGCTGCACTGGAGCCTCCTTACCAAGAGTCCTCTTGAATGAGTCAATAAGAATATTATCAACCACCAACTTCTTATTACCTATAGCATAACACTCAGCACTCATCTCCCTCTTCTCGAAGTCGAACTCAAGAATCTGATAAGCCCAATAGTCTACTGTTTTCTGAACATCATCATAATCCTTCTCTGATGACATACCCCACATCTGATCCCACGATGCAGCACCATTGATAATATGGTATACAGGGTAGTCTGTTAGTTGACCTCGGTGATAGAGGTGGTGGTGACCTCCATAGTTGAATATATGTTTTGGAGTCTCCGAGAGTATTGGCATTATCTCATTACGAGCCCACGAGGATATATCCCCAATGTACTGTTCAGCTTGAATAGGTCGGTGGTTAACGCTAATGATAAACTCCACACTATCATCAATCTTGGCAGCATCAACAACCTTTCGAACCCACTGCTTCTGAGTATTACCAGTATGCTCAGTGCTCAAGACAACAAATAGGATACGCCCTGCTTGGTAGGCATAGTAGTTCTCTGTCCCACTCTTTATACCCTGGTACTCTAGATCCTCATAGTGGAAGTGGGCGGCATAGTTACGCAGACCCGCATCCTGGTATGTCTCGTGGTTACCCACAGCTGTCATTAGAGGCAAGATAGGCGACATAAGCTCTGTCTTGAATAGGTGTATATGCTCATACTGGTCAAGTGTACCCACGTCCACTTGGTCTCCAATATTCATGATCATATTGATATTATCCTCTATCGGACCATCATATTTCTCCATGATCTTACGTTCGGCAGCCTTCATCAACCACTCGTAGCCGCTGCGGCTCTTCAACTGGTGATCACCCATAAGTAATACCCTCATAGATGTTTTTGAACCCTCTTGAGGCATGGTTCTAAAACGATACACCTCACTTACCCTACCCTCACTCTCAACCTGATAGTAGTAAGCTTGATTAGGCTCTAGCCCTTGTAGCTGTACAGAGTTCCAGAAATATGAGTCGGAGAGACTATTGGTTGTACCCTGCTGAGTCATATCAAGATTATCCTCATCACTACCATATCTAACTATAGGACTATTATTGAAGTTTGTCTTCCAGTTTATCCATATAGAGTTAGAGGTAGCTGTCTGAAGATATGGTTTTGTCATCTCCTGATAAACACCCTCTCTAGGAGTGACTGTCAATCTGTGAGCAATAACTTGATCACACGCCCCTCCTGCTACACTCTCATAATATATATCTGCATCCTTATACTCTACACCATTTAGTGTAAAGGTTTGATCTGGAAAGATTGTATGGTCTTGGAAACTGGTAATGTATCGACAAATCTTTATTGGAAGTTCTTCACTCTTAGTGGTCTCATCATTGAGTATCATAACCAACTTGAGTGTACCATCCTGCGAGATGTAGCTAGTCTCTAGTTCAATTGTGTGAGTACCCTGCCCACTAATAATACGAGAACCAGTAGGAGCAATCCACTCATACGATAGGACAGAGGGATCAGCCACAACAGAGTAGCTCGCTGTTGTATTTACCCTAATACTACTCTCTCCTACTATAGAGGAGTTCTGAGCTAGGAGGTTACTCCCTTGAGATGCTAGCATAGCAGCTAGCGCAATAGCAAATAGTCTTCTTTTCATAACTTTTTATTCTTCCCGATCTATAAACAAGGTTATCTTATTGTTTCAACGTGACAAAAGTATCTGAAACTCATCTCATAAGAGTTACATTAAGAAGACTATACTATTGCGAAAATGTTATAAAAAAGATACAAATAAAACTCTATATTATTGAAATAGGAGTAGTGTGTATATATACAAAAAGAGCACTCTCGTATCAAATGAGAATGCTCTTTGTATTTAATTGAAATAATATCTTATCGAAAATGTCTGAATAAGACCCTTTTCCTCAGTAGAAAATTCATTTGCCTTTATTACACCCGATTCAAACCTATAATTAACATCAATATCTGTTCTTCCAAATAGATTAGAATAATAACCTAGTGAATAGTCTAGCCCTATCCTCTTGAACAAAATTAAATTAAAATATAGCCCTCCACTTATAGATAGATAACCTGAAGGAGATCTAAAAACAGCATTAGAAACAGGAAGCTTTTGTTTATCAATGAAGTCATTTGCTGACTGATCTAACAAATCAGAGAAACCTTTAAATTGATTGCGATTACTAATATTCTGATAATACGTAAAATTTAGTATCGGTCCAATATTAATATTTACCACATCTGAACTCTTTGCTATTCGCAAAAGATCATACCTAATATCTTGCGAAATAAACAGATCTATATTAGATACTCCTTGACCTGTAGATCTATTCAACTCAGGTAGAGCATACAAATTAGTTTCTACATTATAGAAAGATACACCCAAAGAAGTTGTCATATTAAGACCTTTCCAAAGTTTATATCCAGTAATCACACCTATATCATTGCGCTTTGACGAATATTCGAGTTCAACATTCCCACTTTGACGACTAAATGTGGCATCATGACGCGGACGATATAAAACACCTAAATTTAGTTCATTTTGAGCAATTAGACTCTGAAAAGATATAGCTAGAATAAAAATAATAATTTTTTTCACATCCATACATTAAAACTGTTTCCTACCCATTTACCTTCACACATTGCACGAGCATACACAATACCAGAATTACCTGTGTATCTATATTTACTAACATTCACTCCCTTTAAATCATCAAAAGTTTTCTTATCATAGTCTCCTTTATCGGTCTTAACACCATTAGTAATACCTATAAACATCCCAGTCCCCACAGGGTCATTTTTATGTCTGCGTAATATTGAAACTCCATTCCACTCCATTTGAATATCAGTTGAATATTTGCCTCCATTGTTTTTAGACCACATTTCACAGCCATAAGCTATATAAAAATATGATGAACTTCTCCACGGACCACAAGTTACTGTATAATTATTTAATAATACTTTAGTCTCCCTATGTGATATCAATCTCTCATATAAAGGTGCACCAGTATAAACCAACACAACTCCATCTGATATTAAATAATTGGAATCATCTATCTCTTCATATTGGTCAAGCTTAGCTATAATAGATTCTTCTTCTTTAATTATATCTAAAGCTAATAAATATTGATCTTTAGATATAATATACTCAGTATATCCTGATTTGCCTAATTTGAAAATTTTACCCTCTACTTCTATTTCAAGATTTTCAGATTCACTATAAATATTCCCAATTGGAGTTTGTAATAAAAAGTCTTGAATTATAGAATTAGCTCCCCTAGAAATGATTTGTGATTTAATGGAATTATCAGTACGCTGTGTATTCATTTTTTCAAATAACTCCTCATAAGAGGAAAATATAATATTACTATTTGAATCTGAGACCTGATAATTATCATGTAATAAAGAATTATCATTATTACATGAAGAAAAAAGGGTTAAGAGACATGCTAAAGAAATAATAGTTTTTTTCATATATATTAAATTAAAGTTTCGGCAAAAATAACAACAACAAATCAACAGAGGCAACAATAAATGTTAATTATACCAAATACATCATTGCTACACTTGACAAAAATAAACAACAAACTATTGCTCGTCAAAAACAATTTCATCAAAATATATTAGATATGCCAGTTAAAAGTAATAATAGTAAGCACAACAACTATAAATATATAAGAATAAAATGACACCTTAAGCTAATAACTCCAAAAAACTCAACAAAAAAAGAGGCAAATAGTATTAAATAATACTATTTGCCTCTTAATATAATTTCAAATCGATCTCAATTAATCTAAAGGATATTTTTTATTCCCACTCGATAGTTGCAGGAGGTTTAGACGAGATGTCATAAACAACTCTATTCACCCCACGCACTTTATTGATGATCTCATTCGAGATCTTAGCCAAGAACTCATAAGGAAGGTGAGACCAGTCAGCAGTCATACCATCAGTAGAGACAACTGCTCGCAGAGCAACAGCATTCTCGTATGTACGCTCATCACCCATAACTCCTACCGATTGGATAGGAAGAAGGATAACACCAGCCTGCCAAACGTTGTCGTAGTGACCATGCTCGCGAAGACCGTTGATGAAGATAGCGTCAGCCTCTTGAAGGATCTGCACTTTCTCTGGAGTGATATCACCCAAGATACGCACAGCAAGACCTGGACCTGGGAATGGGTGACGGCTGATTAGGTTAGCTGGAATACCAAGCTCACGACCTACACGACGCACCTCATCTTTGAATAGTAGTCTCAATGGCTCTACTATCTGTAGTTTCATACGGTCAGGTAGTCCACCTACGTTGTGGTGAGACTTGATAACCATGCCCGTGATAGAAAGAGATTCGATGATATCTGGGTAGATAGTACCCTGAGCCAACCACTTGATATTCTCAAGTTTGTGTGCCTCAACATCGAATACATCAATAAAGCCTTTACCGATGATCTTACGCTTCTGCTCAGGATCACTCACCCCAGCGAGGTCAGCATAGAACTTCTCAGCAGCGCGAACACCAATAACGTTAAGACCCAACACCTCATAGTTCTTCATCACTGACTCGAACTCATCTTTACGAAGAAGTCCATTGTCTACGAAGATACAGAATAGGTTCTTGCCAATAGCACGGTTTAGAAGAACCGCAGCAACAGTTGAGTCAACACCACCAGAAAGACCAAGCACTACTCTATCGTCACCTAGTTTAGCTTTAAGCTCAGCAACTGTAGTCTCGATGAATGAGGCTGGAGTCCAGTCTTGAGTACACCCACAGATATCTTTAAGGAAGTTATTCAAAAGGATAGTACCATCCTCACTGTGGTAAACCTCAGGGTGGAATTGAACTGCCCAAGTTGACTCGCCCTCAATACGGTAAGCAGCATTGTCAACATCTTCAGTTGAAGCAATAACCTTGAAGTTAGAAGGCATCTCTAGGATAGTGTCACCATGTGACATCCAAACTTGTGAGTTATCACGAACGCCTTTAAACAACAAATCCTCCTTGTCGAACGACTGCAAGTGGGCACGACCATACTCACGAGAAGCAGCAGAGCCAACACGGCCTCCGGAACTTTTAGCGAGATATTGTGCACCGTAGCAAACGCCCAAAACAGGGAAGATTCCACGTATTTTTGATAAGTCGATGGTAAGAGCCTCTGGGTCATTAACCGAGAAAGGGCTACCTGATAGGATTACTCCTTTAACACCATCGGTGTTTTCAGGAAACTTGTTGTAAGGAAGAATTTCACAATAGGTGTTCATCTCACGCACACGACGTGCGATAAGTTGAGTGTACTGTGATCCAAAATCGAGGATAATGATCTTTTCTTGCATAAAAGCTGTTTGTGATAAGTTTCGTTTTCGCTTTATTGCCCGCAAATGTAATCATTTTTTGCCTTACCACCCATAAAACTATGCTCATTTTTCAAACTTAGTGCCAATGTTATAGCTCTTAATTTGTCAAAACGGTATAAGTTTAGCATCTTTGCGAGGTGTTACATTTAAATAAAGAATTGAACTATGAGCAATATATTTTTCTCAATAATATCAAAATCTCTATCTATATCTGAGAAGCAGATAGAGAGCACTGTGGAGCTACTAAACGAGGGTGCTACAATACCTTTTATCAGTCGATATAGAAAAGAGAGAACAGGAGCACTCGATGAGGTTGCTATTGCTGCTATTCAAGAGCAGTACGAGAAGCTTTGTGAGATGCAGAAGCGTAAAGTGACTATCTTAAACACCATAGAGGAGCAAGGCAACTTGACGGGTGAACTTAAAAATCGTATCGAGGGCTGTTGGAATGCAACAGAACTTGAGGATATATATCTTCCATTCAAACCTAAGCGTCGTACTCGTGGTCAGATAGCTAGAGAGAAGGGGCTTGAGCCACTAGCTAAGTTGATCATGGGACAAAGAGAGCGTGATATTACTCAAAGAGCTGAGAAGTTCGTTAAAGAGGATGTTAAAGATCTAGATGATGCCTTCAAGGGTGCGAAGGATATCATAGCTGAGATGATCAGCGAGAATGAGACTGCTCGTAATATCGTTCGTAGTCAATTCGAACGTGAAGCTATCATCTCCTCTAAAGTTGTTAAAGGCAAAGAGGTGGAAGCTGAGAAGTATAGAGATTACTTCGAGTTTGAAGAGCCATTGAGAAGATGCTCCTCTCACAGACTATTGGCTATCAGACGTGGTGAGAAGGAGGGATTCCTAAAGGTATCAATAACTCCGGATGATGAGAAGGGCGTAGAGAGATTAGGTCGATTCTTTGTAAAGGGTAATAGTGAATCTTCTTCTATGGTAGAGGATGCAATGAAAGACTCCTACAAACGTCTGATCAAACCTTCTATAGAGACAGAGTTTGGTGGATTATCTAAGGAGAAGGCTGACGAGGAGGCTATACGAGTGTTTGCCGAGAATCTTCGACAACTTCTTCTAGCAGCTCCTCTAGGTGAGAAGCGTGTTATGGGTGTTGACCCTGGTTATCGCACAGGTTGTAAGATTGTATGTTGTGATGCTCAAGGTAACCTTATCCACAATGACACTATCTACCCTCACCTATCGCAAAACGAGAGATCTATGGCTATGCGTAAGATGTCTCAAATGGTGGAGGCTTATAATATAGAGGCGATAGCCATAGGTAATGGTACGGCTAGCCGTGAAACAGAACAGTTCATCAAGCAGATGCGTTTCACTCGTGAGGTGCAGGTGTATGTGGTTAGTGAGAATGGTGCTTCTATCTATTCTGCCTCAAAGCTTGCTCGTGAGGAGTTTCCTGAGTATGACGTAACTGTTCGTGGTGCCGTTTCAATAGGTAGAAGACTAATGGATCCATTGGCTGAACTCGTAAAGATTGACCCTAAATCTATTGGTGTTGGTCAGTATCAGCATGATGTTGATCAGACAAAACTTAAAAGATCACTAGACCAGACGGTTGAGAACTGTGTTAACTTAGTTGGTGTAAACGTGAACACCGCGAGTAAGTACCTATTGACATACATATCAGGTCTTGGTCCTACGTTGGCTCAAAACATTGTAGAGTATCGCAAGGCAAATGGTGCATTTGGTTCACGTAAAGAGCTGATGAAGGTTGCACGAATGGGTGATAAGGCATTTGAGCAGGCAGCTGGTTTTCTTAGAATATCTGGTGGGAAGAATCCATTAGACAACTCAGCGGTTCACCCTGAGAGCTACTCAATAGTAGAGAAGATGGCGAAAGACCTTGGTGTAACCGTAGAGGATCTAATCAAAAACAAAGAGCTAAAGAAGAGTCTAAAGCTTGAAGATTATGTCACTGACAAGTGTGGTATGCCAACTTTGAAGGATATCATCTCGGAGCTTGACAAACCAGGACGTGACCCTCGCCAACAGATCAAGATGTTTGAGTTCGACCCAAACATTAAGACTCTGGATGATATACAAGAGGGAATGGTACTTCCTGGTATAGTAAACAATATGACAAACTTTGGGTGTTTCGTTGAAATAGGCATTAAAGAGAATGGATTGATTCACGTTTCTCATATTGCCGACAGATTTGTGAAGGACCCAACAGAGGTTGTCAAGCTTCACCAGCACGTGATGGTGAAGGTGATAGGTGTGGATCGCGAACGTCGCCGCATACAGCTATCAATGAAGGGAGTGGAACAGTCATTGTAATATTCAAACAAAAAGTAGTCCTAAATAATATCTGCCTATGAAGGAATTAAGAGATATAGTAAGTAAGCGCATCCTCATCTTGGATGGTGCTATGGGTACTATGATACAGCAGTACAAGCTTGAGGAGAAGGATTATCGAGGTGATCGTTTTGCTAACTCTGAGAAGATGCAGAAGGGTAACAATGATATACTCTCCCTAACAAGGGCTGATATCATTGAGGCTATTCATGATTCATATCTAGAGGCTGGTGCAGACATAATAGAGACAAATAGCTTTAACTCTACCTCCATATCTATGGAGGATTATGGATGTGAGAGTGTGGTTTACGAGATGAATTATCAAGCAGCGCGTATTGCACGTGTTGCCGCTGATAGGTGGAGTAAACTGACACCAGACAAACCGCGATTTGTAGCTGGATCTGTAGGTCCAACAAACAAAACCTGTTCTATATCTCCAAATGTAGATGATCCTGCATATAGATCTGTTAGTTACGATGAGCTGATGGATGCCTATAAAGAACAAATGGTTGCATTAATCAATGGAGGTGTTGATGCTCTTCTCATTGAGACTATATTTGATACTCTAAATGCTAAGGCAGCTATATCTGCCGCACAGGAGGCTATATCAGAGACGGGCAAAAGAGTTGAGATTATGCTATCTGTGACTGTTGCTGATAAGGGAGGGCGTACGCTTTCTGGTCAGACTCTGGAGGCTTTCCTTATCTCTATCGAACACGCAGATATTCTTTCTATAGGACTTAACTGTTCGTTTGGGGCTAGTGACATGCTACCATTTCTTCGTGAACTCAACCGTTTGGCTCCAAACATATATATAAGCTCTCACCCTAATGCTGGTCTACCAAATAGGTTTGGTGAGTATGACGAGACTCCCGAAAAGATGGCGACTCAACTATCGGAGTTCATTAACGAGGGGTTGGTAAACATCCTGGGAGGTTGCTGTGGTACTACTCCAGATCATATAGCTAAATATGAAAAGCTAGTTCAAGGAGCTACTGTTCGTGAGCTAAAAGTTATTGATAGAGATAGCGAGCTACACCTCTCTGGTCTTGAGAGGCTGGTGGTAAGCCCTGAGAATAACTTCGTAAATATTGGTGAGAGGTGTAACGTTGCTGGATCTCGTAAGTTTCTTCGTCTAATCAAAGAGCAGAAGTTTGACGAGGCACTATCAATTGCACGTAAGCAAGTGGAGGATGGTGCTCAGGTTATTGATGTAAACATGGACGATGGTATGCTTGATGCTAAGGAGGCTATGGTTACATTCCTTCGACTCATCTCCTCAGAACCTGAGATATGTAGAGTACCAATAATGATTGACTCCTCAAAGTGGGAGGTTATTGAGGCTGGTATCAAGTCTATACAGGGTAAGTCAATTGTAAATTCCATCTCTCTAAAAGAGGGTGAAATGGATTTTATTGCTAAAGCTAGAGCTATCAAGTCGCTTGGTGCTGCTATGGTGGTTATGGCTTTTGATGAGAGGGGTCAGGCTGACAACCTTCATCGAAGAATAGAGATTTGCCAAAGAGCATATAAGATATTAACTGAGATTGTTGGTGTAAAACCTACAGATATCATTTTTGACCCAAACATCCTTGCTGTGGCTACGGGTATTGATGAGCATAAGAGATATGCCATAGATTTCATTCATACAGTAGCTTGGATCAAGGAAAACCTTCCCGGGGCAAAGGTTAGTGGTGGTGTGAGTAACCTCTCTTTCTCTTTCAGAGGCAACAACTATATTCGTGAGGTTATGCATAGCGTATTTCTATACCATTCGATAAAGGTGGGTATGGATATGGGTATTGTAAACCCATCGGAGGCTATCAACTATGATGATATACCTGCTGAACTTCTAGAGTGTGTGGAGGATGTTATCTTTGATCGTCATGATGATGCAACAGAGAGACTTATTGATATTGCCCAAAGGATCAAGGGTGATTCTTCTGGTGAAAAGGAGGTCAAACAAGAGGCTTGGCGTGAGCTTTCATTAGAGGAGAGATTAATACACTCTCTAGTAAAAGGTATTGGTGATCATCTAGAGGATGATCTAATGGAGATATTACCACACTACCCTAGAGCTATTGAGATCATTGAGCAGGTGCTAATGGTTGGCATGAACCGAGTTGGTGAGCTCTTTGGCGAAGGTAAGATGTTTCTACCTCAAGTGGTAAAGACTGCTCGTACGATGAAGAGAGCTGTCTCTTTCCTTGAGCCAATAATTGAATCACAAAAGGATTCATCATCTCAAAGCAGAGCTGGTAAGATAATTATTGCGACAGTAAAGGGTGATGTTCATGATATTGGAAAGAATATTGTTGGTGTAATTCTTGCTTGCAACAACTATGAGGTGATTGACCTTGGTGTGATGGTATCTCACGAAGAGATTCTTGAGAGAACCTTAGAGGAGAAGCCTGACTTTGTTGGATTATCTGGGTTGATCACTCCTTCACTTGAGGAGATGTCTAATCTAGCCTCTCTATTTGAAAAGAGTGGCCTGAAGGTTCCTATACTTGTGGGCGGTGCAACAACATCGAAGTTACACACTGCTGTGAAGATTGCTCCTCGTTATAGCGGAGCGGTAATCCATACTAGAGATGCATCTATGATACCTGGAGTATTATCAAAATGGAGTAATATGGAGTTAAGAAGCAAACTAGAAGAGGAGCTTAAGAATGAGCAAGCTCAATTAAGAGAGAAGCACAGTAAAGCTACAAATCATCTTTCAATTGAGGAGTCAATATCTAAAGGATTGAAACTTGATTGGGACAACTACAAAGGTTACAAGCCTAGAGTGGAGGGAATACAGAGTATTAGCATATCTGTAGATAAGCTAATACCATATATCAACTGGAGATTCTTCTTTCATACATGGAAGCTAAGCGGTAGATATTCTGAGATTGCAGACATTCATGGTTGTGACTCTTGTCGTGCTTCATGGCTTGTATCTTTTCCTGTAGAGGAGAGGCAGAAGGCTAGTGAAGCTATGCAACTACACAAAGATGCTATGAGGCTACTAAATAAGCTTGCAAATGATGAGTATGTAGCTATAGAGGCACTATATACAATATTCCCTGCTCACAGAGATGGTGAGGCATTACTATTCTCTAAAGGTGATGAGACTATTAGATTCCCTTTCAAACGACAATCTCGTCCAAATGATAATGGGGACTGCTTATCTCTAGTAGACTTCGTTTCACCAAAGAGTGATTATGTAGGTGGGTTTGCAACAACTATTGGTAGAGTACTTGAGTCTATGATACTCAAACAGAAGACTGATGGGGAGTATTACCAACTACTAATGCTACAATCAATAGCTGATAGATTGGTGGAGGCTGCAGCTGAATGGTTGCATGAGAAGGTAAGAAGAGAGTTCTGGGGATATGATCCTGATGAGAATCTAGCCATAGAGGAGCTTTATAAGTGCCACTATCAAGGTATCCGTCCAGCTATAGGTTACCCATCTATACCTGATCAGAGCTCAAACTTTATTCTCGAAGAGCTGATTGAATTCTCCCGAATAGGTATACGAATGAGTGAGAATGGTGCTATGATTCCTGCCTCATCAGTGAGTGGTTTAATCATCTCTCACCCCGAATCTAGATACTTCGTTATTGATTAATCATCGGATGTTTATACACCTAATGATATATAGATAAAAAAGCTGGAGAGCTTGATCAATATGATCAAGCTCTCCAGCTTTTTTATTTAGTTGGCTCTAATTGTAACGTAATATTACTATTAGAATTTAACTATCATATGATTAGTTCCATAGCACCCTCTCTTGTTATCTGAGGTGTATCCTCAGTACAATCTACGATTGTTGAGAGTTCTGTCCCTCCATATCCACCATCGACTATCAGATCAATATTATCAGAGTATCTCTCCTCCAGAAGTTCTGGATCTGTTGCATATTCAATCTCTAATGGATCGAAAAACACAGTGGTACTCAATAGTGGGTTACCCAATCTTTTGGTTATCTCCCGAGCAATATTATTGTCGGGAACCCTTATACCAACACTCTTACGATTGCGGTATATCTTAGGTAGGTTACTGTTTGTAGGGAGAATGAAGGTGAATGGACCAGGTAAATTGCGCTTCATAATCTTGAAGACACTATTCTCTACTCTTGCATACTCACTGATATTACTCAAGTCGTAGCATATAATAGATAGGTTTACCTTATTTGGGTTTATACCTTTGATAGCACAAATTCTCTCTACGGCTCTAACATTTAGAGCGTCGCACCCAATAGCATATAGCGTGTCTGTGGGGTATATTATTAGTCCTCCACTACGCAACACATCAACTACACGATCTATATCTCGTGAGTTTGGATTCTCATTATATAGTTTAATAATCATAGATGAGTTGTATTATCAATGAGGTAAAAACTCCTCTTATTAAGCCTGAAGACCTTTATCGAAGATCTCAATAGCCTCGATAGTCATCCCTGTGTTAGAGAAACCACCATCGTGGAATAGG
>JBOFEN010000068.1:0-3156 GCA_051648105.1 Bacteroidales bacterium
TAGTGCGGATGGAATGGGTGTTAGTTATGGTAGTATTCTTCTACAAAACTTTAGTGAGGTAAATACAGGTGTTACTAAATTTGGAGACTTGTACGGAAGAATTACTAACTTGAATCTATTCATCGCTAGGGTAACTAATGCAACTTACCTTACTCAAGAGAAGAAGAATTACTTCCTTGGTCAAGTATATGGACTTAGAGCATTTTATTACTTTGACCTATACAGAGTATATGGCGGTGTTCCATTGAGACTTACAGCTGATGTAGTTGAGGGTGTAATAAATCCGAGTGATCTATATATGCCTCGATCAACACCAAAAGAGGTAATGGCTCAGATCAAGAGTGATATAGAGATGTCTCTTGAGTATTTTGGTGATGAGAATAGGTTCAATCCATTCAACAGAGGTAATAAAGTTTACTGGTCAAAAGCAGCAACGGAGTGTCTAAAAGGTGAGGTTTATCTTTGGACGTCTAAGGTAACTACTGGTGATGATGTTGCTGATCAATCTAATCTATCGATAGCTAAAGAGTCATTCACTAATGTGATGAATAACTACTCGCTAGGGCTTGAGACTGACTTTACTAAAATCTTTGATGTAAATACAAAAGCAGGTAAAGAGGTTATTTTTGCTATTCGCTATGCAGAGGGTGAAGCAACTAATGGTTACTGGGTTATGCTTTATAATATGGCAACTGGTTTCACAAAAGATAGATACAATGAGTATGGGGAACTATTTGGGGATCCACTAGGAGTTAAATCAACTGCCAACCAGTCTGTAGAGTATGATAAAAAAGTATACCTGACTTTTGATGATGAGGATACAAGAAAGAGGGCAACATTCTTGACTTCGTATAACAAAGATTTAGAAACAGGAGAACTTACTCTTTTTGGTACTCACGTACAGAAGAATATTGGAACTATCAACGCAGCTGGAAATCGTATTTACAGTGGTGATATGATTTTCTACAGACTTCCATTGATCTACTCATATATGGCCGAGATTGCTAATATGGAGGGTAATGGAACAGATGTAGCTCATTACCTAAATCTAATTAGAGAGAGAGCTTATGGTGCTAATTGGGATGAGGCTCAGCATGGTTACACACCAGGTGATTTTACACAGAATGAGTTAGCTATTTTGGCTGAGAAAGATAAAGAGTTCATCACAGAGGGACAACGCTGGTGGGATCTACGTCGTATGACAATTACTAAGGGTGGTAAGCCTCTAGTATTTTCACCAGAAGCTAATATAGTTGGAGATAATCCAATATTAACTTCAGATGAAGAACATAAACTACTGTGGCCACTAGAGAGATCATTGTTAGATAATGATCCAGCTCTTACACAGACTCCTGGTTATTAATAAGTATTAGTGAAAAGATCCAGAGGGGGAACTTTAGTGATATTGCTCCCTTTCTGGATCTAAATTTTTATTCAACACAATCATAAATAGATAATATATGAAAAGTAATCTTTTGGCTATACTATTGGGTTCGATGTCTGTTGTGGCAGTAGCATCAAATGGAATGGATACAGTACGCGTTAAAGAGACACAATTGCCTATACTAATTGAAAGACAAGACAATCCACTATTCTTTTTGCGAATAGATGCCAAGAGTAATGATTTGTTTAATCAAGTAGAATTTGAACTAGATAAATTAACCAATATATCTGAGATTAAATCTATAAAACTATATTATTCGGGAACAGAGGCAGTACAGCGAGGTGGAAATATATATTATTACCCAACTCACTACATAAAAAGAGATGTTCCTGGTAAAACACATTCAGCAGATCCATCATATAGTATTCAGATTGGGCAAGTGGTAAACCCTAAATCGAATAGAGTGGTTTTTGATTGTAATCAAAAGCTCTTTCCTGGGATTAACTACTTCTGGATTAGTATAGAGATGAAGAGTAAGACTTCTCTTCTCTCAACAATAAAGGCAGATTTTAAGAGTGTGAAGCTTAACAACAAAATAGCACCACTGCTTGAGGCTCCTCTAGAGACTGAGGTACACCGTATGGGGGTTGGTGTACGTCACGCTGGTGATGATAATGTTATGGCATATCGTATTCCTGGGTTAGTAACCACTAATAAGGGATCTCTCTTAGCTGTTTATGATATTCGCTATAATAGTAGTGTCGATCTACAAGAGAGAGTAGACGTTGGATTAAGTCGTAGTACAGACAAGGGTAAGACATGGGAATCAATGAGAACCATCATGACCTTTGGTGAGGATGGTGGTTTGCCGTCTGGCCAGAATGGAGTTGGAGATCCAGCAATATTAGTTGATAGTAAAACGGGAACAATCTGGGCTATTGCTGCATGGACACATGGTATGGGCAATCACCGTGCTTGGTTTAACTCTCAACAGGGGATGGATAAGAATCACACTGCTCAGTTGGTGTTGAGTAAAAGTACAGATGATGGAAAAACATGGAGTGCACCAATCAATATTACAGATCAGGTAAAAGACCAATCATGGTACTTCCTTCTTCAAGGCCCGGGTATGGGTATAACGATGGAAGATGGAACGTTAGTTTTCCCAATTCAATATATAGATAAGGATAAAGTGCCAAATGCTGGTATCATGTACTCAAAAGATAGAGGTGAGACTTGGCATATTCATAACCATGCACACACAAATACTACAGAGGCTCAAGTTGCGGAGGTTGAACCTGGCGTGCTGATGCTTAATATGCGTGATAATCGTGGTGGTAGCCGTGCTGTTTATACAACCAAAGATCTAGGTAAGACATGGGAAGCTCATAGTTCTAATAGATCAGCACTTCAAGAGTCTGTTTGTATGGCTAGTTTGATTAAGGTTAATGCTGCTGATAATGCATTGAATAAGGATATCCTACTATTCTCTAATCCAAATACCACAAAGGGTAGACACAGCATAACCATCAAGGCTAGTTTAGATGGTGGTAAGACATGGAATGATGAGCATCAAGTATTTCTCGATGAGGGTCATGGATGGGGATACAGCTGTTTGACTATGGTGGATAAGAATACAGTAGGTATAATTTATGAAGGTAGTCAGGCACATATGTTGTATCAGAATGTGAAGTTGAGTGATATCATTAAATAATATCCCACAATAAATTAATATAGAAAGAGAATATGGAGAACTTTAAATATTGGATGCT
>JBOFEN010000069.1:0-35504 GCA_051648105.1 Bacteroidales bacterium
AAGATCATAAGGAGAGCTCACCTCTATATTACCATTAACCACGTTTAGTTTTGGTGGGTTAAGACGGAACAGAGCCCCTGCGCTCTTTAGTCTATTAAGATGAGACCCATATAGTCTGCTATAGAAGTCGCTATACTCACGTCTCTCTTGTGCACTCCACCCTATCTCAGCCAGAGCCGATAGGCGAGGAAAGCTTTGATACTCCACCTGACGAGCAGGCTTGTCAAGACTCTCAGCCCATAGGCATGCTTGAACACCGAGTACTCTTTGGCGCTCCTCATCAGAGAGAGTCTCTCCTGCAAGAGGATCGTATGAGTATATTTTATCTAGCTCTATCGCTCCAGCCCAATTATGCCCCCTCTCATTTGAGGTGTATTGCATATCGATATAGGTATATTCACCAGGCATCATCACACAATCCCATCCACGTCGCACAGATTCAAATCCATACTTAGAGGCCTGCCAAGCGAAGACAATAGTTGAAGAGTCAAGCTCACCACCCTTTATAATCTCATTCCAACCAATCATTCTCTTACCAGCTTTTCTGACAATAGACTCCATGCGTCTGGTGAAATGGTTTTGTAGTTGGTGAGGGTCGCTCCAGTTATTGCTCTCCATAAGAGCACTACACTTCTTACACTTGGTCCATGGTGAGGGGTTCACCTCATCACCACCAGCGTGGAAGTATTGCGAAGGGAATAGTTGAGCCATCTCAGAGACTATAGCCTCTAACATCTTATAGTTCTCCTCACGAGCCACACAAAGAAGGTTTTTTACCTCTCCGTTAACACTTATTGTTGTATCCTCAACAGTACAAGCCATCTCTGGGTATGCCCCAACAGAAGATCGGCTATGACCAGGGAGATCAATCTCTGGTATCACCTCGACGTGTCTCTGCTTTGCATAAGCAACAATCTCACGTATATCATCTTGAGTATAGAAACCTCCATATCTTCCTGTACCAGAACCATAGGCAGGAGGAGTCACCTCGTTCTCCCCTCGCCAAGCACCCTTCTCCGTAAGATGAGGGTAACTCTTTATCTCTACCCTCCAACCATTGTCGTCTGATAGATGCCAGTGGAACTTATTCATCTTATGCATGGATAGCCAATCAATATATTTGATAATATACTCTTTTGGAAAGAACTGGCGAGATACATCTAGCATAAATCCTCGCCAAGCAAAGCGTGGTGAGTCCTCAATAATCAGATGTGGAAGAGTAGCCTCAGATACCTCTCTTCCTGAGTATATCTCAGAAGGTAGCAACTGAAAGAGTGTCTGAATTGCCCAAAAAACGCCATCACTATCTGAGGCTTTGATAGATACTCCATGCTTGTCAATATTAAGCTGATATCCCTCCTTGGGTATATCAAGAGATGAATCAGTGATTATAGATACCCCAGCACGCTTGTCAGCTCGCTTTACCTCCTTTAATCTACTGCCCAAAAGCTTCTCTATCTCGGTTTGAAAATACTCTTTGTCACTCAAATTCCCCTTGAAGTGGAGTGTTGTGGCATGGGTAAGCTTGAACTCCCCATCCTGCTCCACTATATGCAGTGGTGCAGGAAGGAGGTTTAGTGGTCTATTGCTCTGCTGAGAGAGCATGCTTGATGTGCATAGAAATGCTGTAAGTATAGTAGAAAGAACTCTTTTTCTCATAGTTATTGTCTCTTTTTACGAATGATAAGTAGACCTAGGCAGGTTATTAGTGCATTGATGATCAATAGCTCATAACTGAACTTATAGCCATTGAACCACGCCTCTGAATTGCTGCTTAGGATGAATGATAAGATTGGTGAAAGTATTGCCACAACGGGAACTAGCTTGTCACGCACACTCCATGGTGTAAGAATACCAAAAAGGAATAGTCCGAGAAGTGGCCCGTAGGTGTAACTTGCAAGGATATACACGGCGTCAATAACGCTAGTGTTATTCAAGAGCTGGAATACTATAATTGTTATCCCCATGAATATAGACATCACAACGTGTACCCACTTACGTGTATATGCTGTCTTCTGCTCATCTCTCTTACGTGTCATACCGAGTATATCAACGGTGAACGAGGTAGTCAAAGCAGTCAAAGCACTTCCAGCACTTGAGTACGCAGCAGATATCAGCCCCACAACGAATATTACACCCACCACTTGAGGCAGATACCCTCTAGTAGCGATCATTGGGAATAGATCATCACTCTTCATTGGCAGCTCCATTCCTATATGTGATGCAAAGGTGAAGAGTAGTACCCCGAGAGAAAGGAATAGTATATTGACAGGAAGAAGGGCAATACCACACGAAAGGACGTTCTTCTGTGCATCTCTGATATTCTTACAGCTGAGGTTCTTCTGCATCATATCTTGGTCTAGTCCTGTCATAGCTATTGTGGTGAATACTCCAGCTAGGAACTGCTTTAGAAAGTGGCGTTTGTCGTTAATATCATCGAAGAAGAAGATCCTTGTGTAGTCATGATTGTAGAGTGTATCTACAACTGCAGTTGCATTCATATCCATACTCCTTGCCATATAGTAGATAGAGAGTATTACAGCTGCTAGAAGAGCAAAGGTCTGTAGTGCATCTGTCCAGATGAGTGTCTTCACCCCTCCTTTGTGGGTGTAGAGCCATATCAGAGCAATGGTTATCATCACGTTTACGCTAAAGGGTATTCCGATGCTGTCGAAGATCAAGAGTTGCAACACACTTGCTACGAGGAACATCCTTGCAGCAGCTCCTAGCATCTTAGATATAAAGAAGAAGAGTGCACCTGTCTTGTAGGCACCAAAACCAAATCGCTCCTCGAGATATTCGTATATGGAGAGTAGGTTCATCTTGTAGTATAGCGGTATTAGTATCCATGCTATGATGAAATAACCGAAGATGAAGCCTAGTACCATCTGTATGTATGAGAAGCTACTTGTAGCTACCCACCCTGGGACTGAGATAAATGTTACACCAGATATGGAGGTGCCAATCATAGCAAAAGCCACAACATACCAAGGAGATTTGCGATTGCCAACAAAGAAGCTCTGGTTGTCAGCCTTTCGTCCTGTTATCCATGCTATGAGATATAGTATGGCAAAAAAGGCTGTGATTGTAAATAAGACAAGGGTTGCACTCATATAATTTGTATCTGTTTACTCTATTGTTACACTAATTCATCGGGTATAGAAGGTATGGAGCTCTCTGCTTCTCAAACTTCACTACATCCTCACTCCACATCTGACGTATCTCCTCTGCTGATTTACCCTTCTTGATCATAGTGCGAACATAATCAACACCAACAAGCTTCTCAAAGAATGGTCTGAAGAAGTGGTCGCCAAGGTTTAGGTTATTGTAAGCATCAATAAGATAAGTGAGGTCTACACCTCTTCTCCATAACTCTTGGTTAGATGGCTGGCTGGATAGATCCACTCCAAAGCATCTCTTATCCAACTGTGGAGGGTTCTTAGCTCCTGTTATGGAGCGTGGAGTGAAGCTGAAGTCATAGCCTAGCATATTGGGGTGGCCATAAACCTGAAAAGGGAGCTGTGACCCTCTACCTAAACTCACTGGTGTCGCCTCAAAGAAGCATAGTGATGGATAGAGATAGATTGATCTCATATTAGGTAGGTTTGGAGAAGGGGCCACGGGAAGTTCGTAGTGTGTCTGATGTGTATAGTTCTTGCAAGTGATAACCTTGAAGTTACAACTTCTTCCCTCTGGAAGCCACTTCTCACCATTGGTCATCATAGCTAGCTCACCTAGAGTCATGCCGTGAACAATGGGTATAGGTAACCATCCAACGGCTGACTTATGTTTCATATCTAGAATAGGACCATCGATATAGTGTCCATTTGGATTTGGCCTATCGAGTATGATCATCTCTACACCGTTCTCCGCACAAGCATCCATCATTCTAACCATTGTTGTGAGGTATGTGTAGTATCTTAGTCCTACATCTTGAAGATCGAAAAGTAGTATGTCTATAGACTGCATAGCCTCTACACTAGGCTTACCTGTGTCTCCATCATAAAGAGAGCGAATTGATATGCCAGTCTTTTGGTCTGTGCTGCTCTTTACGTGCTCACCTGCATCGGCATCTCCCCGGAAGCCATGTTCCGGAGAGAAGATTGTAACTATATTGAACTTCTTACTATGAAGGAAGTCTACAAGGTGTTGATCACCTATAATGGATGTCTGGTTAGCAAGAATGCCCACTCTCTTTCCCTTGAGTAGAGGTAGGTACTCCTTGTATTGCTCAGCTCCAGTTATAACTTTTGCTTGTAGTAGCTGAATGCTCATCAGTAGAGTCAATAGTATTGTACTCGTTATTTTCATCAGTTCTATTTAATAATAATGATTGGTCGATTTATTTGTTTTCCCTTGAGCTCTATAGATGCAATGTATGTTCCCGCAGGAATTGAAGCAACTGAGATCTGTTGGGTGTTTGATTCTCTCACTAACGTACCACTCTGAGAGTATAGTTTCACCGAAACAAACTCTTCGTTATCAGAGATTCCCACATATAGATTATCTCTAACTGGGTTTGGATATAGCTCAACCATAGTGGCCTCTACCTCTGGTGTTGAGGTAATAGGATTCTTATATTGCAGCAGGTTGTCTAGTGATATATCATTTGTTAATGATAGCTCCCTATCATTAGCTACTAGTCGGTATCCAACAAGCGAATAACTCTTACCACTCTCTAGAGCTTTAAGTTCAAGTTCACGGAATTGCCATGCAGCAAAGTCGAGTGTAGTAAATAGCTGGTAGCTTCTCTGCGAGCCATCTTCTAGGATTAGCTCAAGGCTATTGTTACTTAGATCTCCATAAATATGTAGTCCAAGCACATCTCCATCTTCCACTGTTATTGGTGAAGCTGAGATGAAAGAGGCCATAGCTCCTGGTTGGTTGAAGGTTGTAGAGAGAGTCCAAGCTGCTGTACCGAATAGCTTTCTTGAGGTTGTTCTTTGTGCTGTGGCTTTTGAACACTCTATGTTACTCTCTGAATCATTAGTTATAAGAGCTGTATTGTCGAAACTCTCAACAACTGGCTGATCTTCAACGACGACCTCACTAACTCTGAATGGTATAACTATCTCCTCAACAACAGGCATATTCACCTCATCAAGTACCGTTCCTGATACGATAAGTCTATATTCAGAACCTGGAGTCATAGCAGGTGTTAGATCAAAATAGTGTGATCCGTATGGTGATGGTGCTCTGTTGTTCAATACTGTTCTTACATTCTTGCTCAGAACCTCACCCGACTCATCTACTACCTTTATATCAGTGTTGATTCCAGCTGTCTTGACAACCCTATCAAACAGTAGTCTAAAATTTGTGCGAGGGTGTACATCTTGGTCTCCCTCCTTAGGGTTACTAAGTATTAGGCTTAGTCTATTGCGATCTTTTGTTGTGAAACTAAACTCGAAGTCTTGCTCCATTGATATGTTATCTGGGTGTTTGGCAGACTTATCTAGCTTGACACGGTATGTAGTGGTTGCCTCCCACGGTTTGTTTGGTGTGAAGCATAGCCTGTATTGACTATCCTCAAAGGTAATTGTACCTTCGGTCTGTGGCTCAATAGTGAAAGCATTATGTATACTCTCTTCATCCATATCCCAGTTAAAACTAAGATAGATTGGTGTGCTACACTCCACTAGTTCTTCTGCCTCAACCTTAGGGCTCCAATCTGTTACAACAGGAGGAGTTTGGCGCACTCTATTGATAAGAAAGTCGTGGTATGTAACCTCTCCATTCTTGACAACAAAATCAAAATTCTCAGGGTAATACCCCTCAGCCTCTACTAAAACTCTATACTCCCCTGCTTGAAGATCATCAAATAGGAATACTCCATTGTATAGCTCATCTGTGTACTTCACTATATCACCAGGAGTTAGTGTCAACTTCGCTTTGTGAATTGGCAGAAGTTCATCTCTTCCTTTTGTTTTGTGATATGTGGCTTCATTCTTAAGTCTTGAGTCTCTGACTTGTCCAGCAATATTCCCATGGTCGATCTCACCTCTATCGAAATTATTGGCTATTGATCTCATAAAATGCCAAGCCTCTAATTTTCTATAGCCTTGACTCATCAGACGGTAGGTCTCTGGTATATAATCGTGGAAAGAACCTTCAGAGAGAACGCCATCAACGGTTAATCCTCTGAGTACCCCATAACCTGAGGTACCCCACCCTGGTTGGAAGGTCCAGTCACCAATCACTTGAATATAGCTACTTGTCCATGTTGGTATTTTATTACTAGTAAAATTATTGAATAGGTGTGTTGCCATCACCTTAGCTCCTGGTCTTTCTGGTGCATCTGTATATCCTCTGAAGAGCATAAGTGGGTAGTTGGAGATACCGTCACTAGCATTACTGTGAATAGATAGGAACATATCAGCTTCGAACTCGTTTGCCATCCTTACGATGGTTGAGAGAGGAAGGTCATCTGCAGTTGTATTTTGTATACGCGACATTTGCGTCTCAACGCCACGTTGGTTTAGCATATCTCTAAGATAGAATCCCTTATCGAGGTTACTCACTGACTCCCAAAAACCATCCTTATCGCCTTGCTTGAAAGGAGCAATAACAACGTTTCTATCGTCTGAGTCATAACCACCATGTCCTGGGTTAATAAAGACTTTAAGTCCAGACATATCTTGAGCAGAAAGGGCATTTGATGCAACTAGTGCTAGTAGTATTAGTTTATTCTTCATGGCTAACTTATTTAATGGTTACATCAACTGTATATATATCTCCTGAAAGGGTGTTGAACGCCACTCTGCCGATAGAGGTAGCTACTGATGGATGCATTGACATTGGCACTGTTCCACTCAATTGATATTGCACTCCTCCCTCTATGGAGTTTAAAACAATGCGTGAAGAGGTAAAGAAATATCCGTCATCCTCAGTTATCATCCCTACAATATAGTTGTCATTAAACCATACTGGAGCCTCTATATCTCCGATAAACTTAAGGTTTTCACCTGAAAGATCAGATACGTAGCACCCTTTAGATGGGACTACAAATAGTACTCTCTTCATATCTGGTGATAGAGAGCACCAGATGTATGTAGAAGCCTCGGTTGCTAGTGGACGTATGGTACTTTTCTTTCCATTTTTGTATATATCAATAGCTCCTTCAGAGCTATTGATATATGGTTTATTACCTAGCGAACGAGAAGAACCACGCTCTATAAGATTACCTTCGGCAACAACTTGTAGCTGACCCGCACTCTCTACTTGAGGACGTTTGAGTGAACGCTGTGGCGCTACGACCTCTGTATTATATCCTGTTGCTTGGTCGAACTTCATAAGAGAACGGTATATCTTACCCTCTCTCTTATGTTGCTCTTTGTAATATACCTCTACTCCATCTTCACTTATTGTGACATCGAAACCAGCACCATCTTTTTCTGATATTACTTTGATGGATCTATCAGAAAGATTATACTGAGATACTCCTTCGTAGTTTTCACCTGTAAAGAGTAGCTTACTTCCATCTCGGCTAAGAGTTGGATAGAATGCTCTCTTATTGCTTGGGATTTCAACCTTCTGTGGCTTAGATATGGTTACTGTCTGAGCACTCATTGATAATGAGAAGGCAATTAATGTATAGAGAATAGTTCTTTTCATTGCTAATAGATTTAGATGTATTCTTTGATAATTGGTGTTGACTATCGTACTATGATCTTAGCCACTTCTGAGTAGTCATCATATGTTACTCTGATGAAGTATGTTCCTGGAGTAACTCCAGTAAGTGGTATCTCTACTCTATCTGTGAAGTTACTATCAAGTGTGTATGATCTAATTACTTCTCCAGATAGTGATATCAGGGTTGCCGTTGCCTTGCTTGTAACCTCTCTATCTAGATCTATTGTTACTCTACCTATGCTTGTAGGGTTTGGATAGACTCTAATCTGATTGGCTAGGCTTGGCGAAGTGGTTGACAGTTCTATGTTGTCATAAACAAGAGTTATCTCTTTCAAACCTATTGAGTAGTTCTTATCTACCACTTGTGTAGTGGTATTCAAGTATAACATTATATACTCTAGCTTTATTGGGTAGCTAGAAAGGTCTGATCTATCAGCACCTATTTGCTCTGCCGATACAGAGATTGTATTGTCTACACTATTTAGAAGATTCTCAAATGAAAATGAGCTTGCTGTGCTTGCATTTGAAGCTCTCATTGATAAAATAACCTTTGAAAGATCTACCTCACCGCTGTTAAGTGTCAGGCGCAAAGTGTCAGGCAGGCTGTATAGTGTTAATACTTTTGCAAGACGAATACTTGGTGCTCTTCCTGATGTGTATCTATAATTTAGTGTTGATCCACACTCCCAATGTGATGGTCTGTTTTCAGTGGAGAACTCAATATCTTTTAGATTGGATGAGGCAGTACAATTCCATGTGCTTAAGTCTTGGAATTGATATTGTGAATGGTATCTTCCTTGTGGAATCTCTACCTTAACCTTTATCGAGTCAATAAACTCTCCAAGCTCACCTACAACCCATGTCTCACCATTACTGATTGGTCTAATAACTCCCTCTATTATCTCACAAAATTGAGGATCGCGAACCATCCATGTTAATGCATTTGGATGAAGTGGAATAGTATTTACTCCTACTTTACCTATCACCTCGATTGAGTAGTCACGTTTTGAATCAAGGACAACAGAGTCTAATCTAAGAGATATATCTGCCTGACCATCTACTTGATAAGGTATATCAATTGAGACTCCTTGGTAAGTAGCCTTAATTGATCCATCCATTGGTGATGTTGCAACAAATGAATTATCATCTGTAATATAACCTTGCTCATCGCTGCATGATAGGGTTACACCTTTAAGATCTGAGTCTATAAGAACTCCATACTTATTATATCCATAAAAAGTTGGATTGATTACTCCATAAGTTGGGATTGAGAACTTATACTCTTTTGTTGATATACTAGTTATTATCTCATCTGCTGGTGCTGTGGATACAGCAAAGATGCCATTTGCTACAGCACGCTCACTATAATCACTTGGGTTATTTGTTACACCTAGATGATTAACATAAAGAGCACTAGAGCCGCCTCCATCAAGGTTCATTGCGTATGATGCACCTGACAGCCTGATTAACTCGCCAAGTTGCTTAGTAGTACATCCAACAGATAGAGAAGAACGGCCATCAACAACCATGAAGTATAAGTACCTCTTGTCTTGTGAGTATCCAATGGCAGTACGAGGATGGTTTTCTGCCCAATCATTATCTGTAATCTCTCCGCCAGAAAGTATCAATCTATCTCCACCAACCATCTCTGCGAAATTTACATCATTAACACCTTGATCTGTATCAACAGATAGTTGAAGTGTTATTTGATCTCCAACAGTGAGGTTATTCAGATAAGCTGCCGCATCACCATGCCCTGAAAGGACAGCGTTATTTGCACCTATCTGCATATTACCTACTGCTTTCTCAATTGCCACGACTTTGACTTTAGTCTCACTATTAATAGCCCAATCACTATCAACAAGCTCTACTCTAACCTCTGTACCGTAAGGGTTAGTGCGTGTTCCTTTACCATTAAAGCTGTTGTATATAATAAGCTCATTGTTTCCTCTTGAGTCGTTCGTTCTGCTAATTGTGTAATCACCGCTCTGGCTCTTTACTAATCCTCTAAACTTAAAGAGTCCAACAAGAGGATTCTTATTTGAATCGAAGCCAATGAGAGGTCTTGAGGAGTGTGGTACTCGGGTAACTTGACTCTCAACAATCTGTCCATTTACAGGTGTTCCAACTGCTCCAGTCGTAGCATAGAAGTCACCGTTAGTTCCGCCAAAGTATAGAGCTCTCTCTTTACTCTTTCTCTTTGCCATCGCTGATGGGCGTTCACTCCCTGAGATTGAGTCTGCACTCATAACTGTGGATATCTGAACGTATGGATCATTGAGGTCCACCTTGAGAAGAGAGATTAATAGTGGTGCTGTTGAGTGTTTAAAACTGTATCGTGAGAAGTGTGATGATGGTCCAACTTGTACAGATGTTAATGTGTCAACACTGTAAACTCGGCCACCAACTGTGTGGTCTGCATACGATATCTCTAAGGAGAGAAGTGTGCAGATGAAAAGAAGTGTGCGTAGAGTTATCTTCATCGCATAAAAATGGTGATGTTTATACTAGGTATTATTAATTGGTAAAAAGAGAGGGGTGTCTATATAGACACCCCCTCTAAATTATTCTCCTTGTTTAGTCTACAAAGGTTTTTTCGATGGATGTTGCTCCATTCTCATGAGTATGCTTAACAATGAATACTCCTTTAGCTGGTTTAGCAACCTCACGTCCTGTGATATCATAGTATCTGCTTGAAACGATAGGTGAATTTTCACTATCTACACCACCGATGCTTGTTGATACAGTGCTGAACTCATAAGATGCAATACCATTCTGTTGTACATATAGGTATATCATTGCTTTGTTATTAACCTCATCAACAAAAACCTGAGGGATAGCAGTACGAACTTCGTTGGAGGTGTTACCAAATCCTGCAGCAGGTAGACGGTAGATAGGCTGCATTCCGTTCATAGACATCCCCTTACCAAGACGAGTTATTATGAAAGAAGAAGCTGGAGCCAAAGCTGTATTTGTGGCAGCAAACACCATAAAATCATCTCCATTCATTGAGAATTCTGTAACACCATTGTGACCTTCATTAATAGGCTTCAAGGTTTCGAAATTCTCAGCATTAAAGCCCTCTATTAAATTACCCTCCATATCATATAGAGAAGGGTATGTTGCATTACCATCATGGTAGAATAGATTCTCACTAACAGGACGAACACGAGGTGCTGTAGCTGAACCTGTTGCAGTAGAAGGCACAAATTCTTGAAGGAAGATATACTCAGCCTCACCAACTACCCCACCTGCTATAGGCCATTTAAGAACGATTTCACCTTGACCAACTTCTACACCTGCGATAGGTGCCATTAAGTAACCATCACCATCAACACTTCCATAAACATTGAAAGCATCGATACGAAGTACTGGTGCTCCTTCTACTTTCTCAAATTTCTCGTTAAGAACATTTGTAACTGCACCTGTTACCATATTGATCTTATCTACACGGAAACCAGATCCTGTAATATCAGTACATAATGTACTAACCAACACATTACCAGCAGCATCAATCTGAATATCATTTAATGCCAACAAGTAAGTTGTATTACCTTTGTCATCAACTCCAGTTTCGAATATTTCACTTGGAACACTAACCTCTCTAGTTACTGTTCCGGTTGCACCATCAACAACAACGATAGAGAAAGTTGATCCCACGCGTTTACAGAAAAAGATCTCAGTTTCTGTTGCCGCCATACCTCTTACTGAGTTAGCTGCACCAAGAAAAGCTGGGAAGTTGTCTGTTGTTCTTGAATAGATCCAGTTGTTAGTCAATTGATACCCTTCAACAGGAGCATAAGTTGCAGGGTCTTTAGGAAGGTCAGCTGAAGCTGTCAAAGAAGCTAGAGCTAGAGATGTGAGAAGTAAAGTTCTCTTCATGATAATAAAGTATTAAGTGATTAATAAGTGTGGGGGATACTAACACCCCCCACGGTTAGTTTTTCTTGAATTTAATTATTTTGTTCTCATTTGCGGAGATTATCTCAACCAAGTATATACCAGCAGATGATTGCTTAATAGGCAGATTGAATTCATTACCTGCATTAACTGATTGAGTGTATAGAATGGATCCTTGACTATTCAATACTCTAAATGTTGTCTCTTGGGAGACTCCTCCTCTGAATATTAAGCTAATATCGCCTGATCCAGACTGAGAAACATAGATAGCATCTTTATCTATTCCACCAATAGAGGTATTGAGATCTAAGTTAATCTCTACTACCTCCGAGTTGGCTGTGTAACCAGATCCCTCTATTGCTTTCACACGTATGTAGTACTTATTAGGTGTTAATCCTGTATACTCAGTATTGAAAACATATGCAGAAGTAGTCTTTATCTTTATCTCCCGAGAAGGGAAAGAAGCATTTGCACAAAGTTCAACTCTATAACCTGGAGCTACGTCCTCTGTCCATGTCACCTCTACTACATCACCTAGAATAGTATCCCCACTCTTAGGCGAGAGTATCTGAGGAACCTTAGATGATTGTTCTATTGTTTCAAACCCTACTGTGTTTGTTGTAATAGTATTTCCATCACCCTTAATTGCAGAAACACGCACATAGTATGTACTGTTTGGCGTTAAAGTCTTTTCAGGTATCTCTAACTTCGCCTCACTACTATTTGAAGTGAAAACTATTCTGCTTGACTCAAATAGTGAAGTAGTTGCAATCTCAATAAAGTATGATTCTACATCAGAAACTGAATTCCATGTAATCAATGGTGTTAGTGAGATTGATTTTTCTCCATTAGTTGGTGATAATATCTGAAATTGAGAAGTTGTAAAGCTTCTAACTTCAGAAAGTAAGTCAACGTGGTTAATGAACCTTGATCTGACTCTCCAATAGTAAAGACTATTCTCTTTTAAGCTTGAAATATTTGCACTATTAAATGAGCTCTCCTCAACAAAACGGGAAGATAGTAATTCGCTAAAGTCTGCATCAGATGATAGTTCGAAATAGTACCCTACTGCATCGCTATTATTCTCCCAACTGAAAATTGCTGGGGTAACAACTTTTGAATCATTCAAAGGATAGTTTAGAATAGCAGCTTTAGCTTCAGATGCACCCTCACCTAACACTCTTGGAGAATACTCATTTCCAAATCTATCAAGAATAGATACGGCTAACTTATGAGTAGTTGATGATACTCCTTGAGGAAGTTGAAACTCGTTCTCGTAACTTACTCTAAGCATATAGTCTGCTATTGCAAATTGCTTAGGTGAAGTATATTCCGAGTTTGGAATTGCATAAACAACAAAGCAGACATTATCCACTGGTGAACTCCAACTAAGGGTAGAATACTCCTCTTTTAGCTCATCAACTAAACCAAGCTCTTGCTGCATTTTCCAATTTATGGATGGTCGAAGTGCTGGTGAAGAGAATACGTTTCTACGCATGTAATCAATAAAGCCCTTTATTAGATAGAAGTTCTTTGTTGAGTAGAAAATACTACCTGGTGCTCCATTCTTGTCACTCGCTCTATTTCTGTCAACCTGAAGAAGAACCTCACTTGGTCCAAATCTACTGTTCTTTGTTGAAGCTGAATTGATCTGAGCAATAATAGATCTCTCCATATTTGATAGAGATGATGGATTGACAATCTCTCTGTTTGAGTTATCAAGACTCTTCACCTCTATCATATCTGACTGATATGTAGCTGTTAAATTGCTTATTGAATGACTAGAGTAGAAGTGTCTATTAAATCGATTAGCTAAATCTGACCACCATGGACAAAGTACGTCATAGTCTTGTCCTGTAGATGTAGTTTCCCAATAAAGCTGCGGTGATATATAATCTACTGTTCCATCTTTAAGCCAAGCAACGGGGTCACAATAAATGGTTTCATACATATTACTACCTGTAATGCCATTTGGAAGAGTAATACCCTCTTTCTCAGCAACGGTTCTATCAGTAGTCCAAATACCAAATGGTGATACCCCAAAGGTCACAAATGGTTTTGTTGATTGTATAGTATCATATACAGCCTCAACCATCCTATTAACATTATCACGACGCCAATCTGAAAGGTTAACACCTTGAGGCTTAAATTGGTTCTGTGTAGCTTGATCTAAAGATGAAGGAGTTCCTCCATAAGCATAGAAATAGTCATCGAAGATAATACCGTCAACATCGTAATTGTTAACAATCTCTCCTACAATCGATTTGATGAGATGTTTTACACCTGGCTGTCCTGGGTCTAGAATAGATTTCCCATCCTCATAGATCATTACCCACTCTGGATTGCTCTCTCTATAATCTCCCACTTGACCTAACCAAGCATCTCTAGAACTCTCAAAACGATAGGGATTAAGCCAAGCGTGAACTTGAATACCTCTTTTATGACTCTCTTGAATTACAAACTCCAGAGGGTCATATCCTGGTTCTAGTCCGCGAGTTGCAACTAGGTCAGAGGACCAAGGCTCATAAGATGATTTGTACATCGCATCACATCTAGAACGAACCTGAAAACAAAGAGAGTTTACATTTGCTCTCTGAAGTGAGTCAAGTATTCTAATCATTGAGTTCTTCTGACTATTTATCTGAGATAAATTGCCTGTATTAGAAATCTTAGTATTTGGCCAATCAAGTGAGTATACAGTTGCTAACCATGTAGCTCTCATCTCACTCTTAGGCATTTGAGCCATAGAGGGTAGCATACATACAGATATTAGCAAGGTAATAAGGAAGTTTTTCATTCAACAGATTTATTTTATGAGTAAGAGAGAGAGTATTTACTCTCTCTTACCCAATCAACATTAATTCAACATACCATTAAAAAAGCTTCGCTGGGTTTGGATTTATGGTAACACCATATATATCTACACCTTCAACAATAGTTGTAAGTTGCATAGTATTTGGGTTATATCTCATAAGACCAGACCTTCTTTCAGCTGGGTTACCTGAGCGGAAACCGAAGTATACAGATCCATCTCTACTATCAAGAGCCAATTGGCAAATACCAACATACTCGCCTGAAGCACCATCAGTATCTGTAACTAGAGCAGCAACTCTATATTTAAGAAACTCAGTTCTGCTTCCTCCTATAGAAGATAGCTTATCTAAAGGAATACTATAGAATCCTTCATAACCTGGGTCTCCTCCATATACATATAGAACTTGTCTTGACTCATCAACAACAAGAGATTTAATAAACATATTATCAAGAGCTTGACCAGCTGAAGGTGCAGGAACTGAACCATCTGCAGGAACTGCAGCATTCTTGATATCAGACTCTTGGAATCTGAAAATACCGGCCCCATTATATGTTTTGTTCCACCACCAAGTTGATCCAACTTTAGTGAAACAAGCATTCATAGACCCATAAACAATCTGTTTGGTACTATAATACCCTAATCTATCATTCTGAACCCAATAAGGAAAATCACCTCTACTCATAGCTCTATTACGATCGCGAATATCGATTTTAGAAATACCCATATTCCTATCAGAGAAGTAGAGAGTATTGGTAGATGGGTCAATATACCCATAGAATGGGTCATTGAATGCAGCTCCTGAATTAGTTATCATGGTCTCTACTTTAGAACCATCTTTTGAGATAACAGATATTCTACCATCTCCTTTATTTCCATCTTCATCATTGATATAAGTAAACTGTTTACCACAATCAAGAACATATAAAGATGAGTCATTAAATAGAATGTTCAACGGGTGATTACCCGATTTAACACCTAAATCAAACGGATAGATGTTCATGTCTGAAGGAGCATTATCAGCTAGCTTATAAGCCATAATATTACCTGCTTTAGAGGCATAATATAGAGTTGGAACAGCTTGATTATATGCAACAGGAACCTTTAGCACACCCTCTTCAAGTACTCTTCCATCCAATGTAGCTTTCAATACAATAGTCTGAGAGCCGACATTTTTGAATTTTACTTTCCCTGGATTACGCTCCTTTGAAGATACTATAGGGTTTCCATTTTCGTCAATTGTCCCTGCAGGGAAAATCCACTCATAACCCTCTTCCTTACCTGCAGGGTTAGGAAGAACAATATCAAATCCAACATATGTATCAAGAACCTCTACTAGCTCATTATTCTCAATGCTGTATGTTACAGTCGGGAATATATCACTAATAAATATAGCCTGTTCAAGTACACCTTCGCCATCTACAGAAAGTTTCACTGTATACTGACCTGCTACCTCATATATATGAGTTGGAGAGTGTTCGGTTGAACTATTCTGATCACTGTATGGATCACCAAAATCCCAAGTTACAGCACCATCAACTGAGGATGTATTATTAAATTTGATTGTTGAACCAACTAGATAATCTAAAGTATACTGCTCCCCAACAACTTCATAATTAAACGAAAGTTTGTCTGACGGTAGATTTGTAACATCAGGTTCATACCAAGTACAACTAGCTAGAAAAAGTAATCCAGACAATAAAATCGAGGTTAATTGTTTTGTGTATTTCATAAGTCTTACGATTAATTTAAGGTTACTATATTCTTAATTGCCTTAGTTGTACCTTCTGTGCCTACCTCATCAATTACTTTAAGAACAACATCCAAAGTATAATCCCTCTCATAAGAGACTCTATACTTCTGTGTTACACTATCATATAAAAAGTCTTCAAAAGAGATCGAATTAAATGCATTCACAATTTCTTGAGGAATTGTACCCTCATTATATTGATCACCTCCTCCATCTTTCCAGATATAGATAGTTCCTCCAGTATTATCGCTATAAATACCTTCAGTGAATTTTGCAAATTCAGCAGCATGATCCTCAATACCTTCACCCATTGCACTTGTCCCAACTAATAGGTTACGATAATCCTCAAGCTTCATCTGATCAAGCAATCCTTCAATGAACTCTTGTTTATAATCTTGTCCAAAATATAGATCGAACTTCTCAATCTCAAATGATTCGACTTCAGTCCAAGATATTGGTCTAAGAGTATTACTTGTTGGAAATGATGTGTTCAACTGGAATGCTTTCTTATCACCATTCCACTCAGCTTGATCATGATTATAAGTTGAGATTTTCTGACTAATTCTAAGCTCTTCACTCGTTGCATCAACAAAAGAGTATGAGAAAGTTGTCATCCATGGGCAAGCTATTGTAGTTTGAATATTCTCTACAACGTTATACCAAACCTCTGATCTTAAGATTGATCTGTTTACAGAACTGTAATACTGAGCTGCAAATGGAACTGAATTACCCGCCTTTACTGTTGTTGTCTGCAAATCCCACTGAACATGAGGTGCTACTTGTCCGACTTGAGTCAACTCACCTAGTTGGTCATTAACGGAACAAGAAGGTAATATAGCTGTAGCAAGAAACATTGCTACTATATAGTTTTTCATTTTCATATGTTCAAATATTACTTATCTTGATAGTTTATGTTTGGGTTTACAGCCCAGATCATTGGTTTACGTAACCAAAGCGGGTTCTTGTATGCTCCTAGACGCTCTAGCTCAGCTTTGTTATATTTCTCCTCTGTCTCTGGATCATAGTTTACTCTTTGAATCCAAATCTGATTATCTAGCTGGACATTCTGATTTGGCATCCAGTGCGGTTCATATAGATTAAATGGACGTCTAAGATTTGGATATATAAACTCACCACCATATTGTACTCCATTAGCTTTTGAGCTATAGTTGTATCTTCTCATATCTGTCCACATCTCAGGTTGAAGATACATACAGATATACTTCATACGCATCAAATGACCAATATTGAAAGATGATGCAGGCATAGCTTCTGTATTCTCAAAATAGTAAGTGTAGGTTCTAAGATCCTTCGTTCCAGATGATCCTTCACTAATACCAAGACGAATCATGTTATGAGTAACCGCCTCTTTAGTTGTATTGTATGCATCAACACCCGCAGGATTCATCCAATATTGAGCCTCAGCTTTGATAAGAAGTAACTCTTCTGTCAACATCAAAGAGACCATACCATCATTTTTTGTAAAAGGATTCGATGCTGCTGATTGAGCATATAGGTCTGGATAGTGAACTTCACGGTGTGTAATAGGCATACCGATATTAGTTTGCAAGAAACGAATAGTATCTTGAGCATCAACACCTGTTGGTCCTGATCTTGAGTTTACAATTCTAGCCAATCTAGGGTCGTTAGCTCTTGCATAATATGGAGGTCTATATAATTTTGAGTTTGCACCCATTAGATCATATGCCAAGAACTTCGTGATAATAGACTTATCCATATCATTCTTACGGCTCTCCCAAGAGTTAATACTAACATTCATTGGTCCCCAAGGACAGTTTTTCTCTCCAGAACCACCATCATAATTGTAGTTCGGCTCTTGCCAATTTTCCAATGCTTTGTCTGCAGCTGCAATAATTGAGCTACATGTGGCTGATGATGTATCCATGTTTGGAAGCTTACGAAGAAGCAATCTAGCCTTTAGTGCATAAGTAAAGCTTCTCCACTTTGTCATATCACCCTCATAAATACGGTCCATTGACTTCGTAATCTTTAGATGACTCTTTTGTGCTTCTGTATCTGCAATATATGCATCATAAGATGCAATTAGATCATCGACCTCTCTATACATCTGCTCATATATTGACTCTTGAGTATCATATTTAGGTGATACTGCAACCCAAGCCTCACTATACGGCATGTCACCAAACATATCAGTTGTAAACATAGTGGACATAAGCAGAACTGTTCTACCTATCAACTTAAAGTTAGGAGATGCTATTCGATCAGCTGCCTTATTCATCTCTTGAACATTAACACCAAGATCATAATAGTGGCGTCTCCATTGAGGGTGACGGTTCATGGTTAGGAAATTAGCCCATCCTGATTTATATGCCAGTGAGTTTGATTGACTTCTTCCTCCTGTAGTCCAGGCTTGTGAAAGATACATTCCATATTCAGCATGATCGTATTGTGTCTGAGCTGCATAGAATAAAACCACTGGCAATGCTTGATCAGGGACAACCGTAACTGGTTTATCAGGGCTCACATTTACATCCAAGAAATCACTGCATCCTGCAAGGATAAAGCTGATGATAAATGAAAGTATAATATACTTATTCTTTTTCATAGTTGTTAGTTATAAGTTATCAATTAGAATGTAGCATTGATTGTAAAGTTGTAGCTACGTGTATTTGGAACACCATAGTTATCAAAGCCACTACCACCTGATCCACCTGAAGATGTAGAAGCATTTACCTGAGGGTCAGATCCTGTATATTTTGTCAACAAGAATAGGTTTCTTCCTGTCGCTGATAGCTTAAGACCTTTGATTGCTGATTTCTTAAGATATTTAGTAAGGTCATAAGTAAGAGTCACATAACTAAGTCTACAATATGAACCCTCTTCAACAAAGTTTGAACTAACATTATAGTAGTAGTTTACCAATGTATTCTGGTCTAAGGTTATTCGTTTTGTATTTGGAGCATAAGTTCCGTCAGACTGCATTACAACACCATTAAATACCACCTCTCTATTTCTGTAGTTCATCAATGAGTAGTCTTGACCATTACTCAAAAGGCCACGGCGAGTTACGTTTACAACATCACCACCTTTACGGAAGTCAAATAGGAATGAAAGAGATAGATCTTTGTACTTAAAGTTCGAAGTAAGACCAGCCAAGAAGTCTGGCTCACGATTTCCTATGTTCACCCCTTTTGCTGGGTTAACGATTGGATAACCTTGCTCATTCACAATTATCTGACCATCGCTTGTTCGCAGATAATCAATACCCGAGATAGCTGTTGTTGATCCATTAAGATATGCTGTAGCGAATATATCGCCATACTGTCCACCTTGAATCTCTACAATTCCATCAGGCAACGATAATACAGTACCCCTATTTAAACCAAAGTTGAAAGCAGCATTCCAAGAGAAATCTCTATTCTTGATAATCTCTTGATCAAGAGTAAGCTCAATACCATGATTCTTTACAGAACCTTCATTTCGTGTTTGTAAGATATGGCCAGAAGCAGGCGATACACGAACAGTAACAATCTGATCTTCTACCTTAGTCGAATAGTAAGCCATATCTAGTCTTGTCTTGCTATTAAAGAATCTGAAGTCAGCACCAATCTCCCAAGATGTAGACATCTCTGGTTTTAACTTACTTGCCACAGATGAAGTTGGATCAGCTCCAAATCCTTGGTCAGGGTATGTAGGGAATTGTTTAAACTTTCTATCAAACAAATATGGAGATGTATCCTTACCTACCTTAGCCCAGTTACCTCTAATCTTACCGTAACTCAAGATATCACTATCAATCTTAAATAACTCAGTGAATAGTATACCTCCAGTGAATGACGGATATAGATATGAATTATTCTCTGGATCTAGTGTTGATGAATGATCATTACGAAGAGTAACACTTGATGTAACTAGACCTTTATAATCTAATCTTACTTCTCCAAAGAAGCTATACATTCTATATTGAGAGTGCTCCATTCTTGAATCATTAGGAAGAATCTCCCCACAGTTACCAAGAGAATAGACTCCAGGAATAACAAAATCTCTTCCTCCTACTGATGAAGACCAACCTTTACGCATCTTCATCTCTGTACCAGCCATAAGATCTAGATTAAATCCTCTTGTAAGATCAACCTTGTATGTACCAATCAAGTTAGTAGAGAATAGTTGACTGCGTCCTGAAGTAAAATCGTATGAACCAAAATTGCTCAATGCTACTCTATCTAGTTCTTCAGCTGTAAAATCACTCTTTCTAAATTTCGGTACTACGTAGCCATCTGATTGACTATTTGATTGATCATAGTTGATACGACCAGTAAAGTTTAGATCTTTAATAGGTGTATAACTCGCAGTACCTTGTAATAAGTAACGAGTCGAAAGGTTCTCATTATCATCCTCATATCTACTCCAATATGGACTCACTGGTGAATCTACTTTATTATCTGCAATATATCTAAAGCGAATTGAACCATCTGGATTCTTATAGTTAGACATATCATCGTTGATTGGCCAAGAGTATACAGAACTCATACCCGATGAAGAGAAACTTCTAGACTTACTGCTAGTAATATTACCCATCATAGATAGTTCCAACTGTTTTGACACTTTATAGTTAGCCTTCAAAAGAGCAGTAATTCTCTCTAAATAGTCATTAGGAACAACACCATCACTGTGAGAATAACTAGCAGAAGAGTATGCTGTGAATTTCTCAGAACCACCCGATGCACTTACATCATACTTATGAAATAGTCCATTTTGGATAAAGTTCCCAACATTGTCATATGTAGCCTCATCACTACCCAACATTGGACCCCAACCACCACTTGTTTGTTCTCTATAAAATCCACCTGAACCAGGACCATATTTAGTCTGAATTTTTGGCAATCTTACAGCCTGATCAATCTGAACACTTGCATTAGCTGTTATTGTCATCTGTCCAGCTTTACCAGCTTTTGTTGTGATCATAATAACACCATTAGCACCCTCTTGACCATATAAAGCAGATGCTGCTGCTCCCTTTAGAACAGTAACATTCTCTATATCATTAGGATTTATATCCGCGGCTTTTGATGCACCACCAGAAAGTGGCATACCATCAATAACGAAAAGAGGCTCATTACCCTGTGATGGGTTTATAGATGAAACCCCACGAATAATGATCTGAGCTCCTGCATTTGGTGAACCACCAGAGTTTGTTACGTTAACCCCCGCCACTTTACCTTGTAATGAGTTAACAAAGTTCTGCGATCTATCAGCTGTAACATCCTCAGAATTGATACTCTGAACTGCAAAGTTTAGCTTTTTCTTCTCTTGCTTAATACCCATTGCAGTAACAACCACCTCACCCATTTCAATAGCATTAGATTCAAGGACAACATTTATAGTTGAACTTGTAACCTTCACAAGCTTCTCTTTTAGACCTACATAAGTGATAACTAAAGAAGCATTCTCACTTACTCTGATAGAGTAATTCCCGTCGAAGTCTGTAATAGTCCCATTTGTCGTCCCTTTCTCAAGAACAGAGGCACCAATAACTGGAAGCCCATCTTCGGAAGAAGTAACAACACCTGTCACAACTCTCTGTGACAAAGCAGAGAGTGTAGCAGTAATAAAGATAATAAACAATAGTTTTATCCTCATGATATTTGTTTTTAGATATTTTGATTTAGATATAAAGGCCACTTGATTAAATAATATACCTCAAATATATATATTATTAGCTTTATTATCTCAAGCTATCAATTGCTTTTTTCACTGATCCATGCAGCAATAATAGGGTTTTTGCTTTATCATAACTAATGCCTGTTTCCTCTACTATCATCCTTGTACCACGATCAACAAGCTTATCATTTGTCAACTGCATGTTAACCATCTTATTACCCTTTACCCTTCCTAATTTTATCATAGTGGAAGTAGTAATCATGTTAAGAACCATCTTCTGTGCTGTACCAGACTTCATTCTAGTACTACCAGTGACAAACTCAGGACCAACTATAGGTTCAATTGCAATTTCTGCAGCATTAGATATAGGAGAATCTGGATTACATGATATTGCTGCTGTCAAAATACCTTTTGATCTAGCTCTTTGTAAGGCTCCAATAACATATGGAGTTGTACCCGAGGCTGCAATACCAATCACAGTATCATTTTCATTAATATTATGCGATTCTAGCTCATTCCAAGATTTATCTGGATCATCCTCTGCAGCTTCTATAGGGTTTTTCAAAGCATGATCGCCACCAGCAATAAGTCCAATCACAAGAGTATTAGGCATACCATAGGTTGGCGGTATCTCTGAAGCATCCAACACACCAAGTCTACCACTTGTACCAGCACCTAGATAGAAAATTCTACCACCTCTTTTCATTCTCTCTACTATACCCTCTACCAATTGTTCAATCTGTGGGATAGTCTTCTCAACAGCTAATGCTACCTTCTGATCCTCTCTATTGATATTAGTAAGGATCTCTGAAACACTCATCTTATCAATATCATTATATAGAGACGACTGCTCTGTAATTTTCTCAAATGCCATACTATATATAAATTAATTTTTTGTGTGGTAATAAACAAGTCCCTTCATTGGTGATCTCTCAATTGATCCAATTGAAATACCCAATTCATCTGAAACCTCTTTCAATATATGTGAGAAATGGTAGGCGATAGAACCAATAACATGCACATGATAGTTCTCATAGTCGTACTGCATAACATTTCTTGTAAAGAACTCCTTGAATCCTTTATATACAATCTCAGCAATCTCAGGCTCACAAATATTCTCACTTAGGAATATTGTAAATCTAGCTAAGAATCTATTTGGGAAAGGCTTCTTGTAGACATTCTCTAATATCTCAGCTGGAGTAATTTGGAATTTATTGAAGAATTTATCAATCAATCGCTGTGGTAGTTGATTCTTCATACAATCTGAAACTAAAAGTCTACCAAGAACTGCTCCACTACCTTCATCTCCTAGAATATATCCTAAAGGAGATATATTCTTCACTATTTTCTCTCCGTTATAAAAGCACGAATTAGACCCTGTACCTAAAATACAAGCTATGCCCGCATTATGTCTACACTGAGCTCTTGCTACAGCTAACAAATCAGACTCTACCTCAATGTTAGCCTTTGGAAAGAATTTTCTAAGTGCATTTGCTACTAACTCTTTCTTCTCTGGAAGAGCACATCCAGCACCATAGAAAAATATATCCTCAATAGATATCATACTAATCTTTGGATATAGATTCATTTCCAGATCCTCACATATATCTTCTTCTGTTTGAAAAAATGGATTAATTCCTAGCGTGCTATACTCAAATAGCATCCCATCTCTATCTACTAGTGACCATGATGTTTTCGTTGATCCACTATCTGCAATCAAAATCATATAATTAAACGTTCTTTTATGAAGCCAATGTAGGCTTAATTAGTTTACTACAATATTCTATTAAATATTATTTACAAATCAGTATATAATATTAAGCTACTCAATCAAATACAATGTTACTATATCTTAATATAGATACGTTTTCGATAAAGAATGTACCCAAACACTGCATTTAGCGCAATAAAAAATAACGAAAATAAAAGAGAGGCCATATAGTCATCACCCACTAAATTCTGTAAATTCGAATAAATGAACCCCTTAATACTAATTATTCCATCCTCTGTTCTGAATCTAATACTACCAAATAATATTGATAGGAAACCACCCAAAACATACATGAAAAGAGGATTCACTCCGAAGGAGTTAAAGAATCCAGTCCAGCCACTCTTCTTATTGATATCAATTATCCAAATAAGTATTGCAAGAAACTGTGACGCAAAACCACAAGTGGATAAAACAAAAGTTGAGCTCCAAACCTTCTTATTAATTGGAACACCATAACTCAACAATAGAGCAACAAAAACCATAATTGTTCCATATAATAGTAGGTTCTGTACTTTCTCATTAAGATCTTTGGTATTTACTAATACCTTACCCATAAGAAACCCTATCAACACATGAGCAATACAAGGGATAGTACTCAACAATCCCTCTGGGTCAAATGCTATTCTACTACCATCAGGTAAAAACTCCTTATACATATGAGCCTCACCAAAGAGAGCCTTATCAACTACTGCGATAATATTGTCAGGACTTAGTACCAATCCATTACCTGCAAATAATATAAGTGTATACGCTGTTAATATACCTATGACAACTCTCCATAAGTATTTATGGTTAACAAGCACAACAATAAGAGATGAAAAGAAATAAGATAAAGACAATCTCTGCATAACTCCTAGTATCCGTATTCTATCATAGGGAAAGATACTATTCTTGAAACGTTCAAAAATTGTCAATTCACTTTTACCAATATCAAATGTACCATAGCAGAGGATAGAGAACCAACCTATTGCAAGACCTATCGCAAAGATTATCACACTTCTCTTTAGCAACTTCTTGAAAAAGTCACTACTAAACTTGAAGTTAGACTTCTGAAGGGACATGAACATTGAAACCCCCATTATGAACATAAAAAATGGGAAAATCAAATCTGTAGGAGTTAGACCATCCCAACTAGCATGACCTAATGGAGTATATATTTTACTCCACGAACCTGGGTTATTTACCATAATCATCCCAGCAATTGTAATTCCACGAAGGACATCTAACGAAAGTAGACGTACTGGTTTTTCCTTTATCATAGTACTATATTTAGATATTTGAAGAATCAAAAGAAGAGTCACTACACTGATCCAGTAGATAGATAATAGATAGGTATGGAATACCTGTATTATGCTCTAGACCTATCTCACAAGTTCGACTATTAGAGAACCCAATCTCAACTGAGTTCTCTAATAGTTGTGGCTTAAGCTTTCTCAAAGCATAACTATTAATCTCTGGATTAGTGAACCCTTTATCCCCAGCAAATCCACAGCATCCCACCTCCTGAGGAACAAAAAGATTTGAAGAACATCTTTTGGCTATATCGATCAACATATTTGTATGTCCCATCTTTCTAGACGAGCAGGTTGCATGAACTGATATTGACCTATTATCTCTTTTAATGGTCAACCTATTGAGCAAGAATTTATGAATAAACTCAACTGGCTCAAAAAGATTAAGCCCTTTCATTACATTTCGCATCCTATATAAACAAGGGCTTTGATCACATAATATAGGGTATTGGCCATTATTAGAAGCTTTCCAGAGTGCATTAAACAACTCTTGGCTCTTCATATCTGCGATATCAGCCATTCCCTTACTCTCCCATATAGTACCGCAACAATAGTTGTCAATATTATCAGGAAATATTACCTCATAACCAGCACGATTTAACAATCTAACTGTAGTCTCTACCAAACTATCCTTCACCACACTACCCTTTGATAACCCCATCGTCTGATTAATACAACTAGGAAAGTAAACAACCTTGTCCAGCGATGTTGCTTGAGAAAATTGTTGCTTGTCAAACTTATATGCACTTGGCATCTCTGGCATCCATTGAGGGAATCCCTTAATAACAGCTCCTCCTGCATAGGTTATTGAAGATAATGCTTTGTCTCCAACAACTGATTGAGAGAATGAGGCCAATCTCAATAAAGCTCTTAATGAAGACTTGACCTGTCTAAAATGTTTTGCTGAAAAGCTACCCACACTCCATGCAACTGATCCTTTTGGGATACCTATTGCCCTAACCTCATGTATCAACTCGCCTGTATTTATACCCATTGGACAAGATGTCGCACAAAGACCATCACCAGCACAAGTTTGCTCACCATAATACTTAAAGGAGCTCTTCAATTCACTTAGTCTCTTTGTGCTACTAGGCTCATCCTTGAGTTTGGATATCTCCCTCCAAGCAACAATTCTCTGTCTAGAAGATAGTGTTAAACCGTGCGTTAAGCAGTTGACTTCACAAAAGCCACACTCAATACACTTATCAACACTCCTATTACAAAGTGGAAGTGGTTTGAGGTTTTTTGTATGACAATTAGGATCGTCATTAAATATCACACCAGGATTAATAATATTATTGGGGTCAAACAGACTCTTTATCTCTCTCATTATTGCGAAAGCCTTATCACCCCACTCATAAGAAACATAAGCCGCCATATTCCTTCCCGTTCCATGCTCTGCCTTCAGTGAACCCTGATACTTATCCACGACAAGCTTCACCACATCATCCATTAATCGCTCATATCTCTCTATCTCCTTCTCTGATGAGAAACTTTGTGAGAATATGAAATGATAATTACCATCCATAGCATGGCCATATATTACTGCGTCATCATATCCATGCCGACTCAACATATCTTGTAGCTCAGCTGTAGCTTCAGGTAAATGGCTAATAGGGAAAGCAACATCTTCGATCAGACAAGTTGTACCTGGTTCCCGCATAGCTCCTACTGAAGGGAATATTCCTGAGCGAATTGCCCAATAACCAGAATAGATAGACTCGTCATCTGTAAACTCTATAGGATATACAGTTGAATATCGGCTTAACTCACCTCTCACCAATTCACAATTAGATTGCATTTCTTCTTGATCATCGCCAATCACCTCAACTAAAACAGCAGTTACTCCATCTGCTAATGATGAAATAAAGTCTGGTATACCTGGACGATCCTCTACAGCCTTGAGTGATCTCCTATCTAGGAGCTCTGCACTAATTACTGGCAACTCTTTCATGCGTTGTATTGCAGCACATGCACTACGCAAATCACTAAAATAGATCATTGCACTAGACTTATGAAGGTGATCCCTTCCACTTCTCATCGTTGCTTCAGACAAGAAAGCTAAGGTTCCTTCAGAGCCTACCATTAGGTGTGTTATTATATCGAATGGGTCATCATACAGTATGAAAGGTAATAAGTTGAGACCCGTTACATTCTTTATACTATACTTACGCCTTATCAATCCAGATAATTCAATATCATCTTTAATCTGATCCCTTATTGATATTATCTTAGAAATAATCTCGGGATGCAATTTTAAAAACTCCTCACGACTAATATCTGATGAAGTATCTAGTACTGTACCATCATAAAGAACAATAGTAGCAGACTCAAGCATCCTGTCACTATTTGAGTGAGTACTACAATTCATACCCGAGGCATTATTCATAATAATTCCTCCGAGCATTGCAGACTTTACAGAGGCTGGATCAGGTGTAAATCTACGGCCATAAGGTTTCAACAACTGATTTATTCTCTCTCCAATAACCCCAGGCTGAGATTTAATTAATTCCCCACCCTCTAATATCTCACACCTATCCCAAGACTTACCTGCTACAATAAGAATTGAGTCACTCAAGGATTGGCCAGAAAGACTTGTACCCGCAGCTCTGAAGGTCACTGGAAGCAACAATTTATTGGCTTCATTTAATAATAATGCAACCTCCTGTTGATTCTGTGCCTGAATAACTATCTTAGGAATCAATCTATAGAAACTAGCATCTGTTCCCCAGGCCAAGGTGCGCAATGCATCTGTATATATCCTTGATTTAGGGATATATACAGATATATTTTTAAGGTAATCTTGATATTTGTTTTCCATGATATATCAAATATGTAGTACTAGAACTATCTATTATCTAGACAAATTGTGTATCAATACAACCAATATGTTTTTGAAAGAGCTTTGAAAGAGTCATTATCTTTCTGCCAGTAAGCCTTTATTGATTTATAGTCATACCCCTTTGAGAACTCTTTTCTTATGTAGTCACTACCTGACACCTTATCCCACATACTTAGTCTACTCTTCTCACAACGATTAAAGAAGTCCATTTTAGGGTTGATCTTATACATCTCCTGCATCACGTAGAACTGAATATCTGAAAGCTCTGCTTTGTCATAATCAAAGATATGAACCTGAACACCCTGGTAGTTCTTACCTTGACCTACTGAATAGAATGGCTTAATATGCATTGGTCTAAAGAAAACACCTTCTAGATTTAGTGCATTTAGATTATCCGCTAACAGATCAGCAGGAATAGAATCCGTTGCAAACATCTGAAATGGGATAGTATAACCTACACCGATAGATATCACACCCAATTCACCAACTATACCAGATACAGGATAGAAGAAAGCTGAGTGTGGATGAGGGATATGAGGAGAGGCTGGAATCCACTGAAGACCAGTCTTAGTATAATCCATATCTCTTCTCCAGTTTTCCATTGGAATAACCGTCAATTTACATTTTGGCAACATCTTCTCACCAACCAAAAAGTTAGCTAACTCCCCACAAGTCAATCCATATAGATAAGGTATCTTAAACTGACTTACAAAAGAGATAAACTTATCCTCTGTTATACACCCCTCAACTTTTAATCCACCAATTGGATTGGGACGATCTAGTACCATTACCTCTATTCCATTCTCATGTGCAGCCTCAATAGCTAAGCCCATAGTACTAATATAAGTAAATGATCTACAACCAATATCCTGAATATCATAAACCAACACATCAATACCCTTAAGCATCTCTTTAGTAGGTTTTCTTGTCTTCCCATAAAGAGAGAATACCGGAAGTGATGTCTTCTTATCCTTTGCATCATCAACCTTATCACCTGCATGAACATCACCTCTAACACCATGCTCTGGACCATAAAGTGCTACTAGGTTAACTTTTGGTGATTCATGAAGGATATCAATTGTACTCTTTAATTTACTATCCACACCCGTTGGATTAGTAATTAGCCCAACCCGTTTTCCCTCAAGAGGTTTAAAGTCCATATCACGTAACACCTCAATACCTAGTTTCACCTGCTGTGCAGAGATAGGCATTAATAAAGCTAACATAAACACTAACAATGATATCTTCCTCATAATAATACGATTTAATTTTTATTCTAAATAGATTACTTCTTTCCAAACGATGGATCTAACTTTCTCTTCACCAAAATTGAAGCAAAGATACCAGGAAGAGTACAAACACATACCCACCAGAAAAAATTTGTGTAACCTAACATCTCCTGCAAATAACCTGCAAACATCCCAGGAATCATCATACCTAGGGCCATAAAACCAGTACCAATAGCATAATGAGCTGTTTTATGCTCTCCATCTGCTATATAAATAAGGTATAACATATAAGCTGTGAAACCAAAACCATAGCCCAATTGCTCTGCAGCAACACAAGCAGCAACAGTATATAAACTATCTGGCTGTGCATATGCCATAAATACATAAAGCAGATCGGGTAGGTTAATAGCTAAAGCCATAGGCACTATGCAAGACTTCAAACCATATCGAGATACTAGGAACCCTCCAATGATACCACCTGCTAAAAGGCAAGCAACACCTATAGACCCATAGATCATACCGACAGTTGTAGTTGAAAGAGATAGTCCTCCATCTGACACTTGGTCCAACAAGAATGGCGACGCCAACTTACTCAACTGAGCCTCTCCAAAACGATATGTTAGAAGAAAGAAGAATATAAGAGCTAGGTTCTTCTTCTTAAAGTATGAAACAAAGGTCATCCAGAAATCATGTACTAGCCTTGACACAGTAACATTCTCATGTCCAATATCTCCTGTTGGTTTTGGTAAGACCATCTTATGATAAAGCGAAAATGCAATGAATAGCGCAGCCATTACCATAAAAGTTAAGCTCCAAGCCATTGGTATATTACCTGCTATCGAAGGTAATATCTTCCCCTCTTCTAACCACCCTGCTATCATAACCAGTATGCCTTGTCCGAAGATATTCGACAAACGATAACAAGTATTTCTTATCCCAACAAAGAATGATTGTTCTCCACTGTTTAGCCCCAACATATAGAATCCATCTGCGGCAATATCGTGAGTTGCAGATGAGAAAGCTAACAGCCAAAAGAATGCTAAAGTCATCTGTACGTAGTAGTCAGTTGGTATAAAGAATGCTATACCTGCAAAACCAGCTGCTACAAGACTCTGCATCGTAACAATCCACCAACGCTTGGTTTTCAATAAGTCCACAAATGGGCTCCAAAGTGGTTTAATAACCCAAGGCAAATATAACCAACTAGTATATAGAGCAATATCACTATTTGACAATCCCAGACGCTTATACATAATAACTGCAATAGTCATCACAGCCACATAGGGTAACCCCTGTGCAAAATATAGTGTTGGGATCCAACTCCAAGGTGATCTCCCCTCTTTTAATTTATTCATCTAAATAATTTAATATAATAATAACCCAAGTAACACACTCACTCAATATCTACATCTAAGATCCGTAGACTTGAAGTAGTGATTTAATATGGAACAGTAATCAAACCCCTTATCTGCCATCACAGCGGCACCAATCTGACATAGACCAACACCATGACCCCAACCTGCTCCAATTAATACAAAACCAATCTCTGATTTATCAACCACGAAAGCAGAACTATAAAGGTGTGACTCACTAAGAGCCCTTCTTATGAGAAGCTCCTTACCAATAATCATACTGCGATTTGTCCCTACAATCTCTAACTTGGTCAAGCGACCAGAAACACCTCTCTCTATAGGCTTAAGATCAATAATTTCTCCAAAATCGATGCCTGTTCTGCGATTTACTAGCTCAGATATCTCAGCTTTACTATATTCAACTCTCCATCGATAAAAGTCTGCTGTCTCTTGGTCGTAATTATTCAAAACTTGAGATAATACTCTCTGATCATTTGTATTACAATAAGCAACAGGGGAGGTACGTATCCACTTCTCTGCTTCCATCTCAATACGCAGATCTGGTAATTCAGCCATATCTGAATGATCACCATCATAAAGATTTACAAGATAGTTGTGTGGCTCTGGCTCCCAACAATATTGGAACTCCTCTACAGCACCACCACAACATTTGGAGAATCTAGCATCACAAATAGCATCTCCATTCATCAATAACTCTCCACGAGTAGCGTCAACAGCAGCCTCCACCATCTCCAAGGATTGTGAAGCACGAGTAATACCTTGATATCGCTGACAGTGATCATCAGCACAAACATCAAAATTGATATGGTCCTCTCTGTCCCACCATTTTATCCACTCACTCTCGTTCCTCACATCTGACTCCCACTTAATATCTTGATCAACCAACCTATCTCTCTTTTCAATCTGAGATAGAAGCCATGTTCTTGATATTACAGCATGAGCCTTTAGAAGCTCCAATGAGCTAGTAGCACTCATCTCAGAAGATATTACACTCTTAAGATATTTCTCAATTGAAATAAGATTTATAGCAGTCAACTTAGACTCTTCAACTATCAACTTTAGGCTTCCATGAAATCTCTGGTCCTCAAATCTTTCCCAATGAAACCCAATACCAATTACAACATCATATAGCAAAAATGATGACTCACTTGAAATTGGGTCAAATTGCAGCTCACTATAAAGCTCACCGTTAAAAGAGATCTTGCCAGACTCATAGCTAGCGCTATACTCCCCATTAAAAAGCTGATTATTAACTTTAAAATCCCCAGAAAAGTGGAATCTTATTGATGGTTGGAACATAATTCCAACACTTACAATTGGTTCTGTCATCATAGTATTGATTAATGCTATTATTATATGGTATTATTCTTCGCCTTGAAGAGAATCAATAAGAGAGATAAACATATCATCATCTATACTGATTTGAGAAAGTATATCCTCAATATCATCCCCAGTTATCTTTATGAAATCCTTCTCCTGCGGAGTGATAAATACTCCACCTAGGTCAACCGAAGCTGGAGATATTAATATATTTCCATCACCTTCAGCAAAGAATTGAGAAGGCCTATGCATCTTACGCGGAAAAACAACGAGAATCAAATCCCCTCCATCTCTCCAACACAGAATATTCACCATTGGCTCTACCTCTTGAGGCATCAATAATGACAACTCATGCATAAACTTATCAAAGGCACGCTCTAGACTGTTCAAATCAGAAGATCTAAAGATCAAGTTCTTTGCTGGGTAATCAAAAAGTGTTTCCACCTCTACTCCTCCCTCAGAGATAATTGTTGCAGAGCTTTTTGACATATAATATGCAAAATCCTTCTCTATTGGTAGAAATCCTTTATTACCTGCCTGAAAATGCATATGATCTGGCGCAGAGGCTCCACACTTAGGTCCATTATAAAAGAAGAGAAAATCTTCATACTTAGAAGCTAATGCAAGCATGTCTCCTACTCTTCCCTTAATTAACTGATCAACATGCTCTACATCAGGTACGGTAAAGTGTTGTTTAAAAATTGGGAATGGATTACATAACACCATATAATCACGAGCTTCAACACTAAAGCCTAACCCCATTTGCTGCTCAGGCAGATTATTCAAACATAGAAAGCACTTTCTCTCACTAATTGATTTGGTATCAACCTTAGCTGCTGATGATTGAATACGAGCTGGGTTAAATTGCACAGTAAACGTAAAGCCATTTACCTCAACTGATTTCTGCTGAACACTATTTAGGGCTTGAAAATTACCCATTGGTAAAGACCACGATGAGCACTGCTGATCTAGCAATGCCCTTATCTCATCCGAAGATGTTGACCCCTTAATATAAGGGGTCAACAGTTCTCTATTTATCTCTCTATTCATACAACTAGAATTAAAGGTTCTTCTTGATTCTAGCTTGAACCTCCCAAGTACGAATTCTATCCTTGTATAGGTTATGGCTATTCATTTTTACGATATCCAATGAAGCATCTGAATTGTCATCCCAACGACGACAGTTATAAACAACATCGTACACACGACCTATTTGGTAGTTACGCGAGAAGTATAAACCTAATGCATAATCCTCACCATAACTAGTATTCGGCACTTTAATATCTCTCAACAGTGGAGTATAAAATGCTCTTGGTGCGCCAAGTCCGTTGATACGTAGTGCATTGTTTCGTCCATTCTCTGGAGTCCACTCTCTATGATCAATAATTCCTGGAGCAATCATCTCCATATCAAAATTAGTCATCATATATGTACCTACTACCATCGCACAGTTCTGATCATAGAATGCATCAACCATCTTCTGAAGAGTATTCTCGTCTGAGTAAACATCATCACTATCTAGTTGAACGGCAAACTTACCACACTTATCTGAGTGAACGCCATAATTCCAACAACCTCCAATGCCCAAGTCACTACGAGAAGGTGTGATATGTATTAATCTTTCATCTGAAGCATATTTCTTAATGGCCTCTGAGGTTCCATCTGTTGAGTAATTATCAACAATGATAAGATTAAACTTAAAGTTTGTCTTCTGGCTCAATACAGATTTGATTGCATCCTCAATAGTCTTAACGCGATTACGTACAGGGATAATAACTGAAGCCTCATACTCAAAATCTATCGCATTAAAAGATACACTTTCAAATTTTGGCTCAAGATAAGCTCCGATAGCTTTCAAGTGCTCACTACAAGCTCTCTCCATCTCAATCTGAACACCTCTATTCTTTGGGTCTACATAATCAAAGATCTTTTCACCCGACTTTCTTGTATCCTGCTCCACTTCTGTATATAGATATTCATTGATATGAACAAGATCACTGTTTTGTGAAACTCTTAATCTCAAATCGTACATACCAGCAAAATCATAACTCTCATTCATTGAAGAAACTGCACTCTTCAAGTCAGTAGTATTATAAATCAGTAATGATCCAAAATTGAAATCATCACGTAAGCTACCCTCCTGATAATCGATAACAGGAGCATGAGATCTAATTCCATCAACCACTTGATAGTAGTCTGAATATATCATACCTGCTGAAGAGTCATCTGCTAGATTAAGCATACGCTCCAATGCAAAGTAACCTAACTCCAATGTTGTGTATTTAGTGTAAATTAAAGTGTAGTCAGCATCTGATTTAGCAGCAATAGACGAAACCGTAGAGCTAGAGTTTAATCTATCTACACGTATAACATCACAACCATCGAGATTCAACTCAACGCCATCAACAACTAGAAGAAAAATCTTATTTACCAATTTCGAGGCTTTTAATGCCTCAACAGTAGAACTTACTTGGTTTGCATCTGATGCAGGAATAAAACAGTCCAATCTTTTCATAGTCTTATATATTAGTCGTATTTACTATTTAAGGTATTATATAGGCCAATGCTATAATGCATTATCCTAATATCAATTTTTATATTTCACAAATATATAGAAGTAATAGATCTATACTATATATTATCAATAAGATATGAATAGAACGGGGGTAAAATAAAGCTTAATTCACAATTGATTACACATTGGTGGTTAATATAAGTGTACAATATCAAACCAAATACAACAAAAATACTATTTATTCTAACACCAAAAGATATATCGTAGTAAATACGAATTCATAATACATATTAATTAACACTTAAGGAGAAATAAAGAGTTCTATCCTAGGATAAACATAATTAGAACAGTTGCATATCTTAATACAAGAACGAATACAAAACTAGAGGCAATACTTATTTATTGGCTATATAAAATCTAGTGATTATAATAAAAACTCAAAAGGATAAATATTTATCGTATGCAATCGTTTAGATTAGGGGAAAGCTAGTAAATCAAGCGTCTGATTTAACAAATCACTATTAACGAAACAGCAAAATCATCTCACAGAGTCTTAGTTTTGGCATTTTCTATCTACATACTTGAATTTTATATTAATAAAGAGGGGAATTTTATATATTCTGACAACCTAAAAAAGCATTCACTAATTCATCCTCAATGCTTATGCAAACTACAGATATAGCAAACGTTAATCTGGATACATGTAGATAGAAAAAAAGAGTTTTTTTCTCACAGAGTTTGAAATTTGATGGTGCTGTCGAGATTTTACAAAATGGTTTATCGGTCCGCTTTACTCTCTGCTTTAAGCATTACATCATAAACCTACATCTTAGAGATCAACAAGAGAATCCTTGGTAAGACTTCGCTGTTTAGATATAATAAAATGAGTCTGCTGTTGAGGCCACTTAGTTACTGTTGATCACCTCAGATGACGAGTTCAATTATGAATTTAATAGATAGCTTAGTGTTAACTAAGCCCTTAGGAGTAAAGAACCGTGAACAAAAAGTCTGTGAGTTTAGGGGGATAACTCTTTGACTTCACACCCAAATCTCTTTGACTTTCTACCCCTAACTCAATGTGAAATTAGGCAGTACCTAACTAGTAGTTAGCCTCAGCCTAACCAGCCAAAAGCCTTAGGGTAAATAACAATTAGGCAGTGGCTAAATATCTACTCAGAAGTTAATAACCAAAACCTATTTAACAAATCACTATTAACGAAACAGTAAAATAACCTCACAGAGTCTTTGTTTTGACGTTTTCTATCTACACTATCTACACCGACAGTGACTATCAACCTGTTAGGGGTGTAGATAGGGGTGTAGATAGGGGTGTAGATAAGGTGGTGATAGATTTCTATCTACACCAATGGATTTTATCTTAAAAACAGTCTAATATTTGGATTCTTTCTATCAAAAAAAGCATCTACT
>JBOFEN010000070.1:0-4388 GCA_051648105.1 Bacteroidales bacterium
GAGCAGCTAGTTGGTTGTGGCTTTAACGAGATTCTTAATAACTCTCTAACAAAGAGAAGTTACTATACAGATATGACTCGCTATCCTGAAGGACGTTGTGTAGAGCTGATGAATCCTCTAAGCAACGATTTGAGCGTTATGCGTCAAACTCTCCTTTTTGGAGGTCTTGAGTCTATCTCATATAACCGTAACCGTCGTAATGGTGATCTTCAGTTGTTCGAGTTTGGTAACTGTTATCAGTTTATCGAAGAGAATCGCAAAGAGGACAACCTAATCTCTCCATATCAAGAGCAACAGATGTTGGGCTTATGGATCTGTGGTAATCACATTTCTGAGAGCTGGGCTCACCAAGTAGAGAAGAGTTCTGTTTACCATCTAAAGGCTTACGTAGAGAATATTCTTCGTCGTCTAGGTGTTAGCCTTAGCAAAGTTGTTATGGGTGAACTATCGAATGAGATTTACTCAAACGGTATGGTAGTGATGTCGAGAGGTGGAAAAGAGTTAGCTTCATTTGGTATCATTAGCAAAGCTGTAACTAAACAGTTTAGTATTGATACTGAGGTTTACTATGCTGAATTAAACTGGAACTTATTGATGCGTGAGATCCGTAACAATAAGGTTAGTTATAGCGAAATCTCTAAGTTCCCTTCAGTGAAGCGTGACTTAGCACTTCTTGTTGATAGCTCACTAACATTTGCTGAGATCAAGAAAGCTGCTCTAGCTGCTGAAAAGAAACTTCTTCAAGATATATACTTGTTTGATGTTTACGAGGGTAAAAATTTGCCAGAGGGTAAAAAGTCATATGCTGTTAGCTTCATCATTCAAGATCCTTCAAAGACTTTGACTGACAAGCAGATTGAAGCTATCATGGCTAAGATTCAGAAAAATATTGAGGAGCTAGGTGCAACACTCCGCTAATATATAAAAAACATATTCTACTTATAAAGAAGCTATGGGAAGAGCGTTTGAATATCGCAAAGCGAGAAAAATGAAACGTTGGGGTAATATGGCCCGTACGTTTACAAAACTAGGTAAAGAGATTGCTATCTGTGTTAAGTCGGCTGGTCCTGATCCAGAGGCTAACCCACGTCTTCGCGTTCTTATGCAGAATGCTAAGGTGGCAAACATGCCTAAAGAGAATGTCGAAAGAGCTATCAAAAGAGCAACATCTCGTGATGAGGCTGATTACAAAGAGATAGTATATGAAGGGTATGGTCCATTTGGTATTGCTGTTGTTGTTGAAACAGCTACTGATAACCATACAAGAACTGTAGGTAACGTACGTAGTTACTTCAATAAGTTTGGAGGCTCATTAGGTACATCTGGTTCACTAGACTTTATGTTTGAGCGTAAGAGTGTATTCAAAGTGAAAGCTAAAGAGGGTGTAGAGCTTGAAGATCTTGAGCTAGAGCTTATTGACTATGGTGTAGATGAGCTAGTTCAAGAAGAGGATGAAGTGACTCTTTATGGTGCTTTTGAATCTTTTAATGAGATTCAGAAGTATCTTGAGGGTGCGGAGTTTGAGATCATCAATGCAGAGTTTGAGCGTATTCCTAACGATACAAAAGAGCTTACAGGTGAACAGGCTGTACAGTTTCAGAAACTTATCGATAAGATAGAGGATGATGAAGATGTACAAAATGTATACCACAATGCAAATCTTCCAGAAGAGGAAGAGTAATATTGCATCATCCTGAGTTAATCTTAAGATAAAAACAGATATCCCCTAAGAGTATATTTTACTCTTAGGGGATATCTGTTTTTTACATTTATGAGATCTAGTCTTTATTACTAGTATGAGTAAGATTGCAAAAACAAAGAGGGATATAAAGTGCCTCACGGCTCTTCATATCCCATCTAGCTAAAATAATATATAGTGAATATAGTTAAGTACAATATAGATTAAGCTTCTAGAGCTCTTTTTGTCTTACGTCTTTTATAGATTGCATACGCAAATCCCATAATAACAAGCGCCATGTATCCGTCTTCAATCGGAGCAACTGGCACATACCCAGGTGTGCCAGGAGTTGCGTCATACCCATCACCCTCTACATCGTCAAAAAACCATCCGTCATTACTATATACGACAGAAGTACTGCCATATACGTTTACTGCTTTTGATTGAAATGATAATGTTGAAATAATTGTTAGTAGGCTGATAAGTAATATTCGTAACATCGCTATATATTATGTATTGTATCTTTGTCTTTCTGTTAATAATCTCTTTCGATTACGTTACAAAAGTATAGAAGTGAGAGAAGTTTAACTTCACTGAAAACCGTTAGAGTGCTAAAATCGTAACAATATTTTGTTAAAAAAATTCAGCGACTTCCTTAACTGCTTAATAATTAGCCTTGAATATTTGTGTTGTATAACATAGAAATTATCTACCTACTCAATATTATTGATGAAAAAGTGCTTTAATTTATAATGTAGGTTTAAAAGCATTCTATAAACTACCTATTGTAAAATATATATTGATAAACTAATCTCAATAAGCGATCTAATTTTTTACAAATTTGTTCTATAGAGAGGTTACAAACAATAACAATGTATGATATGAAACAGAGTATTGCACATATATCACTATTAGTAGATGATTATGATAGAGCTATTGAGTTTTATACAAAGAAACTTAAGTTTGATCTGGTAGAGGATACAAAGTTATCAGAAACCAAAAGATGGATATTGGTAAGACCTAAAGGAGGAGATGGTAGTTCACTATTATTAGCAAGAGCAGATAATCAGGAGCAGATATCAAGGATAGGTAATCAGACTGGTGGGCGTGTGTTTTTGTTTTTATATACAGATAACTTTGTTAGAGATTATAAAAACCTTCTTGAAATGAATATCACAATAGTTAGAGAACCACGGGACGAAGTATATGGGAAAGTTGTTGTTTTTCAAGATATCTATGGTAATCTATGGGACTTAATTGAGCCTAAGATTTAAGATAGCCAACAGGGTGATGATAAGTAAGAATGGTATAGATATAAAAAAGGGCAGCTATATAGCTGCCCTTTTTATTGAGTATTGTTATCTTCTATTATGTTGATATAGCATACTTTGTTTTCATCTTCTTGATCTTTTCCCCTTGAATTCTACGGAGTAGATCTTTGATTAGAATACGCTTTACTGCCACATATGTGTATAGTTCTCTAACTTCAATAGGTCCGATATCACACTTCTCAATATTCCCTTGTTGGCAAAGGAATCCAACGACGTCACCTTTGCTTATCTTGTCCCTTTTGCCTTTACCTATGTACAGAGTCACAAATTCGGATGGTGTCATCTCTGGAGTAACCTCAGAGAGCCTGTAGTGGCCTGTTTTCTCATCTACATACTCTGGTAAGTGTTCGTCAGGACCAAGTATAAGGAAGGCTTCACCAGAGTTATCCATTCTGGCTGTACGTCCATTACGGTGAATGAAAGCATCCTCACTATTTGGAAGGTGGTAATGGATTACATGTTTAACCTCTGGGATATCTAGTCCACGAGCTGCAAGGTCAGTAGATACGAATACGTTTGCACTACCGTTTCTAAACTTAACAAGAGATCTCTCTCGCTCAGGTTGCTCCATGCCACCGTGGAAGATTGAGTTGGCTACGCCCTGCTCCATTAGATATTCGCTAACTCTTTCAACGCTTTCTCTGTAGTTGCAGAAAACAAGTTTACGTCCTTCTCCTGTTTCACAAAGGAGTCTGTAGAGTGTCTCGAGTTTATCTGCATCAAATGATTTTACTTGATAGAGAGTTAGACCGGATACGATATTTGTACTCTCCTCTAGGAAGTCGATCTTCTTAGGGTTTGTGACACCAGTGTATTCAGGTATCTCTGCGTCTGTTGCAGAAGTAAGTACTCTTTTCTTTACGCCACCTAGTCTTGCTATGATTGACGACATCTCTTCGGTAAAGCCCATTTCTAGAGATTTGTCGAATTCATCTAGAATAAGAGTACTAATTGAAGAAGTATCTATTCGACCATTTTCAAGGTGATCTAGGACTCTACCAGGTGTTCCAATAAGTAGGGTAGGTTGTTCTGTTAGTTGGTCTTTTTCTATCTTTATTGAGTGTCCTCCGTAGCAGCATACAACTTTGTAGCCTGTTGACATCTGTCGGAATACTCTTTCTATCTGCTGTGCAAGCTCTCTTGAAGGAGCTAATATTAGAGTCTGTATCCCTTTAATATCTTGATTGATTGTATCAAGCATAGGCAGAAGGAATGCTAGTGTCTTTCCTGAACCTGTAGGGGAGAGAAGGACGATATTTTCGCTCTCATTGTACTGTTCTAGTACTAGCTTCTGCATGGGTTTTAGTACCTCAATGTTCAAATTTGACAGTGAGGCTAGTGTGCGATCTGAATATTTCATAAGTTTGGCAAAGTTATCC
>JBOFEN010000071.1:0-2428 GCA_051648105.1 Bacteroidales bacterium
TATGATTGATAGATATAGAAAGAAGTACACATTCAGTTATAACAAGATCAATGATGCTCAGTATGCTGAGAAGCTAACTCAGAATATCCGAGATCTTGATAACTATCAGCTAAATGTAGTAGTTCTTAACTTTATTGACATGCTATCTCATGCAAGAACTGAGTCTAAGATGATAAGGGAGTTAGCATCTTCAGAGGCAGCATATAGATCATTAACTTTGTCATGGTTCAAACATTCGGGTATTCTTGATCTCTTTAGAGCTATTGCAGATCGTGGTTACAAGATTGTTTTAACAACAGATCATGGTACTATAAGGGTCAATAATGCAGTTAAGGTAATTGGGGATAGAAACACTAATACAAATCTTAGGTATAAGGTTGGAAAGAACCTAAACTATAATACTAAAGAGGTGTTTGAAATAAGAAAGCCATTGGAGGTAGGTCTTCCAACTCCTAATATAAGCTCAACATATATATTTGCACTCAACCAAGACTTCTTGGCTTATCCAAATAACTATAACTACTATGTAGGTTATTATAAGGATACATTCCAGCATGGTGGAATATCTCTAGAGGAGATGCTTATTCCATGTGTTACATTATCACCTAAATAGAATAATAGATAAATATAATTATGGAACTACAGATTAAATCACTTGAAACTATACACGAGACGGCTCGAGAGTTCATTAATAAAATGGAAGAAGCATCAGTATTTGCCTTTTATGGTGATATGGGGGCTGGTAAGACTACATTTATTAAAGCTATATGCGAGGTGCTAGGTGTGGAGGACGTGATAAATAGCCCAACATTTGCTATTGTTAATGAATATAGATCATCTACAAATGGCGAACTTATCTATCATTTTGATTTTTATCGAATCAATAAGATAGAGGAGGCTTATGATTTTGGATATGAGGACTACTTTTTCAGTGGCTCTCTATGCCTTATTGAGTGGCCTGAGAAGGTTGATGAGCTTCTTCCAGGTGACTGTGTCGCAGTAACAATCAAGGAGAACGAGGATGGTACTCGTACAGTATCATTTTAATTGAAGTATCTCTTACAAATCGGCTTCATAGATTTATATAGCCGAAATATATCAAACAATACTTATTTATGAGATTTGACGAATTAGATTTAGAGTCATCTATACTTGATGGACTGGACTCCATGAACTTCGTGGAGACAACTCCAGTGCAAGAGCAGACCATACCAGTGATTCTGACAGGAAAAGATATTATAGCTTGCGCGCAGACAGGAACAGGTAAGACGGCCTCATTTGTTCTTCCACTACTTAATCAGCTAACCAAAAGTGATGATAATAGCAATAAGATTAGAGCTATCATCATGGCACCAACACGCGAGTTGGCTCAGCAGATAGATATACAGATTCAAGGGTTCTCTTACTTCTGTTCTATCTCATCACTACTTGTTTGTGGTGGTGGGGATGGAAAAGAGTGGGAGCAGCAGAAGCGAGGCATGAAGATGGGTGCTGATATTGTTATTGCCACTCCAGGGCGTCTTATCTCTCACCTTGAACATAGCAAAATTGACTTTTCTCATGTTACTCACTTCATACTTGATGAAGCTGATAGGATGCTTGATATGGGCTTCTATGATGATATAATGAAACTAGTCAAGCAGATACCAGAGAGTAGACAAACAATTCTTTTCTCTGCTACGATGCCTCCAAAGATTAGGAATCTTATAAAAAGTGCACTTAGAAATCCGGTTGAGGTGAGTGTTGCTATATCTAAGCCAAGCGAATCTATCGATCAATCAGTATGTATTTGTTATGATGATCAGAAGTTAGATATATTGAAGCATATATTTGCAGAGGACAACATAGGGAAAAGTATTATCTTCTGTTCTTCTAAGCTTAAGGTAAAGGATTTAGCTCATCAGCTTAGACGAAATAAGATGAGAGTCTCTGCAATGCACTCTGACCTAGAGCAGGATGAGAGACAGAAGGTTATGCTTGATTTTGCTAATGGTAAACTTGATCTATTGGTTGCTACAGACATTATTGCAAGGGGAATCGACATAGATGACATAGCATTAGTTATCAATTATGATGTGCCTCGTGATGCTGAAGACTATATTCACCGAATAGGAAGGACTGGTCGTGCTGATGCAAAAGGTCGTGCAATCACATTAGTGAATCTAGAGGATCAGTTTAAACTATCACGCATAGAAAAACTAATTGAAAGGGAGGTTCCTAGATATCCACTTCCTGATGGTATTGGTGATGCACCAGAGTATGAGCCAAATAAAAAGAGAAGCAGCTCAAATCATAAAGGATCGTCAAACAATAGAGGGTCATTTAAGGGAAGAGAAAGGTCTAATCATACTCCCAACACAGATAAAACAAGGCCAACACTCACACTAAACAAGCGCTCTACAGTAGAACATAAAAGCTAATTTGATAG
>JBOFEN010000072.1:0-60631 GCA_051648105.1 Bacteroidales bacterium
GCACAAATTTTGAAATCTTAATCGCACCCATTCCTTCTTTATGCAACATCAACACTTTATCTAAGTACTGTGTTCGTTGTTCAATGTAACTTCCCATTTTTTTTGTGATTTAGGAGTCAACTTTTTTCAGGCAAAGACACTATTCTTCATTTAAAACCTATTCTTTTGACCTACTATTGAAACTTCTACAACTCTCTCATTTTGGTTTGAAATCCATAACAATCTTCTCAATTTAATGAAATGGTCTAATTCTCTCACAGAGTCTTAGTTTTGATGATTTCTATCTACATATCTACATCCCCAATGAATATAAGCAAGTTAAGTGTGTAGATAGCCATGCAGATAGAATGTAGATAGGATTCTATCTACATAAAAATATTTATCTTAAATTCCAATCACATATTAACACACCCCCACTACTAGGCTACTCCATTAAACACAAAACCAAACAATAACAAGAGACAAAAGTAAAGAACAACAAAGTCAAGTGTTAATCCCAGCAAAAACAGAGCTCTAAAACAGATTTTTTTGTCACAGAGTTTGAAATTCGATGATGGTATTGGAATTTTACAAAATGAGTTAGGGCTTAGTAGTCGCTTTACCGCCTGCTTAGAGTATAACATCATAAATCTGGGAGATAAGCTAAAGGATTATACTTGCTTCACTGTTGGCACATCGTATAATAATCTCGTCAGATGACAATATTGAAGCCACTTCATTTCTGCTGAGTTAATTTCAAATTATTAATTATGAATTATACACCCCCCAAGCCTGTGACTTTAGGGGTAAAACCCTTTGAGTTTGTACCCAAAAGGCTGTGACTTCCTACCACTAACTCAGTGCAAAATCAAGCAGTGCCTAACTCACAATTAGCCACCGTCTAACCACTCAAAAGCCTTAGGCTAAGTAACAATTAGGCAGTGGCTAAATATATGCTCTCATCAGTAGTTAATAACAAACCAGATTTAACAGATCACTATTAACGAAATAGCAAAATTACCTCACTGAGTCTTTGTTTTGACGTTTTCTATTGCCACATTGCAACACTCTCTATTAATCAGACTGTTGAGGGTTGCAATAGACCGTTGCAATAGGTTACGATAGGATTCTATTGCAACCAAGATTTTTATCTAAATATTGGGCAATAAATTAAGATATAAAGTACTATTTATAGCGAACTATCTCCATAGTTATAAACAATAAGTAAAATAGAAGCAGTTTACCTGTTAACATCACTTGGTGGCGATAGAAAAAAAGAGATTTTAAACTCACAGAGTTTGAAATCAGAGGGTATTGTTAGGATTTTACAAAATGGTTAACCCCAAAATAGCGAAGCATATACCCTATTCCTATGTTTTGATAAGAAGAATATATTAGATCAATCGCTATATTATCATCAAACGATAAGATCTAACAAACAAAAACGCCGAACCTTTTAGATTTAAAGGCTCAGCGTTTTATATATCTATTAATTTTGAACTTATCGAAAGAGAAAAAATTACTACTGACTATAACAAGATATCTTACTCCTTTGAGGTAGACGTATGACAAAAATTGCAGAACAGATAGCTCAGATTAAAGATCCAACATCACATTAGACATTACATCCTCAAATCGCTTTCGCATCTCACTTGATGAAACCTGGAGGTCATTCGCCATAAACACAAAAGCGTATCTCTTACCACTCTTTCCTTCTATGTATCCACTATAACAACGAACACCTCCCATAGTACCACTCTTCAACCTCACCCTACGATCAAGATTGGTACCCTTAAACTCAGATCTATCAACACCACCAATAGGCATTGAGGAGAGGAAACTAGAGAAATTGGTTGATTTCTTAGACATACTTAGTAGTATATCAATCAAAAAATCTGGAGATAATCTATTACAAGGAGAGAGTCCACTACCATCATACAACATCAGAGGCCCTACATCAACACCCTTGTCAGACCAATGCCTCTTCATATTTGCGACACCAATTTGAAAAGTTGGATTACTACCCTTTTGAGCAATTAACCTCATTAAAGCATCCGCAAAAAGATTATGAGAAACAACATTTACGACCCGGCAAATTTCGGATAATTTAGGCGAATAGTGGATATGGATAGGCTGGGATTTAATTTGATCTAGAGCGTCATAGTTTACTATAGCACTACCATGAACCCTCAAACCCCTATCATTCAAAAAAGCTATAAGAAGATCCCCGAAAAGCATTGCAGGATTGGGTATATCTCCAGATATCTTGAAACTTTTCCGATTAGCAGGTATAGACCCGTAGATCTTTCTACTGTTATCCATAGGCACTCCGTAGATATAAGCCGAATCCTTACTATTAGAAGCTGAAACTAGCGAGTTCTCGAAAATCAATGACTCTATGTAAGGTGTAACACTCTTTATGATTGGTCTAGAACCTACAGAGCCTGACTCCAAATCCAAAGTATAGCGGTTGTCAAATACATTAACACACCATACACCTGCAGCGTAATAGTTACCCATATCCTCCCAAAGCCATTTTGAAGGAATAACCTCTCTGCCATAAAGTGAATTGTCTATGATAACACGTCCCTTAATTGACTTGATGCCGACTTTAAGCAAGCTTTGACTCCACGTCAAGAATAATTTCTCTGGGGTATTATACGCAAAATGACGCGAACCAAGAGTTGGATCACCATTACTACGAACCACAATATCACCATTAAGCACCCCATCCACTATCTCTCCATTAATGTAGAGAGATGTCTGAAATCTCCATTCAGGTCCATAAATATCGAGTACAGTTGCAGTGGTCAATAGTTTAGCGATTGAGGCTGGTATCAACATCCTCTCAGAGTCATACTCTGCAATAACCTTTGATGTTTCTACATCAACAACCTTGAACGCATACGAACCTCCAGCTTGATTAAAAGGAAGTGAGTAGCCACCACCTAAAGCCAAAAAGTAAAAATACCAAAAGGCCAAAAAGATAAGGATAATCCGTTTTGTTTTCATATCAAAAAGCAATAAGTTTGCAAAAGCAAAACTAATTAAAATATTCGTAATAGCAACACGACTATGATATACAACGAAGGGAAGCACTCTGAGAGAGCTTCAAGAGGCAGAATAGAGGTGATTTGTGGGTCAATGTTCTCTGGTAAAACAGAGGAGCTTATAAGGAGAATGAAGCGTGCTAAAATAGCTCGTCAGAACGTAGAAATATTCAAACCAACTATAGACACTCGCTACTCAGAGGATCAAGTGGTTTCACATAACAAGAATGCCATACATTCAACTCCAGTAGAAAACTCTCAAAGCATATTACTACTCTCATCCGATGTTGAGGTTGTAGGAATAGATGAGGCTCAGTTTTTCGATCATGGATTGGTTGATGTTTGTACTCAACTTGCGGACAATGGCGTTAGGGTAATTGTTGCTGGCTTGGATATGGATTTCAGACGCAATCCATTCGGCCCAATACCTGCGCTATTAGCAATAGCAGATGATGTAACAAAGGTGCATGCAATATGTACCAGATGCGGCAATCTAGCAAGCTACTCATATAGATTAGTGGAAAATGAGAAACAGGTCCTACTCGGAGAGACTAGCGAGTACGAACCACTTTGTCGCAACTGCTACCAACAGGCTAACCACCAATAAGGCCTTTGATTAGCTTTATTACAAGCATATCAAAACAATACTAAACTAAACCAAAACAATAATGAACAATTTTGACCGCCCCTACACTCTAGATCGAGTAATTAGAATGATACTAGGTGCAGGAGTCCTTATTGGACTATATCTATTAATAAGCCGTCTTAGCGGTGTGCTAATCTATTTCATGATAGGGTGGCTAATTGCCTATATGCTCAATCCTCTTGTTGGATTCTTCCAATATAAACTAAGGATTAAGAGAAGAGTACCATCAATAATATTGGCAATCCTAACTGTTCTTGGAACAATCTTTGGGCTTATAGCAATCCTTGTTCCTCCAATAATAGCAGAGGTACAAAAAATGTCAATGCTATTACAACAGTATAATGCATCACCTGCTGGCTATTTACCATTTATACCAGTAGAACTTCAAGAATTTATTTTTGAGAAGGTAAATCTAAAGGAGCTTGGCAAATATCTAAACAAAGAAGATTGGGAGAACTTATTCCAAGAGATATTCCCAAGAGTATGGGGCATATTCTCAAATTCTCTTAGCTGGCTCTTCGGACTATTTGCCTCTTCGATAACTATTCTATACATATTCTTCATACTTGTTGACTATGATAAAATTGGAACGGGCTTCATTAAAATAATCCCTCCAGCTTATAAAGAGAGGGTTTCTGTTCTAGTTAGCGATCTTGAGAGAAATATGAACAGTTATTTCCGCGGACAAGCTGCAGTGGCGACGATTGTAGGCGTACTATTCGCAATTGGATTCTCAATTCTAGGACTACCTTTAGCTATTCTACTAGGGCTATTTATTGGACTTCTGAATATGGTTCCATACCTACAAACCATAGGTATTATTCCAACTGCTCTTGTTTGCTTCATTAAATCTGCAGAGAGTGGCCAAGGCTTTTGGCTACTATTTGGCCTAGCTCTAGGTATATTTGCTATTGTTCAACTTATTCAAGATGCAATTATAGTACCTCGTATAATGGGAAAAATAACAGGACTAAATCCTGCAATTATACTACTATCACTATCAATATGGGGCAGTCTTCTTGGCATGCTTGGTATGATAATAGCTCTACCAATGACTACGCTTATCATTTCTTACTATGACAGGTTCGTTCTTGATGAACATAAACCACAACCAATACTAGATAAAACAGTAACAAAAAAATAATATCGCTATTTTATCATTATTAAATAAGACATTTAAGAGTCGACACCACCAAAAAGTGGTCTCGACTCTTAAATGTTTAACACCATAGCTAAACTGCACACTATAAGCTATAAAGCCTATAAAACAAACGATCACACAACTCTCGAGTTGAGAAAAAACTATTTCCAACTTCATTTTTACTAGCCAAAAGTTTGGAAGTTTAAAATAGTTCCGTATCTTTGCACTCGCAATTGAGAAACAAATGCACACAATGATTCGCTAGCTCAGCTGGTAGAGCACAACACTTTTAATGTTGGGGTCCTGGGTTCGAACCCCAGGCGGATCACAAAAGAAGAGAAAGCTTTTAGCTAATCTCTAAACATAGAAAATATATCAACGATTCGCTAGCTCAGCTGGTAGAGCACAACACTTTTAATGTTGGGGTCCTGGGTTCGAACCCCAGGCGGATCACGAAAGAGTAGCCTTGTCAATTTAGACAAGGCTACTCTTTTTTTATACCCCATCCTCCCAAACAAAAAGATTAGACACCAACAAGGCAACTCTAGTAGAATATATAAACAACGATCCAAAATTCCTATATATATTTGTATCTGAACAAAACAGCCCTATCATGGTACTAAACTATATCTGGATCGCATTCTTTCTTATAGCATTTGTTGTAGCTGCCGCCAAGAGCCTATTCTTCGGCGAGATTGGTATATATTCAAACATAATAGAAAGCGCATTTGCAGCAGCTAAAAATGGATTCGAGATATCACTTGGATTAACCGGAGTCCTAGCTATGTGGCTCGGATTAATGAAAATTGGAGAACGAGGTGGAGTCATAGAATTATTCTCCAGGCTTATCTCTCCCCTATTCACAAAACTATTTCCAGACCTTCCCAAGAACCATCCTGCTTGTGGGTCTATATTTATGAACCTTTCTGCTAATATGTTGGGGCTAGACAATGCCGCAACACCTTTAGGACTAAAAGCCATGAAGGAGATGCAGGAGGTTAACTTAGACAAAGAGCGAGCATCCAATCCAATGATAATGTTCTTGGTACTTAACACCTCAGGCCTTACATTAGTCCCTGTAAGTATAATGGTATACCGAACACAACTAGGCGCTGCTCACCCTTCTGACATATTCCTCCCAATATTATTAGCCACACTCTGCTCAACTATCGCTGGAACAATACTAGTATGCCTAAAGCAACGTATTGATATATTTCAAAGATCAATTATTATATTCCTTGCAGGCTTTATTTCTCTAATAGGAGGCATTATACTTCTTTTCTCACAAATGAGTGACACTCAGATGTCAATCTACTCAACATTCGGTGCTAACTTTTTGTTATTTACTATCATAGCAGGATTTATTTTTGCAGGTGCTAGAAGAAAGATAAACGTCTATGATGCCTTTGTAGAAGGTGCCAAGGATGGGTTTCAAACAGCAATAACAATAATACCATATTTAATAGCTATTCTTGTTGGAATTGCTGTATTTAGAGCCTCTGGAGCTATGGATAGCGTTATTAATGCTATCAAATATCTCTTTGATGCCATTGGGGTAAACTCTGAGTTTGTTGAAGCTCTACCAACTGCACTAATGAAACCCCTAAGTGGAAGTGGTGCCCGAGGGTTGATGGTGGATACCATAACGCAACATGGAGCAGACTCATTTATTGGAAGGATGGTATCCGTAGTACAAGGATCAACTGATACGACATTCTACATCCTTGCAGTATACTTTGGAAGTGTAGGAATAAAAAACAGCAGATATGCACTTGGCGCTGGCCTATTCGCTGACGCAATAGGTATAATTGCCGCTATTGCCATTTCATACTTCTTCTTCCACTAAGCTAACAGAGAAATGATACTGACTAAAATATCTCACTAACAACATTTATATACAAATAGATTATGATCAGCTACTACAACGAAGGGATAGAGATGCCCACAATAAACAAGAATATTAAGCGTGATTGGATAAAAAAAGTTACTGAGCTATATGGCAAGAAACTTGGCGAAATAAACTACATATTCTGTAATGACGAGAAGATCCTAGAGGTTAACAATCAATATCTACAACACGACTACTACACTGACATCATTACCTTTGATTACACAGAGGGCAATAAGATATCTGGCGATCTTTTTATAAGCCTAGATACCGTAAGATCAAATGCAGAACAGTTTGGCGTTGATTTCAATGAAGAACTAGATAGAGTCCTTATCCATGGTGTTCTCCACCTTTGCGGAATCGCTGACGAAAGCGAGGAGCAAAGAGCAGACATGATAAGCAAGGAAAATGAAGCTCTAGCCCTAAGATAGAGTAAGTGAGCAAACATATCTTAACCGACACAAAAACAATAGACGAACTAATTCTATTATCTTTGCGTGTTTTTTGTGTTGCCCAAAATGAGTAGCACTCTTACTATAGCTTAAGGAGGAGAAACAATGGATTTTAAGTATGATGTAATTGTAGTCGGTGCCGGACATGCTGGCTGTGAGGCTGCATGTGCAGCTGCCAACCTAGGATCGAAGACACTACTTATTACAATGGATATGAACAAGATTGCCCAGATGAGCTGTAACCCAGCCGTAGGAGGCATTGCCAAAGGGCAAATTGTTCGTGAGATTGACGCCTTGGGTGGATATATGGGTTATGTAACAGATATGACCTCCATCCAATTTCGTATGCTAAACCGCTCTAAAGGGCCTGCTATGTGGAGCCCAAGAGCACAGAGTGACCGCCAAAAGTTCAGCAACTTATGGCGTGAAATAATAGAACAGCAAGAGAACTTAGATATGTGGCAGGACACTGTACAACGACTTATCATTAAAGATGGAGTCGTTGAAGGTGTGGTCACAAACATGGGAGTAGAGATGCACGCAAAATGCGTAATCATCACCTCTGGGACATTCATGAATGGCCTTATGCACATCGGTAGCGTTCAGTTTGCTGGTGGTCGTATCTCAGAACCTGCTTCATACGGACTATCGGACCAACTAAGAGAGGCTGGCATAGAGGTTGGCAGAATGAAGACAGGAACACCTGTTCGTATTGATGCTAAAAGTGTAGACTTTTCTCTAGCAGAACCTCATGGTGGTGAGAGTGACTTTCACAAATTCTCATACCTAGACTTCGAACCACGCCCACTAAAGCAGCTAGACTGTCACATGGTATGGACAAATGAAAGAGTACATGAGATACTTCGTGAGGGCCTTGCAGACTCTCCTCTATTCAATGGTCAGATACAAAGTATTGGCCCTCGATACTGTCCAAGTATTGAGACTAAGATAGTAACCTTTGCTGAAAAGACACAGCACCAACTATTCCTAGAACCTGAAGGGGAAACAACTACAGAGTACTACCTTAACGGCTTCTCCTCATCCCTTCCCCTAGATATACAACTTAGAGCACTAAAGGCTGTGCCTGCATTTAAGAATATCAAGATCTACAGACCTGGATATGCCATCGAGTATGACTACTTCAATCCTACTCAACTCAAGCACACCTTAGAGACAAAGAACCTGGAGAATCTATTCTTCGCAGGACAGGTTAATGGTACAACAGGCTACGAAGAAGCCGCTGGGCAAGGTCTGATGGCTGGTATAAATGCTCACCAGAAGTGCCATGGTGGAGAACCATTCGTACTTGGTCGAAACGAAGCATACATAGGTGTACTAATAGATGACCTTGTAACAAAAGGCGTTGATGAGCCATACCGTATGTTTACATCAAGAGCTGAGTATAGAATCCTACTCAGACAAGATGATGCTGATATGCGACTGACAGAGAAAGCCTATAAGTTAGGCTTAGCTAAGAGCGACAGATACAAGCTACTGGTTGACAAACGTCAATCTCGTGACGAGTTCATCGAGTTCTGTCGTAGCTACTCTATAAAACCAGAGTACATCAATTCTCAACTAGAGACACTTGGCACATCACCTCTTAAGCAGGGTGTAAAACTATTCGATTTGATACTTCGCCCTCAACTCAACATTGAAACACTCACACCTCTTATCCCAGCTCTTCAACGAGAGGTTGAGAAGATCTCAAATAGACAAGAGGAGATACTTGAGGCTTCTGAAATATTGATGAAGTATGACGGGTATATAATGCGCGAGAAGATGATTGCTGACAAAATAAATAGACTTGAAAGTATTCGGATTAAAGGTAGGTTTGACTACCTTTCGATCAACTCTCTATCTACAGAGGCCAGGCAAAAGCTAACCAGCATAGATCCTGAAACCATAGCTCAAGCTAGTAGGATACCAGGTATATCACCTAGTGACATCAACATCCTATTAATACTTTTAGGAAGATAATAACTTACTAAGAATCTACTTATTAACTAACCCTGTTTCACGTGAAACTAAACATTGAAATGATGGATATTCAAGAGATAAAAGGACTAATAAGAAATGTACCTGACTTCCCTCTGCCAGGGATACAATTCAAGGACCTTACAACAGTATTCAAAGACGCTTCTGCTCTTAAAGGATTAGGAGAACACCTATATGATCAATTCAAAGACAAAGGTATCACAAAGGTTGTAGGGATTGAGTCAAGAGGCTTCATTATGGGTCCTATCTTAGCTACTAAAATAGGTGCTGGATTTGTAACTCTTCGCAAGCCGGGCAAACTACCAGCTGACACATTCAAAGAGAGCTATGACAAAGAGTATGGCAAAGACACCATTGAGATACACCAAGACGCAATTACAGAGGATGATGTTGTATTAATACACGACGACCTTCTTGCTACAGGTGGAACAATGATTGCAGCACAGAAACTAGTTGAGCGTTTCAATCCAAAAAAGATAATCATAAGCTGCATTGTAGAGCTTGAGTTTTTAGAGGCTCGCAAGCTTATGGACGAAAAGACAGAGGTAACAACATTGATCAAGTATTAATCTACGTGAATCACAACAGACCTACTGAACATATTCAGACTATACTCTCGGCTCTTCCTGAAAAGCCGGGAGTATATCAATATTTCGACGAGACTGGTACCATTATATATATAGGCAAAGCCAAAAACTTACGCAACCGCGTACGCTCCTACTTCAACAGAGTACACGATCACCCGAAGACAAATATACTTGTACGCAAGATTCGCGATCTCAAATATATAGTTGTCGACACGGCAGAAGATGCTCTTCATCTAGAGAATAGCCTTATCAAGGAGCACAAACCAAGATACAACGTACTACTAAAAGATGACAAGACTTACCCTTGGATATGTATATCTAAGGAGGCTTTCCCGCGCGTATATCAAACCAGACGAGTGATTAAGGATGGCTCACGATACTTTGGACCATATAGCAACGTACATATGATTCGTGCAATATTGGAGCTACTGCATGATCTATTCCCACTTCGCAACTGCCGTCTTCCTTTGGATGCATATAGTATAAAGAGTAAGAACTATAAGGTTTGTCTACAATATCACATAAAGAAATGCAAAGGCCCATGCGAAGGCATGCAGAGTGAGGATGAATATTACGAATATATAAAGGGGGTACAGGAGATACTTCGAGGGAATGGGCAGAAGATTAGCGGTCATCTTCGTGAGAATATGCTGAAGCTAGCATCTGAATTAAGGTTTGAAGAGGCTCAAGAGATAAAGGATAAGTTAGCACTGATAGAAAACTATCAATCGAAATCAGTGATCGTACACCCTACCCTTACTAATATCGATGTGTTCGGTTATGAAGAGGATGAGAAGAGTGCATTCGTAAACTTCCTCCATATTGTGAACGGAAGCATAACACAGGCATTAACCATCGAGTACAAGAAGCAACTAGATGAGAGTAAAGAAGAGATATTAGCTTTGGGGATATCTGAGATAAGAGGTAGATTCAAGCATCTATCAAGAGAGATCGTTGTACCATTCGATCCAGATATAGATATTGATAAGGTGCAGATTACTATTCCCAAGAGTGGAGATAAAAAGAAATTACAAGAACTCTCACAACAGAATGCCAGACAATATAAGGTTGACAGGTACAAACAAGCCGAGAAGCTAAACCCTGAACAAAGGGTTACGAGGCTTATGACAACAATGCAGCGAGATCTGCAGCTTCACGAACAACCTAGACATATTGAGTGCTTTGACAACTCTAACATACAAGGAACAAATCCTGTAGCCGCTTGCGTAGTCTTTAAGAATGGCAAACCATCTAAAAAGGATTATAGACACTTCAATATAAAGACCGTTATAGGAGCTAACGACTTCGCATCTATGGAGGAGATTGTATATAGAAGATACAAAAGACTATCTGAAGAGGGATCTCCCCTACCCAATCTAATTATTATTGATGGAGGTAAAGGGCAGCTAAACGCAGCGCTAAACTCTCTTAGGTCTTTAGGACTTGAGGGGAAAATAACAGTAGTTGGGTTAGCGAAGAGGCTTGAAGAGATATTCTATCCTGATGATCCGATACCTCTATACCTTGACAAAAGTTCTGAGACACTTAAGATAATACAACAACTACGAGACGAGGCTCACCGATTTGGTATAACCTTTCATAGACAGAAAAGGAGTATCGGACAGACAGCCTCTGAGTTAGACAATATAGATGGTATTGGACCTAAGACAAAGGAACTACTTCTGACCAAGTACAAGAGTATTAAGCGACTTAAAGAGGCTGATTTGAATGATATAAAAGAGTTAATTGGCGACTCAAAAGCACAGAAGCTTAAAAAGGGTTTGGGATTGGTCTAAACCCAAAATATTAGGTAACTTTGTAGTGCGATTAAAACTGTACCTTTATGAGAGTTGTTATACAAAGGGTGTCCCAAGCTTCGGTTACTATTAATTCGATTGTAGAGTCATCAATCCGATATGGTGCATTAATTCTACTGGGAATTGAGGCTTCCGATAGCGAAGAGGATGAGGATTGGCTAGTTAAGAAGATAATAAACCTTCGTATCTTTGACGATACAGAGGGAGTAATGAACCTATCAATTCTCGATTCTGAGGGCGAGATACTTGTTGTTAGTCAATTCACGCTACTAGCCTCAACGAAAAAAGGTAATAGACCATCATACATTAAGGCAGCAAGACCTGAGATATCTATTCCTATATATGAGAGATTCTGCAAAAAGCTCTCTCAGGCTATTAACAAGGAGGTAAAAACAGGTGTATTCGGTGCAGATATGCAAGTGGCTTTGGTTAATGATGGACCAGTCACAATAGTTATAGACACAAAGAATAAAGAGTGAGACTATGGATATAAAAGAGGCTCAAGGAGAAGTTGATCAATGGATCAAGAAGTACGGTGTTCGCTACTTCAATGAATTGACCAATATGGTTCTTCTACAAGAAGAGGTTGGCGAGCTAGCCAAGATCGTAGCTCGTGTATATGGCGAACAGAACTTCAAGGAGAGTGACAAAGCTTATGACATCGAAGATGAGATGGGCGACGTACTTTTCGTGCTTATCTGTATGGCAAATCAGATGGGTATTGACCTTAATAGTGCATTCGAAAAGAACATACAGAAGAAGATAAACAGAGATAAAGATAGACATATCAACAATCATAAACTGAAGAGTAATGAGTAAATACAGAGAGATTCTTAATAGCTACAACTGTGAGCTATCAGATGATGTGGTAAAGAGTGCTGTAATTGAGTTGTTGGAGAAGAACATGGCTCAAGCTAAAAACAGTGAAGTGTATAAGCTTCTATTTAGTTTGATCGATTTGACTACTCTAAACACAACGGATCACCTAGAGCATGTTACTAAATTCACACAACGTGTGAACGCTTTTGAGACAGAGTTTCCTGAGATGCCAAGTGTTGCTGCGATATGTGTATACCCTAACTTTGCTGGTGTAGTACGTTCAAACCTTGAGGTTAGCAACGTAAATATCGCTGCTGTAGCAGGTGGATTCCCTTCATCACAGACCTTTACAGAGATCAAAGTAGCTGAGTGCGCTTTGGCTGTTAAAGATGGTGCTGATGAGATTGATATTGTTATCAACGTAGGTAACATGATTGCTGGCGAATACGAGGAGATGTGTGAGGAGATAGAAGAGCAAAAAGCAGCTTGCGGTGAGGCTCATCTTAAAGTTATTCTTGAGACAGGAGCCCTTAAAAATGCCTCTACAATCAAGAGAGCTTCTATCTTATCTATGTATGCTGGCGGCGATTTTATTAAAACTTCTACTGGAAAGATGGAGCCTGCAGCTACGCTTGAAGCAGCATATGTAATGTGTCAGTCAATCAAAGAGTACTACGAGAAAGAGGGCAAGATGATTGGATTCAAGCCTGCTGGTGGTATTGTGACAACTGAAGATGCACTTGGATACTACTGCATCGTTAAAGAGATCCTTGGCGAAGAGTGGTTGAATCCAGAGATGTTCCGCTTAGGTGCAAGCCGTTTGGCTAACAACCTACTAACAGACATCTACGGTAAAGAGGTGAAGTTCTTCTAATTTAGAACTCAAAATAGTATAAAAACATAGCGGGTATCCAATCAATTTGGATACCCGCTATGTTATATATCAAGGTTGATTAATGATTTCTATCAATCACAAACTCCAACAACTTAAGTAGAGCACTCTTAGCTGGTGAAGAAGCAAAACAATCTAAAGCTGCTATAGCCTCATCTTTAAAGCTCTCCATCACCTTCTCGGCATACTCTATACCACCAGATCTCTTGGCAAAATCAATCAAATAAGCGACAGTTTCAGGTGAATACTCCCCTACTCTGATCATCTCTCTTGCCTCTTCAACCTCACTCTCAAGTGGGCTGTTCTGGATAGCATAGATGAGAGGAAGAGTAATCTTACCTTCACGAATGTCGTTTCCTGTTGGCTTTCCAATTGCTGGATCATCGAAGTAATCAAAGATATCATCTTTGATCTGGAAACAGAGCCCTAGATTATGCCCAAAACGTGAGAGGTTTTCTAGCTGTTCTGGTGTGGCCACAACAGAAAGGGCACCAACCTGCATACAAGCTACAAATAGAGATGCTGTCTTTTGCATTATGACACTCATATATCTCTCTTCTGAGATCTCCGTAGAGCTTGCCAAACTTAACTGTTCTATCTCTCCTGCTGCCAGCTCTCTACCTATGCGAGCAATGACTTGCATTATCTCAAGGTTTGAGGTGTCTGTGGCATTTGTAAGAGATGTTGAAAGAAAGAAGTCACCCACAAGGACCGCAATCTTATTTGAGAAGGCCGCATTCATTGAAGACATGCCCCTTCTTTGTAGAGTTTCATCTACTACGTCGTCATGAATTATACTAGCACTATGAAGTAATTCAAGGGAAATAGCACCACAGATAGTCTGTTTTTTCACTATTCCCGAGACACACTTTGCGGCTAATAGAACCAATAATGGTCGCAGATTCTTCCCCTTACGTTTGAGGAAATAGGATACTGCACTATTTAACAGATCACTATCCACACGTAAGGAGTCCACTAGCTGCTGCTCGAATTTGAGCAACTCTTCAGCGACGCACTGCTTTATTTCGTTGAGATTATCCATCCTGATTTAATTATAGGACAAATGTATAAAAAAGTTCTATCTTTACACTAAACTAGAAGCTATGAATCAAGATAAAAGACTCTTCTTACTCGATGCGTACGCCCTTATATATAGGGCATATTACGCTTTTATTCGTGCACAACGCATAAACTCTAAGGGGGTAAATACATCCGCTATATTCGGTTTTGTAAATACCCTAGAGGATCTTCTAAAGCGCGAGAATCCAACCCACTTAGCTGTGGTATTTGACCCCAAAGGAGGCACATTCCGAAATGAGATATACCCAGAGTACAAAGCTCAGAGGGAAGAGACTCCCGAAGGTATTAAGGTAGCAGTTCCATATATCAAAGAGATCATCAAAGCTTACAATATTCCCGTTATTGAAGTACCCGGATTTGAGGCCGACGATGTTATTGGTACTTTAGCTAAGCGTGCTAAGCTAGAAGGATACACTGTATATATGATGACTCCTGACAAGGACTATGCTCAACTCGTGGAGGAGAATATATATATATACCGTCCGAAGAGCTCGGGCAGAGAGATTGAGATACTAGATACTCAAGCTGTTTTAGAAAAATACTCACTCTCCCACCCCGAACAAGTTATAGATCTACTTGGTTTGATGGGAGATGTATCAGACAACATACCAGGTTGTCCGGGCGTTGGTGAGAAGAGTGCGCAGAAACTCATTGCCCAATTTGGCTCTATTGAGAACATGCTAGAGAATATTCCACAAATAAAAGGGGCACTACAAAAGAAGGTAGCTGAAAATGTTGAGAAGATAAAACTCTCAAAGCTTCTTGCTACTATCAAGATTGATGTGCCTTGCGAGCTTCACGAAGAGGAACTTCTTCTAGGTAGTGTTAACGACCAACGACTCTCAGAACTATTTGATGAGTTAGAGTTCCGCAACATGAAGGAGAGAGTACTTAGCTCTTCAAACCAAGCAACAGTCACACCGACCCCTAAAAAGCGAAAAATAGACTCTGCTCAAGGCTCTCTATTTGGATTATTTGAGGAGGATAGTCCAGCTGATGAATTTGAAGCCCCTTCTCAGAGCCTTAAGAGTAGCGAAAAAGCGTACTATCTTATTGACAGCAAGGAAGTTGAGGCTAGATTTTGGGATGCGGCAAAAAATGTGCGAAAACTGTGCTTCGACACCGAAACTACAGGATTAGACCCTATTATTGCTGAATTAGTTGGTATGAGCATCAGTTTCACCCCAAATGAAGCGTGGTACATCCCAATTCCCGCAAACTTCATCGAAGCATCAGAGACAGTAGGTAGATATGCCAAACTCTTAGAAGATGACACAATCGAGAAGGTTGGACAAAATATGAAGTACGACATATTGGTGCTAGACAAGTATGGCGTAAAGGTTAAGGGGAAAGTTACCGACACTATGATCGCGCACTACCTACTACAGCCTGAGCAAAGACACAATATGGACTTCCTCGCAGAGGTGTACCTAAACCATAAGACAATTCACATAGATGAGTTGATTGGCCCTAAAGGTAAAAATCAGAAGTCGATGCGAGACCTTGCTCCTTCTGATGTCAAAGACTATGCCTGCGAAGATGCCGACGTCACTCTACAACTCGAAGCCATACTAATTCCTGAACTAGAGAAAGAGGGACTAACCTCTCTATTTAGAGAAGTTGAGATGCCTCTGATGATGGTACTCGCAGATATGGAACTCACAGGAGTTAGGGTAGATCGTGATGCTCTCGGACAATCTTCAGATAAGATTACACAGATGCTTAGAGATATCGAAAGCGAAGTGTATGAAATGGCAGGAATGGAATTTAACATATCATCTGCAAAGCAGGTGGGTGAGATACTTTTCGATAGGCTTAAGATCTCTGATAAAGCAAAAAAAACAAAGACTGGACAGTACTCAACATCTGAAGAGGTACTTGAACAGCTTCGTGGCAAACACGATATAGTAGGAAAAATCTTAGACTATCGTGGTCTAAAGAAGCTGCTTAGCACATATATCAATGCTCTACCAGAGATGATAAACCCTACAACAGGGAAGATACATACATCATACAACCAGACTGTTACAGCCACTGGGCGACTAAGCTCCACAAACCCTAACCTACAAAACATACCTATCAGAGATGAAGAAGGCAAGGAGATACGTCGAGCATTTATTCCAGACCCAGGATGCACATTCTTCTCAGCCGACTACTCACAGATCGAGCTTAGAATAATGGCACATCTTAGTAAAGATGCTAACATGATGGAGGCATTCATCAAAGACGAAGATATCCACACTGCAACCTCTGCTAAGATATACAAAGTAGAGATGGAAGATGTTACTAAAGATATGCGACGAAAAGCCAAAACAGCAAACTTCGGTATCATTTACGGTATCAGTGCTTTCGGTCTATCTGAGAGGTTAAACATCCCACGTGGTGAGGCTAAGGAGCTGATCGAGGGATATTTCACAACATATCCAGGAGTGAAAGCTTATATGGATGACTCAATTGAGAAGGCCAAAAGTATGGGTTATGTCGAGACAGTACTCAAACGCAAACGCACTCTTGCTGATATTAACTCTGCAAATAGTGTAGTGAGAGGCTATGCTGAACGAAATGCCATCAATGCTCCTATTCAGGGATCAGCTGCTGACATAATAAAAGTGGCAATGATAAGAATCTTCAACCGTTTTGAGAAAGAGGGATTAAGATCAAAAATGATACTACAAGTACATGATGAATTGAACTTCAATGTATTTGAAGACGAAAGAGATAGAGTAAAACAGATCGTTATAGAGGAGATGGAGAGTGCATACCCTATGGTTGTGCCACTGAAAGCTGACTCTAGCTTTGGCGATAACTGGCTTGAAGCTCACTAAAAAATAGTGCGAGAGGATAGTTTTTACAAGTAAAGTAAAACTATCCTCTCGCACTATTTTATATACTTATCTAACTAGTTATATCTTAAAAACTGATGATAGAAAGAATTGGATTGTGGTCAGATATTGATCGCTTGCTCTCAGCATTATATATGATACTCTGCGATTTAACCGCTGCACCCTCAGATACAAATATATAATCAATCAGCGGACGCTTAGATAACTCCACGGACTCAAAACCATGGAAACTCCAAGCAGGACCCTCTATCGATTCAGCCACTCCCCTACTATCAACAAGCCTGATATTCTTTGTCGCCTTCAACATCTCTGCTATTGCAGGATTGTCTGGTGTTACATTAAGATCACCCATTACAATCACATTCTCAACCTCACCCTTAAGCTCAGCTATCTTTCGCTTAATCAATTTTGCACTCTCAGCTTGAGCTTTACGACCTACATGATCGAAATGAGTATTTAGAACAAAGAGAGACGAGCCTGTTCTACTATCCTTCAGCACAGCCCACGTTGCAATACGCTCACAAGCAGCATCCCAACCCTTAACGCCAACAGCCGAAGGATCTTTTGAAAGCCAAAAGTTACCTGATTTAACCTCCTTGTACCTATCATTTCTATACATTATAGCACAATACTCACCCTTCGTATCACCATCCTCACGAGCAACCCCAATAAGCGAATAAGCTTTTAGCTCCCTTTTCATATAGTCAACTTGCTCCTGAAGAGCCTCTTGAACACCTAGAATATCAACACCCAAGCTCCTAACGCACTCAACTACAGAACCTCGGCGATTTTTCCATTGATTATCGCCATCACTCGTCGTAGCCATTCGGATATTAAAGCTCATAGCCCTCACATCCTTAGAAGGGTAAGAACAGTTATTAATAACCCCACCACTTCTCAAACGAATATGAGTATCAAAGCTTCTTACATCCTCACGAAGAGTAATAACCCTAGCTCCATTCTCTGTACTAGTATACGTATTCTTACTACCCGTAAAGCGCCCATAAGCCATAGCTATACCATCCATATCAGCTAGGTAATCATTGTCATGATCATGACCACAAAACATACCCATCACATCACCGTTGATCTTCATAGAAGCATATAACCCAGTGTTAAGAGCTGCAGGACACTCATTCTCCAAACGCTCTCCTACATTTAGGTATAGTGAACTATTTTCAAACGCTGTTTTGTATTCCGGAATAGGAATATGAAGGAAGGCCAATGAAGGTAAAGGCTCACCACCATTATCCTTGGTCATACGAGCACTAAGCTCGTTGTAAGCAGCAACCTGAGATGGTAATAACCACCCATAACCAGGAAGAGAAGCGATAGTACTATAAGCATTTGAGTCAAATATATATAGTGCAGCAGCTGTAGAATCGCCATGAGAAGAGCCTACCGATATAACACCATCAAAATCATTCTCACCACCAATCTGACTATTTAAACAGCCCTTAATACCCCTTAGATGTCTCATTATCTCGGATCTTGAAACCCCAGACTCATCATCATGATTACCAAAAGTGACCGCAAAAGGAATACCACGTCTAACAATAGGTGCAATGACCTCGTCCCACCCCTGGAGAACAGGCCTATCAGTTACTATATCACCAGTTAATATTACAACATCCGGCGACTCACTCTCAAGCGTATTCTCTATTGCCTCTAGAGATAGAGAAGAGTTCTCAGGGTTATTAACCTTGTAATGAACATCCGTAAACTGCACAATCTTCAACAATCCACTCTTATTGAAGCTAATTGGATTGGCTCTTAAGAGTGTAAATGGACAAATAATAAGCATCAGAAGCAGACAAAATATACTCTTTCTCATCTCGATTTATGGTTTTAATGAAGTAATTTATCTAATTAATCCTCAAATATAAGATCAATAGAGCAATCTCCAAGCACTCAAAATCAATTGTAACCTTATATTCATATCTCCTATTTGTAACATATAAATAGAGGGCTTAGAACTATCCAACTAGCCCTAACTATGAGACCATATAAAAACCTATCATATAATCAGTTACAAACTTTCTGTGAGCGACTCTCAAAATACGTACGTATTTGAGTCGAAATACGTACGTATTTTGTCTGAGTTACGTACGTATTTATCATCAAATACGTACGTACTTTTGGAGTTAGACGCCTTGATATGGATAGAACACCTATGCATATCAAGAAGAAAGAGTTAGAATGTATGCTCAATAGCAGGTAAAAAAATAGAGGGGAGATCATCAAAACGATGATCTCCCCTCTGAAATATTTTATATAAAACCCTATTCTGTCATCTTAGCAACAAAAAGAGTAATACCATTTGCATCTTGGAACTGATATTTACCTTCTCCAGAAGGATTAACAAAACGAACAGAGTACATAGCACTTACAAGCTCTTGTTCAAATTGAGCTTGAGCATCTGGACAAGCCATCTTAGTTGTTGCAATATTTTCAAATTGCAAGAAAGACCCATTCTCTGCATTAATCACAATGGAACCCATCATACGATTACAACCAGTACTTCCAGAAAACTTCTTCTCTTCAAAGTTTAGTTCGATAAATGGAGCATTATCCGAAGCAACTACATCCTTACTATTTAAAGAGATAATAGTTACAGAGTGATTCAAGTTATCAACGTTGAAATAGCCAAGTTTCTGCTTAACGAGATCTTCTACATGTCCAATCTTATCTCCTACACTCTCAATCTTATTGCCTACGCTTTCGATTTGATCACCAACGTTCTCAACCTGCTTCTGTGCAGATTGGCAAGATGCTAGTAAACCTGTGATTAACAAAATCAAATACAAACTCTTACTCATAACATTGTGTATATTAAATAGATAATTAATCCTTTGGATAAGATATGCTGTCAATACCGCTTCTCATATTTAAATAACAATAGAGATTGAAAGATGTTCGTTAATGTAGCGTTTATAAGATGATTTATTGCTAAAAGCCTCAATCAACTCATAGAGATCTTTGAGATACCCCTCTCAGATATAAGAATAAGACGCTGCTTATATAGTAATTCAATAGCCTTTTTAAAGGCTTTTTTACTACAAGAGAAAGTATATTCAATATCCAGATCAGGCGACTTATCAGAAAGAGCTATGAATCCTTCATTCTCCTCCAAAAGAGAAAGAATATGATGAGCCAAAGGATTAATACGCTCATATCCCACTGGCTGAAGCGATACATCAATCTTATCTTCTTCACGAACATTAATTATACATCCAAGAATACTATCTCCTATATTTACCTCTTGAAAGATCTCGTTGAAATATAAAAGTCCACTATGTTCATTGTTGATAATAACCTTATATCCAACCCCACCCCTGCACCCTCAATCTAGACAACTATCAAACAATAAGTTACAATATCAAAGTGAGCAACTCTCAAAATACGTACGTATATATTGAGACAGATAGTACAAAACATATAGTTACTCAAACTCATAATATATGATAAGCTCAGAGTATAGATTAAATAAACAAATAGAAAAAGAGAGTGAACCTAGATTAGGTACACTCTCTTTCAAAATATCATAAACAAATTACGTTACTAATCTGCCATCTTACCAACAAATAGAACTACTCCATTTGAATCTTTAAACTCATAGCTTCCATCCCCAAGAGGGTGAATACCCCTTACAGAAGAAAGTGCAAGAAGAAGTTCTTTCTCAAATTGAACTTGCTCTGGAGGACAAGCCATCTTAGTAGTTGCTACATTGTCAAACTTAACTGACAATCCATTCGCTTTGTCTAGAACTACGCCTCCCATTATTGTGTTACAACCAGTACTTCCTGACAACTTGAACTCCTTAATATTTAGTTCAATATATGGCTGACGATCACTAGTAGGTATAACTTTACCGTTTAAAGAAGTAATCAACATTGACTTGTTTAATTTATCTAAACTAAAAGAAGATATCTTCTCCTTAACTAGTTCCTCTGCATCAACAATCTTGTCTCCAACCTTGTCTCCAACAGTAGCAATCTGATCTCCTACGTTTTCAATTTTGTCACTTACGTTCTCTACCTGTTTAGATGCCGACTGACATGACACAAGCACACCAGATACAAACAACATCAAATAAAAACTCTTACTCATAACTCTGAATGAATTAAATAGATAAATTATGCATCAAGATGAGCTAGTCATTATTAAGTTAGCTCACATATAATAACAAAAGAGAAAGAAAGATGTTCGAGAGAGATACGTTTCTATACTGTTTTATTGTTATAGAAGCCTATTAGCTCATCGAAACCTTTGATATACCCTTCTCTGAGATAATAATAAGGCGCTGCTTATAAAGTAGGCCAATAGCCTTTTTGAAAGCCTTCTTACTACATGAGAAAGTGTACTCAATATCAATCGCAGGTGACTTATCTGACAAAGCTATAAAGCCTTCGTTCTCCTCAAGAAGCGCTAGGATATGTTGCGACAAAGGATCTATACGTTCATACCCTACAGGTTGAAGAGATACATCAATCTTCTCATCCTCACGAACGTTCTTTATGTATCCTTGAACACGGTCACCCACATTAATCTCTTGGAATATCTCATTGAAGTAAAGCAATCCGCTATGTTGGTTGTTAATAATTACCTTATAGCCTAGTTCACTACGTTGCATAATTAGAAGCTGAACCTCTTGGTTTAGCTCATACTCTGGAAGTGTATTATCTAGATACTTCTCGACCTTAGCAGAGGCAACAATACGCTGCGACTCAAGGTCAAGATATACATAAACCACATAACTACGCTCCTCGCTCATCTTGATCTTCTGTTCTCTGAAGGGCACAAGAAGGTCCTTAGCTAAGCCCCAATCCATGAAAGCTCCAATGCGATTAGTAGATGTACAACGTAGGAAAGCAAAGTCTCCTACTTGAGCATATGCCATCTCTGTTGTTGCAATGATACGATCCTCTGAGTCTAAATATATAAATACTTCTAGTAAGTCATCAATTTGAACATTCATCGGTACGTATCGACGTGGCAAAAGTATCTCACCCATTTTACCACCATCTAAATAGAGCCCAAAATCTAGCTCCTTGACCACTCTTAGAGTGTTGTATTTTCCTATTTCTACCATAACCGAACTTCTGTTTAGTTTCAACAACAAAGGTAACAGATTTTCAATGGTGCTAAGAGTTATAGCTGAAATTTTGTTACTTTTGGGTGCTTTAAAAGATACTAACTACAATGAAACGCTACACCACAACCCTACTATCAATTCTTCTAGGTACAATAGCTATTGCTCAAGAGCATAAAGTATTATTTATCGGTGGCTCCATCTCTCAAGGAGAGGGTGTTGTAAATCCCGAAAGAAACTCTCTTCCTGCACAATTAAAAGCTCTGCTTGGAGCTGATGCAGAGGTGGGGGTGGTTACACCTAATAGCGATACTTTCATCGCAGACTCAAAACTCATTGAGAATATTGGCGAGTTGAATCCAACACACATATACTTTGAAGTGGGAAGCCAACATAGACTTAAAGAATCTAGGCTCAAACCTAAGCAGATGCAGAAGTCGCTGTTAGAATTTCAGAAAGATCTAAAACTTAGATATCCCAATAGTAGCATAACGATGATAATGCCTACTGACACTATCGAACCGTTTAGTGACTATGACTCGTTGGTGAAACTAAACTCTAGAGCAGCTCAAGAGAGTGGCATTGGGGTAAAAAACATCAAACAACTATATCCAAATCGTGATGCTTTCCGTACTAAAGATCATCAGCCAACTTCACTTGGTGCTAATCTAGTTGCATGGGAGCTCTTTTTGGATCTTAAAAAAGAGGAACTTAAAGAGGACTCTATCTATATCAATCCTGCATCTATGGCTATTCCTGGCGCAGAGTATAGGGCTTCAACAGGATGGAGAGAAGGTGCCGATTGGCATGATGTGAGCAACGAGATATCAACAATAGCACAGACCAAGAAGTGTGATGTATTACTACTTGGCAACTCTATCACTCAAGGATGGGGGGGTGAACGCTCTCTTATCACTCATAAGCCTGGTCGATTAGCAGCTGATAGCGAATTCGCGGGATTCAGTTGGATGAACTGTGGTATTGCAGGCGACAAGACTCAGCAGCTACTTCATAGGTTGGAGAATGGTAAATATGAGAGTTGTCAACCAAAAGTTGTTGTATTAACAATTGGTGTTAATAACTTAAGTAGCCATGAGACTGCGCAGGGGTGCTTTGAAGGTATAGTGGCAGTGGTTGAGAAGATCAACCTTAAGATGCCTAATAGCAAGGTTTTACTGCTTGGTCCTCTACCAGCTTTGGCTAGAGAGGATAAATTAAGAGGTGACATCAATGATGTTCATAACAAATTGTCAAAACAAGATTGGAACTCTTCTGTTAGATATATCAATCCAGGTAGTTGGTTTCTTAACGAAGATGGCAATCTTTTGCTCGAGTTGTACTCGCGCGATCTGCTCCACCTCTCGAACAAGGGTTACGAGAAGTGGGCTAAATCGATGAGACCTATTATCGAGGAGATGATCAAGTAACTATACAATAGTATATACTCTATTGTGGCACCCAAATCAACTCATCTGTGGAGTACCCCAAAGCCTTAGCTTTGCGAAGCAGGTCTTCCTTTGTTTCGGGATCAATAGTTGGGGTTCTGGATAGTATCCAGAAGTATTTGGGAGTTGAACTCCCTATAAGGGCGTATTCATACTCTGGGTCTAGATATAGAATATTATAATCTGAATAGAACCATAGGAAAAAGGATACTTTTAGCATACCAGGGAGCTTAGACTCTGCAAGCTTAGCCTTACCAACGGCAAGCTTTTGCTTGCCCATAAGTGTGCCCTTGTATCCTCTATTCTCTACCCTAATAGTTCCATCGTCATTCATCAGATATGTGGCAGTTACTCCCACTAAACCACGCTCGAAGGAGTGGTCATAACGAGCAATCTCATACCACTTACCGAGATATCTCTCAAGATCAAAACTGTCCAGAAGTTGAACGTAATCCTTAGCTCCGACACTGGGCGAGAGTATAAGCATTAAGTATAGAGTTAAAGTTGTTAATAGTTTTGGCATGATAGTTAAGGTTTAGGTATAGCATAAGAACATTGCAGCTTGTGGTTATGTTTATAATCATAAGATAATTAACAATGATAATGGCAAGTAAGATAGTAACATCAGAGAGTGCAAAGGAGGCAATACGCTTTCTTGCATCAGAAAGCAAGGCTTCAATACTCATGCGCTTCTTCAAGTGTGGAAAAGGCGAATATGGAGAAGGTGATATATTCCTTGGGGTTAATGTGCCTGAAATTAGAGCCATCACAAAGGAGTATGCCGGCATGAGTATTGAGGAGACAACAAGTTTGTTGAACTCTCCAGAGCATGAGTTTAGGCTTTGTGCTCTATTAATATGGGTCTCTCAGTCTAAAAAAGCTAAGGGGTCAAAGGAGATATATGATGCATATCTTGCTAATCTTGGGATGGTAAACAATTGGGACTTGGTGGATCAGTCTGCCCCTCAGATAGTGGGTGGGTATGTTGTCAATCATGAGAGGTCTATTCTCTATAGGCTAATTGAGAGTAGCTCTATGTGGGAGCAGAGAGTGGCAATAGTTGCTACTCTTCATCTTATAAGAAATGGGGAGTTTGACGACACAATAGAACTGTGTCGGAGGGTACTTGGACATAAACATGACCTTATTCATAAAGCATCTGGATGGATGCTTAGAGAGATGGGAAAAAGAAGTATTGGTAGTTTGATTGGATTTCTTGATCAATATGCAGATATTATGCCAAGAACTATGCTAAGATATTCCATCGAAAAGCTATCTCCTGAAGAGAGAAAGCACTATATGGAGATGAAGAGACGATAGATAAAAAAGGTTTATTATGAGATGTAAAGACGAACTGTTCTACGAAGCAATAGAACTACTTGGTTCTATGATAAGCACTCCCTCCATCAGTGGTGAGGAGGATTGTGTATGTTCTTTGATTGAGGGGTGCCTAAGGGGTGATAACATTGAGTATGAGCGCCACCTTAATAATATTTGGGCGTATGCTAAAGAGTATGATCCTGAGAAGCGAACGATACTTCTTAACTCACATATAGATACTATCAAGCCAGTAAAGGGGTGGGAGTATGATCCTTTTGTACCTACGGAAGTGAATGGCTCTATATATGGTTTGGGTAGTAACGACGCTGGTGCCTCGGTGGTATCTCTCATTGCTGCATTCAAATATCTGCGTAATAGAACTTTATCGTACAATCTTATATTAAGTGTGACAGCTGAGGAGGAGAACTCGGGATTTAACGGTGTTGAGGCTATGCTCACTAAACTACCACCTATCGACTTGGCTATTGTTGGTGAGCCAACGCAAATGCAGGCTGCTATCGCAGAGAAGGGGCTACTAGTGGTTGACTGCTCTGTTGTTGGTAAGTCTGGTCATGCCGCAAGGGATGAGGGTGTGAATGCTATTTATCTTGCCCTACCGATTATTGACAAAGTGCGTAACTTCAGATTTGCAAGGGTGTCAGACTTCTTGGGTGAGGTAAAATGTACGGTTACTATGGTAAATGCGGGCACTCAGCACAATGTTGTGCCTGATTGTTGTAACTTCACCATTGACATACGCACTAATGAGCTGTACTCTAATCAGGAGACTCTTGACATTCTCTCTGAGGCTCTGCCTTGTGAAGTGAAGGCGAGGTCTCTAAGATTGAACTCATCACAGATAGGTAGATCGCACCCTATAGTAATGCGAGCCGAAACGCTTGGACTTAACCTATATGGCTCTCCTACCCTCTCGGATCAATCGAGGATGAACTTTCCATCTATAAAGATAGGCCCAGGAGACTCTGCAAGATCGCATACTGCCAATGAGTTTATCAAGAAGGAAGAGATCAGAGAGGGGATAGAGATCTATACAAAACTGCTAGATGGACTAATATTAGACTAGAAGAAGGTGGGAAATGGTGTTCTTTCTACGGCTTTTCTTATATAGTTGTTATTAACTAATAGCGCGAAAAACAGATACTTTAATGAGTAAAGTCTTAACTTTAATGGAAAGATGCCCAGGTCTCTCAATTGTAATAGATAGAACTCCCTTCTATCTATTGGGAAGTTATACCTATAAAGTAGCCTTATTACATCTATTGTTAGAAAGTTAATTTTACGCTTTATCCCTCCTTTTAGGCTATTATCTTGTATGTCTCTACAATAATCACAAAGACGTGAGAGGACCACCAATCTATCTCTCATAGATAGTTCCAAATGATCCTTGGATCTTTTTGTTGTTATAGAGCCTTCTCTTACTCTATATGCATATATCTCTTTGTCTATAAACTTGATTGACTCTGCTTTAGATATAGATAATGGGATAAATAATTCGTCCTCATGAAGTATATCTTCTGGCATCCTAATTGAGTTATCATTCAACCATTGTCGTCTATAAATATAGCTTTGAACAATAGCTTGTGGTGTAAATCTTGATAAAAAAGATTCCCCCGAAATGGTTTTTCCATATGGTAACCCATTCTGAGTATATAGTTTATCAGATAGCCCAACACTTCTCACTTTATAAGCAAGCATATCTATCTTATCAAGATCCATAATAATGGTAATGAGTGAATCTTCAAATAGATAATCATCAGAGTCTACGAATAGAATATATTCACCATTAGATTGATCTAACCCTACATTCCTAGCATAGCCCAACCCCTTATTGGTCTGGTCAATTAGTAGTATATTTTGATATAAATCAGTAAACTCTTTTGCAATCTGAAGGCTTCCATCTGTTGATCCATCATTAACAATGATTACTTCAAACTGATCGAATGAAAGTCTCTGATCATATAATGAGCATAAACATTCACGTAGATATGACTCTACATTATATACAGGAACTATTATTGACAACTTCTTACTCATCTCTTTTTAGCACTTCTTGATAAACTCCTATAATACTCTTGACAACAACGCTTTCCTCTGCCATATTATGAGCAATAGATCTAATCTTTTCACGATCAAACTTATTAATATTCTCAATCATGTACAACATTCCATCTGCAAAAGCTTGAGGGTTATTACGAGGAACCATAAGACCTGTGTCACTATTTAGCAATACTTTAGGAATTACATCTGTACCTAAGGCTGGCGTACCTAAGGCTAAAGACTCAAGAATTGTACGTGATTGGGCTTCTGCTCTACTTGGTAGAGCAAGTGCATCACTTTTCGTTAGTAATTCAATTACTTTATCTCGACCTACTTCTCCTAATAATGATACCTTATCTCTGTTACGACAGCGACTAAACATACTCTGAAATTCATCACATTCAAAACCAGAACCAGCAATTAATACCTGGAATTTATCAAATCTTTCAGATAGAATGTCAACAGCCTCTAGAAGAACATCATACCCTTTGTAGAACCAGTACCTATTTAAAGCAACAAAAGTAAATGGCTGGTTACTCTTCTTCTTTATAGTTGGAATTAGAGAAGTAAACTTCTTATCTAGAATATTAGATATAACTCTAAAAGGTATCTGAGGATTGATCCATTCTTGCCCATCATCATATAACTCTCTACTAACAGTTATAAGATAATCAGTAGAATAATATGCTCTTTTAATATACTCTTCACTCTTACAGTATTGGCGCTGTATATCCCTTAAAATATCAAAAGATAAATGTTCAGTAATTATATATGGAATAGAATGTTTCCTCTTAATCTCAGCTGCAGCGGCTCCTGCCCACATAGATGTTTGAACATGTATAATATCTGGTCTACCATACTTATCAACATATCGTTCATAAAGCTTAACAGTGTTAGATATCCACATATCAATATTATGATAGAAAAGACCTTTAGGTATTCTTCTCTGATAGCTCTGCATTACCCTTATCCCTTCATCATTAAATGTAGTTAGACAATATGGATAAGTGAAATATTTAAGCTTATTCTCTGTTATTGTAAGCATTACGTTAGCAATGATATCAACTTTAACACCAGCTCTAACAAGTGCTTTCGCTTGCTCTGTAGTAAACTCCCCCCCATTAGGAGGGTAGAAAGCAGGAATCATTAAAACTCTCAGTGGACTATTCATGATATTAGATTTTTTAAACCTCTGATCTTTGATATTAAATAGCTAAGTGATTTGAACACCACTCTTACAGATAATAATTTCTCTATTAAGATTGTAATCCCACCCCAATCAAACTCATAGCTATCGCGAATGGATCTTAATTGATTAATATTTGAGTAATTGCCACTTCTAATAGAGTGCAACAACAAAATTTTATAGAGATACCGATAATGAGAAACAATAGTTTTTGTAAATATATTAAACTTAGAGGAGATCTTCAACCTTAAAAGTAACATACTAAAAGAGAAATCAAACTGCTTCTGTGGGTTCTCTGGGTTGCTCACTGAGCTTTTGTAAATTCGATAATGAACAGTTTCTTCATCTTCATAATAAAGATCCCCCTTTGTTTGTAGTGCATAAATTAGTTGTAGGTCCTCACATTTAATAGAACTATCTCTAAATAGCTCAATGTTTTCATAATAGAACTCCATCAAAGGAGCCTTACGAAAAAGAGCAGAGCAAAGAAAAACAGTAGGACACACTAATTGCGTTAGGAGATCCTCAACAACACTCCCCCTCCTATGAATAGTCTTCTTTGATCCCCCCTTAGATCCTCGGGCATCTTTGATTAGTTGCCCTGACTCAATATCTAATTCAATCCAGTTAGAATGTACCATCACAACATTGGGCTCTCTTCTTAATATCTCTAATTGACGCTGCAATTTATTGGTGTCACACCAATAGTCGTCTCCTGCACAATCAGCAATAAACTCTCCTCTACAAGAGAGAAGGGTGTCATAATAGTTGTTTAGTAGCCCTTTGTTAGGGGCCTTAGGCATAAGTCTTACAATGCTTGGGTATTTATCAACGTAGCTTTGACATATATCTCTTGTGGAGTCAGTAGAGCAGTCTTCTCCAATAACGATCTCGTAGGGTTGTTCAATATTCTGATTTAGGGCTGACTCTATCGCTTGAGCAATATATTTCTCTTGATTGTAAGTGATAATAAGTACTGATATAATAGGGTCTTGTGTCATTATCTTCGTAGTTTATTCTTTATCAATTGGCGAATTGCTATTCTGCTCTCTAACTCTCGCCAACTATAGGCTAAGGCTAGTAATACGATTGGTGTAGAAACAATGTATCTTGTCACACCATCTAATAGTAGTGTTGTTGCTATCATGGAGCTAACGTATGCGGTAACAAGCAGGAATATTTTTGTAGTGGTTCTATTTATCTTTACTCCATATCGTCTATTCATATAGATAATTAGAAATAGAAGGTAGATGATATATACAATAACGTAGGAGATCGCTATTCCCTCTAAGCCAAGGTATGAGTATCCTACAATATTGCCTGCAAGGAAGAGGAGTGCGGAGATAAGTTCTGAAACCCAAAATAGTCTTGATAGTCCCTTTGCTAATATTACAAATCCTAAAGCCCATGAGAGAACCTTCACTACGACGCCTAGGAGGGACCATATGGTGAATGGTACTATAGGTAGGAAATCTGCAGAAAGGAGTGTTATGATTATTGGTTCGACAAGTAGAATAAATAGAACGGCTATAGGCAGAAGTATTAGTAGAGCTATTTCACTCTGCCTATTTAATAATTTATTTACTGATACTATATTGTTAGAAATAGTAGTAAGCTGTGGGTAGTAGTCAGTAGCCATAGCAGCAAATAGCATTCCTACATATCTCATCACTATGTTGTATCCTCCTTGATAAAGCCCAAACTCTTCAACGCTAGCTTGTCGTGTCAGATAGATGGAGAAAATATATGATGATAGTAGAACTGAGGTGCTTGAGAGTGTGAAGGCTATACCGAGCTTTAGAAGTGGTTTGCTATCATTTAATCTATCTTTAAGAGTGAGATGGGTGTTCTCTTCTTTTTGTCTAATTAGTAGTGTGGCTAACCAGAAGATAAAAGATGACCCGACCATTGAGGCGGCTATTGAGTCAATACCAAAAAGATAGAAGAGTGGTATAGAGATGATAAGACCAGCAAAAGATCCAATAAGTGAAACTCTAGCTAATTGTGTTAGCATTCTTCGTCCTTGAAAGATTGCAAGATTACCCTTAGATAGTGTATCAAACAGTAGTGCTATAGATAGTAATCTGAATGGTAGTGTGTACTCTCTGGAGTTGAACATTATTTGACTCATCCATGGGGCCATAATAAGAAGTGTAATGGCACCGAAGAGAGCAACTACAATAATACTCCATCTAAGAGAGGATACTACCCTACTCTGTGATTCGCTCGTACTCTGTGCGGCAATCTCCCTGACTCCACTCTTGTCAATACCAAAAGATGTAATGGACTGCACTAACTGAAGGGAGGTTATTAGTAAAGATATAATGCCTACTCCTTCAATGCCTAGTAGTATTGCTACAAACTTGTTCTTTACAAGAGAAATTATTGCACTAAGAAGTTGAACACTGCCAAAAAGGGCGGTGCTCTTTACTACGGATCGATACATTCTCTCTCGTGAACTGCTCATCTATATGGTAATTGTGACTTAAGTAATTGGGTTCTGACTTTAATGTATTTCTATATTCTAAAGGTGAATCCATCTTGTGAAAGATGACTGTTTGGGAAAATTGTTCTAGCTTCCTCCAATAGAGGCTTGAGATCTTTGTATCTTGCTGAATAGTGTCCTAAAACTAGCTTCTTGACATCTGCCATTTTAGCTATTGTTGCAGCTTGCTTGGCTGTTGAGTGCATTGTCTGCTTTGCTCTAGCCTTCTGGTCATCCATGAAGGTTGACTCGTGGTATAGAAGATCTACTCCTTCTATTAAAGGTACAATACGCTCACTATAGGCTGTGTCAGAGCAGTAAGCATATCGACGTGGTAATGCTGCTGGTCTTGTAAGAACGCTATTCGGGACTATTACACCATCTTCTCTACGATAATCTTCACCTGCCTTGAGTCGATTATAAAAGGATAGTGGTACCTCATGATACTTTGTCATCTCTGGTACGATATGAGGCTGGGTTGCTTTCTCTGAGAAAAGAAACCCAGATGTTGGAACACGGTGGCGAAGTGGAATAGAGAATACTTGAAGGCTTCTATCCTCAAAGATCAACTCACTCTTCTGTGGTGAAATTGAATTAAATCTCACATTGAAAGGAATATCAGTACAGAAGTAGTTTAGCATTGGTCTGAAGATGCGTTCTGCATCTGGATGGGCATGAATAACCAGCTCCGCAGTACGATCATTCAATCCTAATGTAGAAATGAGTCCTATCAATCCAAGGCAGTGGTCGCCATGAAGATGTGACAAAAAGATGTGGTTTAGACGTGCATAACTCAACTTATTTCTCTTCATCTCAAGTTGAGCCCCCTCGCCACAATCAACCATATATAGTTTGTCGCGTAAATTGATAACTTGTGATGAGGGGTTTCTTTGAGTTGTTGGTTGGGCTGAACCACAACCTAATATGTGAAGGTCGAATGTTTCCATAGTTACAAAAGTAATCATTTGAGCGGATTGAAGGTAAATTTGAATTTCAAATCACTCTCACATCCTATTGAACTCTTAAATTCACAAAGGCCATAATTTGGTACACCAAACTCTGTCGAGGGTCCAATGTCTAATATCTCAACACCTATGCGATGATAGTGTTCAACTAGCTTAAGTGGCATAAAATTCATTGGCCTCATATCTGATGCTTCTGGAATATTTCCCCAGTAGACAACTTGTGATATTTTATCAGTGACATTAAAGACTAATGCTGAGGCAATCGCTTTCTGATCTAACTTTATGATGAAATAAGTCACCTCAATTACAGAAGCTGTATCTTCAATTTGATCATAGCTCATACGCAAAGGATAGCCCTTTGACTCTCTATTAATTCTTATTATATCGTAGGCCAAACGTCTATCTTCGTCTGAATCTGCAATGTAAAAGGTCAAATTATTGTTTGTTGCACTGTTAAGGTTCTTTACTGCACTCCTATTTAATCTACCCAAATAGGAGTCCGTGTCTGTGACTGGTATGTAATAGCTAAGATCAATATAATCTTGAGTAAATCCATCACGAGCTAGTGCTGATACTGTCTTTGATATTAAATCTCTATTATAGATTGTTGGAGGAAGTGTGATGGTCAACTTCTTACCTAACTCTGAAGCATAGAGCTTTAGTAGAGATATAGCCTCCTCTAAAGATTGAAGTCTTACAGTTGCATTAACTGCTTGAGAGAACCCCCCAAATGGTGATGAAAAGGGTGATAATAGCATATCATGTGTCTCTCCTAATATTATTCCAAGTCGCACTTTAGAGTCTCTAAATACAATATAGTGTATACGATGACACTTTACTCTGTTCAATTGAGCAAAGCTAGCACTATTGAATACAATCTCTGGATTAGAAAAAAGTGAGGAAAACTCCTCAAATGTGGATACTATTAGCTTCATCTTCTGTTTATCTATATATACAAAAGTAGTTATTACAACCTAATAGACAATAATAAAATAACCTTTAGACTCCTTTATTGTATTCGTCTGAATGCTAATAAAGTTACATACTAACACTTATTTTGGTATGGTATAGAAAAAGAGGAAGGTCTTACTACAATAGTAGTAAGACCTTCCTCTTGTGATCCGCCTGGGGTTCGAACCCAGGACCCCAACATTAAAAGTGTTGTGCTCTACCAGCTGAGCTAGCGAATCATTTTGTTACGTTCTAGTGACAAACGTGGTACAAAGATATGCCCTTTATTTTAGTTTTGCAACTATTTGTTTGTTAAATAAAGAAAACCCATACGAGGTTTTCTTTAATATCTCCTCGTATGGGTTAATCTTATATAGTGTTATTTTACTTCTCTAACGTCACCGCTTAGAAGGAACTCTCTCAATGTCTGCTTTTTAACTGACTGAACTTCACTAATCTGACGCTCAACTTCAGCATCGTAAGTAGGTGCCTTAACATCTCGTATAACACCTAAAGCTAATGGATGACTCTCACCTTTCATTAGTGCTAACATATAGTGAACTGTGTTATCTACACATTCTGCATCATGAGTAAGGATATCATCAATTGTAACATTGTTTTCGCCAATGGTTACTACCTTTAGCTGAAAACCATCCAATATAAGCCCCTTATTCATATCCTTACCAAAGATCATCTTTTCTCCATGGCGCAGATGTATAGTGCGATCTGCTCTTGTCTCCTTATCAGTGTAATACTTATGAATGCCATCCGAGAAGATAACACAGTTCTGAAGTACTTCTACTACTGATGTTCCTTTATGTTTTGCAGCATAGACCATACACTCTGAAGTTAATGCTAAATCAACATCAAGTGAACGAGCAAAGAACTTTCCTCTTGCTCCAAATGTTAATTCTGCAGGTACAAAAGGGTCTTCAACAGTACCAAATGGTGATGTCTTAGTAACAAACCCTCTTTCGGTAGTTGGTGAGTATTGACCTTTTGTTAATCCGTAGATCTGGTTGTTGTGAAGGATAATATTAATATCAACATTTCTACGTACTACGTGTATAAAGTGATTACCACCAATAGCCATACAGTCGCCATCACCGGTGATTTGCCAAACGCTAAGCTTAGGGTTAGCAACTTTAACACCTGTAGCAATTGCAGAACCACGTCCGTGAATTGTGTGAAATCCGTAAGTGTTCATATAGTATGGTAGTCTAGAAGAGCATCCAATACCTGATATTACGGCAGTATTATGAGGAGCTACTCCGACTTGAGCCATTGCCTTGTGTAGACTATTAAGTATAGCAAAATCTCCACACCCTGGGCACCATTTTACCTGTTGTTCGTTCTTGAACTCTTTGGCAGTATATTGTTGACAGTCCATTGTTTATTACTTCTCAATTAAGTTGGTAAAACATTCTACTAGCTCAGAAACAGCAAAGGGTTGTCCTTGCACTTTATTGTATTGCGTCAATTCAATTGTAGGCACTTTCATTCTTAGAAAGCTTGCGAATTGGCCTAGGTTGAGCTCACAAACAACAACTTTCTTATAACGCTTAAGAATATCTCGTGCATTAGCTGGCATAGGATTGATAAACTCAAAGTGTGCTAGTGCTGTAGGTTTGCCACTCTCATTCATCTCAGCTACAGCTGTTGAAAGGTGACCATAGGTTCCACCCCACCCCACTACAAGGAGGTCTGCTTGTGGATCTCCTTCTACTTGAAGATGTGGAATATGATCTGCTATTTTCTCTATTTTTTCTTCACGTGTATCGGTCATCTTTTGATGGTTGTCTGCATCAGTTGATATAACTCCTGTATTATAATCCTTCTCAAGACCACCAATACGGTGCATAAAACCTTCAGTACCTGGATGTGCCCACTGACGAACTAATGTATTTACGTCTCTACCATAAGGACTGAAACCTTCTTGCATCTCAGGTGTAACAGTTCTAGGTGTGATAGTTGGAAGCTTATCCATATCTGGTATCATCCAAGCTGAAGTTCCATTTGCAATAAAACCGTCTGTTAAGCAGATAACTGGTGTCATATGCTCGAGAGCTAATTTAGCTGACCAGTAAGCTGAATCAAAACAGTGTGTAGGGCTTTTAGCAGCTACAACAACTAGTGGACTCTCTCCATTTCTTCCATACAATGCTTGCATTAGATCAGATTGCTCCGTCTTAGTAGGAAGACCAGTGGAAGGACCACCGCGTTGAACATCTACAATCACCAATGGTAGTTCTGCCATAACAGCCAAACCAATAGCCTCTCCTTTAAGAGCTAGACCAGGACCAGAAGTATTTGTTGCTGCCAAATTACCAGCAAAACTTGCACCTATAGCTGTACATATTCCTGCAATCTCATCCTCACACTGCACAGTCTTTACGCCCATATCTTTTCGTTTCGCAAGCTCTTGAAGTATATCTGTAGCTGGTGTAATGGGATAACTACCTAAGAATAGAGGAAGACCAGAATTTTCAGAAGCAGCTATCAATCCATATGCAGTAGCTGTGTTACCATTAACATCAGTATATAAACCTTTAACAGGTTCAGATGTGGTCTCAATAGTAAATGTTGAAACGGTAGCATGAGTATTATTACCGAAGTTAAAACCATCAGTAAGTGCTTTTATATTAGCCTGCATAATGGCTTCCTTCTTCGAGAATTTCTTCTTAAGGAAGGGTACAGCTTGATCTACCTCACGATTAAATAACCAACAAATAAGCCCTAGTGCAAACATATTCTTGCAACGTAGAATTGACTTATTATCTAATCCAAATCCTTGAAGACCATCTTTGGTCATTGAAGAGATAGGAGCAGAAATCACCTGCACGTTGGTCATACCTAATTCAGCGAAAGGATCGTTTGTCTCAAACAAGGCTTTTCTAAGATCAGCTTCAGCAAAACTATCCTCGTCTATAATGACTACGCCTTGCTGTTTAATAAATGATTTGTTCACTTTTAATGCTGCAGGATTCATTGCAACAAGCACATCTGCTGTATCTCCTGGAGTAAGAACTCTGTTTGACCCTAGGTGTACTTGAAAGCCTGAAACTCCGCTTAGAGATCCTTGAGGGGCTCTAATCTCAGCTGGAAAGTCAGGAAATGTAGATATCTCATTTCCTAATATTGCTGATAGATTTGAAAAGATAGTACCTACGAGCTGCATTCCGTCACCAGAATCGCCAGAGAAACGAATTACAACTCGCTCCAGCTCCTTCACTTTCATTTGTGATGTCATAGTATATTGTCAATAATAATAATAAGCTTTGGGTTACAAATGTATAAGAAAAAAGAGCTAAACCAAATAAAAAAGGGGGGTATTTTACTGCTTTATAGTTCATTATCAGCAGTGTTAAGTTTCAAAATGTCAAAAACTAACAGTTAAACAATAGCACGGGTAAAACTAAACTTGTAATAAAAAAGAAAAAAGCACTGTTTCGAATATCGAAACAGTGCTTTCTGATTGTTGAGCCTCTTGTCGGATTCGAACCAACGACCCCGAGATTACAAATCACGTGCTCTGGCCAACTGAGCTAAAGAGGCAAGCGGGCAAGCTTACTATATCGCGCCGCTACAACCAACTACCCTTGCTGTGATCAAACCCTGGGGGATTCGAAGGGAGCTGACCGTATAGGACTTACCCGACGACAAAAGTAGAACTTTTTTCTATATCTGCAAAATTTGAGCAAACTTTTTTTCTAACTACAAAAAAGAAAATGAGGATTCCTACTGATTATCAAACAGTTTGAATCCTCATTTTTTTTAAAAAAATCTACTTATTCATACTTAGAGAAGTCAACTTTAGACATATCTCCAGACTTAATAAACTCTTCATGGAATGCAAGAGCGGCAGAAATATTGTGTTTTGTATGTGCTTGAGTAGATATTTCAAGATATTTGCGCATTTTTGGTCTATAATCTGGGTGTACGCAATTTTCAATAATCAGCTCAGCTCTTTGTTGTGGTGACTTACCTCTAAGGTCAGCTACACCCCACTCAGTAATAATAACCTTAACAGAGTGTTCGCTATGGTCTACGTGAGATACCATTGGGACAATAGCAGATATCTTACCATCTTTAGCTATAGAAGGAGTTGTAAATATTGAAAGGAAACCATTACGAGTAAAGTCTGCAGAACCTCCAATACCATTCATCATTTTAGTACCAACTACATGTGTAGAGTTCACATTACCATAAATATCCGCTTCTAAAGCAGTATTCATTGTAATAAGCCCCAATCTACGAACAACTTCAGGATGGTTAGTTATCTCACCTGGACGCATAACTAATTTATCACGGAAGAATTCTAGATTATTGTATACATATTCTTGAGCTGATTTCGACAAAGTAAATGCACAAGTTGAAGCAAAAGTACATTTACCTATCTTCATAAGATCAATAACTGAGTCCTGAATAACTTCTGTATACATTTCAAATGGGGGTATACCATCGTGAGTACCAAGGCAAGCTAATGCTGCATTTGCAATGTTACCAACGCCAGACTGGATTGGAAGCATACCATGAGGCATACGTCCAGATTTTAACTCTGCAGCTAAGAAGTCAGCTACATTCTGTCCAATCTTCATAGTTGTCTCATCAAGCTCAGCAAAACCTCCAACTTCATCATATAAGTGTGTCTTTATTACACCTAATATTTTTTTAGGATCCACTTTTATAAATGGCTTACCAATTCTATCTGTTGGTTTGTAGATAGGAATCTCTCTTCTTAAAGGAGGATCAAGAGGAGTGTATATATCGTGAAAACCTCTAAGCTCTTTAGGGTGTGTTGTGTTCCATTCTATAATTAGAAACTCTGCCGTCTCACAGAATGTAGGAGTAATACCAACCGAAGATGTCATAACTAGTTCTCCGTCCTCAGTAATATCGGAAACCTCTACAACTCCAATATTTATTTTTGGAAGAAATCCGTAGCGAAGATCTTGAGATAAATGTGATAAGTGACAATCAATGTAGTTAACTTCTCCTGCATTGATTCGATTCCTCATAGCAGCATTAGACTGATAGGGAGTTCGAAGATTCACACAATTAGCTCTTCCTAGATTCCCATCCAATGAATCTCCTGTTGACGCTCCTGTTATCATGTTAATTTTAAAAGGACGTCCTGCAGCATGCTCCGCCTCTGCTACTTTAGCAATAGCGGGTCCCATTGCTTTAGGACTACCCGCAGCAGTAAAGCCAGAGAAAGCTACAGTCATACCGTCTTTGATATGCTGTGCTGCTTCGTCGGCTGTAATAAATTTTAAAGCCATACTAATTAAATACGTTAATTTGGTTTGTAATATTGTCTCTTTACTCAATATCCCTTTGCTGTAAAAATAAAGAATATTAATACTTGCGATTTAAGATTTCAGCATATATTATCCCACGCCTTACCTCTTCAATATCTGAAAAACCGAAAGGTTTTTCCAGATCTTCACTATCAATATTGCCTATTGAACTATCATTAGAAACTAAAAGAGATGCTTCTGTATTATACCTGGAATTAGAATTATTTACACGAGAACTATTTATTCTTCGAAGCTTACTTTTTAGATGAACATCTTCATTATCAACCTCTTCAGATTTAATAGTCTCATTTTCTGATAATCCTTTTTGTGGTATAATAACCGTTTGAGGAGGGGTGTTTTTATGTTTTTCAGCTGGAACACTACCATCAGCTCTTTTTTTAGTATCCATTGATTTGGATACATAACTAAATAGGGCAGCCCCCAAAAAGATAATTAAATATAAGTAGTCACCTATATCCATAGAACTTTAGTATTTTTGCACAACTTAAGTGGTGTACACCACAAACATACAACATTTTCTTATCATTTATTCATACAAGGCAAAAAAAAAGTTAGGAACAACCTCTCGGCTCTTCCTAACCACTAACCTAAACCTTAACTATAAAATAAATTTTCGTTTGCAATGCAATAATATAAGTAAATGTTTATTCTGCAAAATTTACAATACTGAAAGTTGGTAAATTTAACCTTATTTAATTATAAACGTACAATTATGACAAAAGAAACAGACTTTAAATCTGCAACTGACCTATCTGTTAAAAGACTTTTTATGGAAACCTATGGCTGCCAAATGAATATTGCAGATAGTGAGGTTGTTGCTTCAATTATGGAGATGGATGGGTATGAGTTAACTGAAGACATAACTTTAGCAGATGCTGTATTTGTAAATACATGCTCTATAAGGGATAATGCTGAGCAAAAAATAGTGAGTAGGCTAAATTACTTCCATTCTCTTAAAAAAAATAATGGAAGGAAATTAGTAATAGGTGTTCTAGGTTGCATGGCTGAAAGAGTAAAGGAAGAGCTAATATCAGAACACTCTGTAGATTTAGTTGTAGGTCCTGACGCTTATCTAGATTTACCGAATTTAGTTGGTGCAGTTGAAAAAGGTGAGAAAGCAATTAATGTGAAGTTATCGACTGATGAAACTTACAGAGAAATTATACCTTCAAGAATAGGAGGTAATAGAATATCTGGATTTATTTCAATAATGAGAGGATGTAATAATTTCTGTTCTTATTGTATTGTTCCATACACAAGAGGTCGTGAAAGAAGCAGAGATCCCAAAAGTATCATTAATGAACTAGATGACTTAAGAAGAAAAAACTTCAAAGAGGTGACTCTATTAGGGCAAAATGTAAACTCTTTTAGATATGAGTCTGAAGATGGTGAGATTGTGGATTTCTCTGCACTTCTTGAATTAGTTGCAAAACATGCCCCTGAGATGAGAATTAGATATTCAACCTCTCATCCAAAAGATATGACAGATGAAACACTAGAGGTGATGGCTAAATATAAGAATATATGTAACCATATACATCTACCTGTACAATCTGGAAGTAGCCGTATACTTAAGCTAATGAATAGAAAATATGATAGAGAGTTCTACTTAGATAGAATAGCTGCTATCAGAAGAATTCTTCCAGATTGTTCAATTACAAGTGATGTATTCTGTGGTTTCCATTCTGAGACAGAAGAGGACCATCTAGAAACACTATCCTTAATAACAGAAGTTAGGTATGACCTATCATTCATGTTTAAATACTCAGAAAGGCCAGGAACATATGCTTCAAAACATTTAGAGGATAATGTTGACGAGGAAACTAAGGTTAGAAGGTTGAATGAAATTATTGCTCTACAAAGATCTATTTCTCACGAAAACAACCTTCAAACTGTAGATAAAGTGTACGAAGTTCTTGTAGAAGGAGTTTCAAAACGTTCTAGAGATCAATTCTACGGTAGAACAGAGCAAAATATTGTAGTTGTGTTCCCTAGAGGCAAAAATAAAATTGGAGACTACGTAATGGTAAGAATTAAAGAGAGCTCATCAGCCACTCTTATTGGAGAACTTATCTAATACACAAAAAAGCGGACAGTGAGTGTCCGCTTTTTTTGTGTGTAAAAGTAATTATTGCTATCCAGTAAAAAACTTTAAAGCACAAAAAATAGTCCCTAGTCAGCTATTGCTCATGGTTGAAATAATTAGACTCTAAAACCGTAAAGTAAACCAAAAGGGTTGAATCTTCAATTAGGTTCAACCCTTTTTTGCTCATCAAAGACTTATATTAGACAGCAATATTATGAATTATACTCCCTCTAAAGTCACGTACTTTAGAGGGTAAACCCTGTGAGTTTGCACCCACAACTCTTTGACTTCTCACCCCTTACTCAGTGCAAAATTAGGCACTGCCTAACTAGTTGTTATCCTCAGCCTAACTACCCCAAAGCCTTAGGCTGAATCACCATTAGGCAGTGAGTAAATATCGTAGTGGATCGGAATTTAACAAGCATCCTCAATTTAACAAATCACTATTAATAAAACAGTAAAATTCCCTCACAGAGTCTTAGTTTTGGTGATTTCTATTGCCACTATTGCAACACTCTCTTACAATCAGGTCTTTAGGGGTTGCAATAGACGGTTGCAATAGGTTGCAATACGATTCTATTGCAACCGAAAAATTTATATTAATGTACGAATCACTATTAAGAGATAAATATAAGTTTGTAGTGAACTATTCCATTATTTAGTGACAACAATGTAAAAGAGAGGTAATAAATCTGTTAAAATCAGATTCTAGCGATAGTAAAAGAGAGATTTAAAACTCTGTGAGTTTTAAATCAGAGTGTGTTGAATAGATTTTACAAAGTGTGATAATTCGAATAAACTAGACTTGAGTAGTTTACATCGAAAGCCAATAATCTACCTGGACAAGGAAAGTCTCTTTTAATTGCTAAAAATTATCGGTTTTATATTTGCTGATTACATTTATTGCAATGGATCTAGCAATAATATCTAAACAAGGCTTACCACCAGCTCGAACAACATTATTAGAATAAAGGTAACTTACTTTTTAAATATATATCATGAATCGACTATTGGTCGACTATTAGGAAGCCATTTTTTTGCTTTAAGTTTTTACCAGACAGCAATAATAAGTAATCAACAATAGTAACTATTAATGCTTAATATATAGGTTCGAAATATATAAAATGGAATTGGTTATGTATCAACATTGCTCATTATGTGAATAGCTATGATAATTAAATTATCACTATATTATCAACAAACAATATTAATAACTTGATAACAGTATCAACAATATGAACACATAGAATAAACACTATGTTATATTATTCATTATAAACAGTTTACCATGTTGATAATGAATCAATATATTATAGATATCAACATATATGAATATTGATAATAAACAGTGATACAAATTTGTCAATATAAAAAATTGATCTTAATATCCTGTTAATAGAATACCCTAGATTGATATAACCTAATGGTTGTGCTATGAAATAAAATAGAGAGGAATGCCAGAAATTAGATGATAAGAAGTACGGGAATAGTAAAAAAAGGGAATAAATTATTGATCTATTAGATAAACATTAGTATATCAACATGTTAGAACCTAGTTGGTATTATTGACAAATTGTTGAGAACATCGTTAGTAGTAATTGAAAGATAGTAATAACTTTCTCTTGCATATTTAAATATTGGAATGTATATAACAACATTTGATGTAGCCTAGTAAAGTTATTATTATCTTTCATACTCACTTTGTACATATTATCATCAATATTTTATGCTTGTGAATTAAGAAAGTTATTAAGTTAATTGACTATCAACACAAATAAGATACATACAATTATAATCTAATAATAAGCCTATTAGCTATAAAGTATATGTTAGTTACATATTGATAAAGTAATCTATAATGTTAAGAACAAGAATTGCAATTAACAAGGTGAAAAGCTTTGATAACTATCAACACGCTATCATTATTATTATATCTATTATTTAAATTGAAAAGATATAATATGATAATAGATAGTTGTTGATTATTACCTTTGCAATATATGAATAAATAGAGCTTTTGTTGATAATGAAAAAATTGAAGATAACAGAGATGAATAGAATAACTCCTGATGAATTTAGGAGTGAAAATAAGATGCCACTTATTATTGTTCTTGATAATGTTAGAAGCCTTAATAATGTTGGATCTATCTTTAGAACCTCAGATGCATACTTAATTGAAAAAATAGTACTATGTGGTATTACTGCAACACCACCCAATATTGAAATACATAAAACAGCACTTGGAGCAGAAGATTCTGTTCTTTGGATTTACGAAAAGGAGACCATAAGCGCGATTCAAAAGTTAAGAGAAGAGGGGTATACTATCCTATCAATAGAACAGTGCCATGGTAGTATAATGCTTAATGAGTTTAAGCCAGATCCGAATAGTAAGTATGCTGTTGTATTTGGCAATGAAGTTAAAGGGGTACAACAAGAAGTTATTGATATTTCTGATGGCTGTTTAGAGTTACCACAGTATGGAACCAAACACTCTTTAAATGTAGCAATAACTGCAGGTATAGTCATATGGGATTTCTTTACAAAGAGATAATACCCTAGAGATAAAAAAGGAAGTCTCCATATTCAAATGAGAATATGGAGACTTCCTTTTTATTATTTAGTACAGTGTGTAAGGAAACAATCCTCATCACTACTTTCAAATTCTATAGTTACATGTTCAAGATTATACTGATTAGATATCATTCGTATCTCATTTTTAATAGCCGAAAGCTCTTTAAGATTGTAATACTTATCCATAACCAAATGCAAGGTTAAAATATTCTTTTCTCCATCTAAACTCCATATATGTACGTCGTGAATAGATAAAACCCCTTTAATGTGCCCTATTTTTAATTCTAAGCCACTTTTATCAACGTTGTGGGGTGTTCTTTGAAACAATACACGAGAGGTCTCTCTGATGTTTTTAAATAGATTATATATCATCCATAAAGCAATAACTATTGACAGTATTGGATCTAATATTGGAATATCAAAAAAATACATCACAATACTCGCTATAAGAATAGCACACCATCCTAATGTATCCTCTAACATATGAAGCATAATAGCTCGTTCATTAAAAGAGGAACCCTTCTTTAATTTTAATACTGCTATCCCATTTACTACTATTCCCAATATAGACAATAAGAACATCCCTACTGTATTACTTGGTTCTGGATTAATTATCCTAAAAACACTCTCTTTAATTACAAAGAATGAACTTATAAGAACAAATATAGAGATTATAATAGAGCTTAAGAGTGAGAATCTTTTATAACCATAAGTATAAATAGAGTCACTCTCTTTGTTAGAGTATTTATGTAATCCCCACGCTATTGCGAGTGAAACTGAATCAGTAAAATCATGAAGTGCATCAGATAATATAGATACACTATTAACAAGATACCCACCTATTAATTCGATAAAAGAGAAAATCAGGTTAAGAAAGAAAGCAGTTGATAATCGACTCACTTCTTCGTGGTCTTTATTTTCATGATTATGCATTCTCTGATATAGTTAAATATAGCCGTTTTCAACTAAAATACAGATTCTCTCCAAAGCCTTGTCTTTACCATTTGGATCCCATTCCTGTTTAAGACTTGCACCAAAAATTGATGCAAATGTGTTCCAAAAAGAGGCTCTAAATCCACCCAAGAAGGCTTTTATTAGTTCGAATGAAGATTGATTACACTCTCTATCTACAAGTTTAATCAACAATTTACCCTGTCTAAGTGTTAACTTCTTTAAAACAGGCTTATAAGTATCAAAGAGCTCTTTTTCCATTCTCTTTAAATGTGCTTGACGAGCTTTGTCATTTGGCAATGTTTCAATAAACTCATATGTTTCTATGAGAGTTGAATATATCATCTTAGCATAAGGCATAGTGCGTTTTACATCTCTAACCATACGCCAATAGTTTTCCTCTTCTTTATTGTTTTTGAATTTATATGGAGGAAACACCCAAACATCCCTAAGTGCTACTACTGGTATAGTATCTCCATTAACAATAATAGCTCTTTGAGTTGTTGGAGATATATTTTGTTGAGCAAATAGATTGCTACCGCTCAATACCATTGTAGATATTATTATAAGAAAGTAATGTCGATTCTCCATTTAGCAAATATAATTGATATAGATAATCTAATTCCATAAACTACCTAAAAAGAGTACCGTGTATGCATTTATTTCTAAAACAACTACAACTCTGTTTGGTTCTAATTCTTATCATTTATCCAATAAGATTAAAAGCAATTGATCACATAGATGCTAGATCTTCATCACTAGCTTCAGCTACAGTGTCATGTTCAGAATTAGGAAATCCAGCATCTTTATCTGCTTATGAATATAGCTTTGCACAGCTAAATTATGAGAATAGTTACTTTATCTCAGATCTATCCACATACTCTTTTAATGCCTTGTTAGTAAATAAATTCGTTGATGTTGCTTTGATTACCTCACGTTTTGGGAATGAGTTCTTTAATGAAACACTATTCTCTCTAAATCTTTCTAAGAGGCTATTTGATAATTTATTATTAGGCGTAAGGGTTAATTACTCATTATTAAATCAATCATTAGAAAATGGGACTGATGGTTCTTTATTAGCTGGAATAGGTATTCTATATAAAATTAATGACAAGTTTAATGCTGCTATTTCCACTAGTAATATTGTAAATGTTGCTGTTCATGGCATTGATTCCCAAGTGCTACCATGGGTTATTAGAATTGGGGGCTCTTATACACCTAATAATTCCTTTAAAGCTTTTTTGGAAGTTGAGAAAGTTAAGATGCTACCTCTCATTTATAAGATTGCAGCCGAATATTTCCTTATAGAAGATCTACCAATAAGGTTAGGTTTTATAGGAGCACCCTTTAGGCCAACATTTGGAGCAGGTTACTCTTGGTCTCAGATAAGAGTTGACGCAGCTGTTCTTTATCATCTTTCACTCGGTATACAGCCAGGACTTTCACTTACCTATACTTTTTAGAGATGAATAGGATTTACTTTACTCTTTTATTATTACTAGCACAAACTCTATATTCTCAAGAAGAGATTATAGAGCCATATGTAGGTGAGGTAACAGAGAGTGAATTGATACTATTATCAGATGATATTTCAGATCTAATTGAGTCACGTTTTAATATTAACCAAGCTACAAAAGAAAAACTAGAGTTATTACCATTCTTGAGTGATAATCAGATAGAAAATATCCTTTACTACTTGTATACTAGTGGACCTTTGCTTTCTATATATGAGCTTCAGTTAGTAGAAGATCTAGATAGGAATACAATAGAGCAACTGCTTCCTTATATTTTTGTAGCACCTTTACCAGATAGATCATATGATTATAAATGGAGAGATTATTTATCTTCTAGTAAGAGTAAGATATATATTCAAAGCTCAATACCTTTTGAGTTGAAAGATGGTTATAGAGGTAAAACAGATTCTCTTCTGGCATTAAATAAAAAATACTTAGGTGACCCTTTTACTTTTGATGTAAGATTTGAATTTAAAAGCTTAGATAGGGTAGAGGCAGGATTAAGAGCAAACAAAGGAGCAGGGGAGTCTTTTTCAAAAGGATTTGATTACTATTCAGTTTTCCTTATGATAAAAGACATTGGTATACTTAAGCGAGCTGTTATTGGTGATTATAAGCTCTCTTTTGGGGAAGGTTTAGTTCTCAGTCATAATTTCTCTTTTGGTAAAAATAGCAATATCACCACATCTAGAAGAAGGCAGACTCCAATTAGAGGCTCAATATCAAGTGAATCTACAACTTTTTTTAGAGGAACTGCTATGATGTTTGATATATATAATAGTGATTTATCTATCTTCTATTCCGAAAGAAGGTTAGATGCTAATATTACTGATTCAACAATTACATCAGTAATTTACAGTGGCAAACATCGTACATTAAAGGAGTGGGAAAGGAAAAACAATATATCGATTACAAATTTAGGTGCAAATTATTCACTCTTCTTAGGTAGTATAAGGTTAGGATCTACATTTTTATACGAGAGATATTCAAAACCTATATTACCAAAAGAGTCAGAGGCCAATAGATTTATATTTAAAGGAGAAGATAATTTTAATCTTTCATTAGACTACAGTTATAGTAATAATAAGCTATCTTTTCAAGGAGAAACTGCAATATCTAAAAGTAAAGGATATGCAACACTTAATCGGTTTATAGCTGAGCCTACTAGAGGTGTAACTCTTTCATTAATCCAGAGATACTACAGTGTCGATTATCATGCAAATAATGCAAAGGCATTCAATAGTGGAGGTAAGATACAGAATGAAGAGGGATACTTCTTATCCTATCAAGTAGAGTCAATAAGAAGATGGAGAATATCAGGATATATAGATTTTTTCCGCTTTCCTTGGTTAAGAAGCAATGCGGATGCACCATCTTCAGGGTGGGAATATCAGAATAGACTGGAGTTTATTCCATCAAAGATGATGCAGTTTAGATTAAACTATAAACACTCAGAAAAGGAGATTAACTCCAATAGTGAAGATGAGGATTTAGATCAACTCGTTTTTGGGAAAAGGGATAGATTTCGTTTAGACAATTACTGGTTTCCAAATGAAGAGCAAAGAGTTCGTTTAGGAATGGAGTATGCTCTAAATAATCGAGATGATAGAGGTTATAGTATTGGTGTTACTTATGAGAATAAACCTACTAAATCACCACTTAATCTTTCGTTTTCTATCCTATATTTCAATAGTAACAGCTCTCTATTAAGGATGAGTTCAAATGAAAAAAGCATGCTTTACTCATTCTATACACCATCACTTTTCGGTAGAGGAGTAAGAGGAGCTATTCAGTTGAGGTACAATATAAATACTAAATTTTACCTATTAGCTAAGTATGGAGCAACAATATATAATGATAGATTAGAGATTGGTAGTGGATTAGAGAGAGTTTCAGGAAGACATGTTCAAGATATATCTATTTTACTTCGTATTGCAACGTAATAAATCAGGGTGAGCCACAAACAATTCACTATCTTTGCAGTTATACATTGATACACATATAAACAATATAAACAGATTCAATACGTGGCAAAGACAGTTGTTGAGACACCATTAATGAAGCAATATTACGAATTGAAAGCTAAGCACCCAGATGCTATTCTTCTCTTTCGTGTTGGTGACTTCTATGAAACATTCTCTCAAGATGCAATTGATACCTCTGAGATACTAGGTATTACCCTTACTCGTCGAGCTAATGGTTCAGCTTCATACGTTGAATTGGCTGGTTTTCCCCATCATGCGCTAGACACCTATCTTCCAAAATTAGTTAGAGCTGGTAAGAGAGTTGCTATCTGTGAGCAACTAGAAGATCCTAAACAGACAAAGAAACTAGTTAAAAGAGGCATCACAGAGTTAGTAACTCCAGGTGTATCTATTAATGACAATATATTAAACCACAAAGAGAATAACTTTTTAGCATCCGTTCATCTATCAAAGAATAATAGATGCGGAGTAGCTTTCCTTGATATATCAACAGGGGAGTTCCTAACAGCTGAGGGTACTACCGACTATGTTGACAAACTACTTAACAATTTCTCTCCAAAGGAGGTACTTCTAGAAAGAAGCAAGCGTAGGCAATTTGAGGAGCTTTTTGGTTCTAGATACTTCACATTCGAGTTAGATGATTGGATATATACCAATGAGGCTGCAAATGATAGATTAATAAAGCAGTTTGATACTAAAAACCTAAAAGGGTTTGGTGTTAGTGAATTACCAAATGGAATTATTGCATCAGGTGCAATACTCCACTATATGGACATAACTCATCACCTTCAAATTGGACATATTACAGCACTTTCACGAATAGAAGAGGAGAGATATGTGCGACTAGATAAATTTACAGTTAGAAGCCTTGAGCTTATCGATACTATAAATGAGGGTGGTCGAAGCTTATTATCAATTCTAGATAGAACAATCAGCCCAATGGGGGCAAGGATGTTGAAAAGATGGATAGTATTTCCTCTTAAAGATCTCCAACCAATCAACGATAGACTAAACGTTGTAGAACACTTCTTTCGAGACAGTGATCTTCGTGATGAATTAGAGCAAGAGATAACTCTAGTTGGAGATCTTGAGCGAATAATCTCCAAAGTTGCTGTTGGTAGAGTATCGCCTCGAGAAGTAGTGCAATTAAAAGTCGCACTATCCGCTATCGAACCAATAAAGAATGCATGTCTTGCATCAACAGATAAGAGTCTTATTAGTATAGGAGAACAACTAAATCCATGCTCAATTATAAGAGACAAAATTGATGCGATAATACAAACTGATCCATCAGCTCAGATTAATAGAGGAGGAGTTATCAACAGCGGTGTTGATACTACTTTAGATGATCTTAGAAATATTGCTTATTCAGGTAAAGACTACCTTATTAAGATACAACAGAGAGAGTGTGAAGCTACTGGTATTACCAGCTTAAAGATTGCTTATAACAACGTCTTTGGATATTTCATTGAAGTAAGAAATACACACAAAGATAAGGTACCAGAAGAGTGGATACGCAAACAGACTCTAGTTAATGCTGAGAGATATATTACTCAAGAGTTGAAAGAGTATGAGGAGAAGATTTTAGGAGCAGAAGAGAAGATAATATCACTCGAAACGCGCATATATAATGATCTTGTTCTTGAGCTAGTAGAATACATTGGAGCTATAAAAAATAATGCAACTCTAATTGCTCGATTGGACTGTTTGCTTTCATTTGCTAAAGTATCTAGGGAGAACAATTATCTTAGAGCTGAGGTAAATGAATCTTTCGAGATAGATATAAAGCAAGGAAGACACCCTGTAATTGAGAAACAGCTACCAATAGGGGAGAGTTATATAGCAAATGATGTTACTCTAAACAACGATAATTGTCAAGTAATAATGATTACTGGACCAAACATGGCAGGTAAATCAGCCCTTTTAAGGCAGACGGCACTTATTACATTGATGGCTCAGATTGGATGCTTTGTTCCTGCTGAGGCTGCAAAAATAGGATTGGTTGATAAGATCTTTACTAGAGTAGGGGCTTCAGATAATATATCAGTTGGCGAGTCAACCTTTATGGTTGAGATGAATGAGGCTTCCAATATCCTTAATAATATTTCGGACAGAAGTCTTATCCTCTTTGACGAACTAGGTAGAGGTACTAGTACATACGATGGTATATCTATTGCATGGTCAATTGTGGAGTATATTCATGAACATCCAAAGTCACGAGCTAAAACACTATTTGCGACACACTACCATGAGCTTAATGAGATGGAGAGAAGCTTTGCAAGAATAAAGAACTACAACGTATCTGTTAAAGAGATAGACAATAGAGTTATATTCCTGCGCAAGCTAGTAAAAGGAGGTAGTGAGCACAGTTTTGGTATTCATGTCGCTAAGATGGCAGGTATGCCACAGTCTATAATAAATAGAGCCGACCAGATTCTTCTGCAATTAGAGAGTGATAATCGTAAGAATGATATTGCACAATCCTCAAAGAGTAGCAGTAAGAAAGAATCAAAAGCTTCTGCAGAAGCAGGCTTTCAGTTAAGCTTTTTCCAATTAGATGATCCAGTCTTGAGTCAAGTCAGCAGTGAGATAAAGCATCTAGATATTAATAATCTTACACCAATTGAGGCACTAAATAAGCTTCACGAGATTAAGAAGATTGTAACAGGCGGTAAGTAAACATATAATCCATACAGCAAAAAAGATCACTAGATAATCTCTAGTGATCTTTTTTGCTTCTCCATATTGGAGATAAATAAAGGGAGGAATATGAAGCTCACGCCCCCTTCCTCCCAAACTTCTATTGTGTATTACGGATTAGAGTACAATTTCACATGAGGTGTATTACTTTAATATTTAATACTATAATAAAGTAAAATATTCACCTCTGATTGCAAAGTTAAACAAATATCAATATGAAACAAGAAAAAGCACACAAATAACACTATTTTTTATTTGAAGTGTATATTGTGTGCTTTTGTAAGATGCTATTCAACATGTTTTATAATCTAACTATAAGACAAAGACTAATAAGTTTTACTCATAGTTTATTTTTGTTGTCTCAAGGCATTTTCAAGATCTGCGATAATATCGTCGACGTGTTCGATACCTACAGATAGTCTAATTAGATTAGGCAACACGCCTGCTGATAGCTGAGCTTCTGCAGATAGTTGTTGGTGGGTAGTTACCGATGGTTGAATAATTAGAGTGCGAGTATCACCCACATTTGCCAAATGGCTAATAAGATTTACTCTATCAATAACCTTAGCAGCCTCTTGAGCACCACCTTTAACACAGAAAGATAGCACAGGGCCAAATCCATTAGTTAAATATCTCTTTGCCATCTCATGATAAGGCTGTGATTCAAGTCCAGGATAGTTGACCGATTCTATTGAAGGATGAGCCTCCAACCATCTTGCAATCTTCATTGCATTATCACAAATTCTATCAACACGAAGCGAGAGAGTCTCTAGTCCGATAAGAAGTTGATGAGAGTTAAAAGGTGAGATACAAGGACCAAGATCACGTAATCCTTCAACCCTTGCACGGATAATAAAAGCTATATTACCGAAACTCTCCCAGAAGTTTAGTCCATGATAACCCTCCGAAGGCTCAGAGAATTGAGGAAACTTACCATTACCCCAGTTGAAATTTCCACCATCCACTATAATACCACCCATTGAAGTGCCATGACCGCCAATCCATTTAGTAGCAGATTCAACAACAATATTTGCCCCATACTCAATGGGTCTACATAGATAACCACCACAACCAAACGTGTTATCAACAATCAGTGGAATATCATACCTCTTAGCAACAGCAGATAGAGCCTCAAAGTCTGGGATACTAAAATGAGGATTAGCAATATTTTCTACATAAATAGCTTTTGTTTTACTGTCGATCAAAGACTCAATATCCTCAGCCCTATCACTCTTAGCAAAGCGACTCTCTATGCCCATTCTTTTAAAAGCTACCTTAAACTGGTTGTAAGTCCCACCATAAAGAAAAGGAGAAGTAACAAAGTTATCACCAGCTTCAAGGATATTGTTTAGAGCTATAAGTTGAGCAGAGTGCCCCGATGCAACAGCCAAAGCAGCAACACCACCTTCAAGAGCAGCCATTCTCTTCTCCAAAACATCAGTAGTTGGATTCATTAACCTTGTGTATATATTCCCAAACTCCTTTAGAGCAAAAAGGTTTGCACCATGCTCTGCACTATCAAAAGTGTAGGCTGTTGTCTGATAAAGAGGAACTGCTCTCGAGTTCGTACTCTTATCACTAGCCTCATACCCTGCATGAACCTGCAGAGTTTCAAATCTTAATTTACCTTTTGTCATAACTAATATACCTAATTGATTAACGACCCAGTCGTTTGTGATTGAGTTCACTATTCGGGTTCTTGCCCTCTACACTATACATATAACTTAAATCAGTCGCATAGGCCTCCTCCACACGACTCCTAACCATTTTCATTGTGCTATTAAGCATAAGATTTTTCTCTGTGAAAGGCTCAGGCAAAAGTGTGAAAGTTATTGGAATCCATCGCTCAGGGAACATCTTTGCTAAATGCCCCTTACCCTTAAACTTTGAAATATCCTTTTGAATAACTGCTACTATTGCCTCGCTACACTTTATTGAACCCCACTCAAGATGATGTTTCTTTGCATAACGCTTCATATGATCCGTGTTTGGAACAATCAGAGCAACGGTGTAAAGATTCTGATTATTATAAAGCATTATCTGATCTATGTAAGGAGAGTGCGAAACCAAAGCCTCTTCTATTCCCTCAGGACTATACTTCTCTCCGTCGCTACCTATTAAGAGACTCTTATAACGCCCCATAACATATAGATAACCATCACTGCCCATATATCCCATATCGCCAGTGTGAAGCCACCCATCCACAACAGTGCTAGCAGTCGCTTCACTATTTTTCCAGTAACCAGCCATCACATTCTCACCCCTTATTACAATTTCCCCCTTAGATCCATTAGGTAACTCCACGCCATTACTATCAACAATCTTAAGCTCCATAGGCTTAACTAATTTACCAGAAGAGCCAAACTTGTGTGATAAAGGAGTGTTAGAAGATATCACAGGAGTAGCTTCTGAGAGGCCGTAACCCTGATACATTGGAATGCCAATAGCATAGAAAAACGATTGAAGCTCTTTATCTAAGAGCGCACCACCACCGACGAAAAATTCAAGATTACCACCAAAGTTCTCCCTCACTTTCTTATACAATAAAGTATCGAAGAGCTTGACAAGAGGCATGAACAACCCTCTCCATCCCTTACCTCTATCCTCACCATTGGCGTTATAAAGAGTAGATACTGAGATAGCAAACTTAAATAGCAGTTCAGCCAGAGCGCCCTTACTCTTTATACCAGCCTCTATGCTCTTCTTGAAATTCTTTGCCAAGGCAGGCACACTAAGCAATAGGTGAGGCTTCACCTCTTTTATGTTGATAGGTATATTTTTTAGAGTCTCCATAGGAGTACGACCACTCTGAACTGTTGCAACAGCAGCCCCACAACTCATAAAAGTAAAGAAACCCACAACGTGAGCAAAGCAGTGGTCTAGAGGAAGTATGATGAGAGTTCTCCACTCCGAAGGCACACTAGTCAAACTCAATGATTGCTCCACGTTAGCCGTATAGTTGCGATGAGTTAGCATCACTCCCTTAGGGTCAGCCGTTGTACCAGAGGTGTAAGTGATGGTTGCAAGGTCATCATTTTGAATAGCCCTACCTATAGACAAGAAAGACTCCTTTTCTATTCTTAAAAGAGAGTCACCCATCTTTAGTATATCACTCAACAAAATCTCCTTATCCTCAAGTTGCTCAACATCATCAAAGATGATAATACGTTCAACGAAGCTAAGCCCAGACTTTATAGACCTAATCTTAGGTAGCTGCCCCCTAGAGACCATCACCCATTTAGACTCAGAGTGTTCAATTCTAAATTTAAGATCACTGCTCTCCTCCAGCTTAATAGAGAGAGGAACATTCACTGCACCAGCATAAAAGATTGCAAGTTCACCTATGATCCAACTATTGCGACCCTCGCTTAACATTGAGATATTATCCTTACGATTCACTCCCAGTGCAACCAATCCTGCACCAAAACGAAGAGCCTCATTATGACAAGCACGGTAGCTACTTTCTATATAGTCACCCTCACGCTTCTCTAGCAAAAAAGGGCGGTCTGCATACTTCTCAACAGCCGCCTCAAACATATCAAGAATACTCTTTTTCACAGCTTACAATATTGGATTTTGATGAATAACTAATGTTGGTTTATTTGAGAGAGGTAGGAGTTTACGATCCCCAACTCTCACGATCAAGATTCCTGTAGTTTATAGCCTCACTTATATGGTCAGGCTTTATACTATCTTCACCCTCAAGATCCGCAATCGTTCGCGAGACCTTCAATATCCTATCATACGCTCTCGCAGATAGGTTCAACCTCTCCATCGCACTCTTCAGCCTTCTAAAACCCTCCTCACAAGGCTTCGCATAAAGCTGAAGAAGCTTTGTATTCATCTGAGCATTACAATAAATTTCACCCTGCTCACCAAACCTCTCCTCCTGTATCTTGCGAGCACGAATAACTCTGTCACGTATAGTAATACTAGACTCAGCAGGTCTGCTATCCGATATCTTTTCAAACGGTACGGGAGTGATCTCCACTTGGATATCTATACGGTCCAAAAGAGGACCAGAGATTTTATTCATATACTTCTGAACAGCACCCGGCACACACACACAAGAGCGCTCAGGATGGTTATAGTAACCACAAGGACAAGGGTTCATCGAAGCTATCAACATCATACTCGAAGGATATTCAACAGAGAACTTAGCCCTAGAGATACATATCTTTCGCTCCTCCAATGGTTGGCGCATAACCTCCAATACCACTCGGCTAAACTCAGGTAGCTCATCCAAAAAGAGAACACCATTGTGAGCCAGGGATATCTCACCAGGTTGAGGAAAGGTTCCGCCACCTACGAGTGCAGCAGATGATATTGTATGGTGAGGAGCCCTAAAAGGACGATTAGCCATCAACCCCTTTTCCCTTCCAATTTTGCCAGCCACGCTATGAATTTTTGTCGTCTCCAGAGACTCTCGAAGCGAGAGAGGAGGGAGTATTGATGGGATACGTTTAGCCATCATAGACTTTCCAGCCCCTGGCGAGCCTATCATTATCAAGTTATGCCCACCAGCAGCTGCAACCTCAAGAGCTCGCTTAACACTCTCTTGGCCCTTAACCTCTGAAAAGTCAAACTCAAACACACTCTGTTGAGCATAAAACTCTTCACGAGTGTTCACTACTGTCTCTTCCAGATCCACACTACCATTGAAAAAATCTATAACCTGTTGAATGTTCTCAACACCATAAACAGTTAGATTGTTAACAACTGCCGCCTCACAAGCATTCTCCTTTGGAAGGATAATGCCCTTGAAACCAGACTCCCTCGCCTTTATAGCTATAGGCAACACACCCTTGATAGGGTGCAGTGTACCATCTAGTGATAACTCACCCATCAACAAGTAGTCAGCCAATTTGTCAACAACTATCATCTCCGCCGCAGCCATTATGCCCATTGCCAAAGGAAGATCATAAGCAGAGCCCTCCTTGCGAAGATCTGCAGGTGCCATATTGATGATGATCTGCCTACGTGGGAACTTATAACCACACATCTGAAGAGCCGAAACTATACGCTCGTGACTCTCCTTTACGGCATTATCAGGCAGTCCAACAAGGAAGAACTTCAAGCCTTGCGAACAGTTTACCTCTATCGTTACAATCGAAGCATCCACACCGTGGAGAGCAGCAGCGTATGATTTTACAAGCATAGTTTTCAGGTTTTCATTATGGTATATTTGCAGATAGGGTAGAGAGGCAGTCTCAATTGAGTACCACCACTTACTTTATAATAAGAGTCATCAGCTTCTCAGGTGAGAATAGCTCGTTTGCTAATTTCCAAATATCCTCTTCATTCACGTTTGAGATACGTTTATTTACCTCCTCAAAGCTGTCGTAGCGCCCAAAACGAAGGAAGGTTTTACCCATTCCAAGAGCCATATTCTCCTTATTCTCATTAGCTACAACCAGCTGACCAAAGAGCTGCTTCTTTGCTGCTATGAGTTGATTCTTACTCATCGGTTTATCTCTAAACCAATCAAGCTCACGCTCAACAAGACCAATGCCCTTCTTGTACTTCTTGGGGTCTGTACCAAAATAGATACCAAACACTCCAGTGTCTGTATAAGGTGTGAGATTAGACTCCACCGTATAAACCAAACCACTCTTCTCTCTCAGAGATACATTCAAGCGGCTGTTCATGCCCGGTCCACCCAATATATTATTCATCACAAATAACGCAGAGCGACGCTCGTCAAACATAGACAAAGTACGAGCACCAATCATCACGTGGGCCTGATTAGTCTCCATTTTCATGTAGATGGGCTTATTATCTATTACGATAGGCTGCGATACCAATCTAATAGGAGCAGCTGAATCACCAGCCGACTCAATACCCGCAAGGTGCTTCTCTAGCAACTTGACCAACTTAGAGAAGGGAGTACTGCCCATTGAGAAGAAGACCATATTGTTCGGTTGGTATAGCCTATCAACAAAAGCACGACACTTATCCGAGTCAAAAGCCTCTAGCGACTGCTCGTCACCAAGTATATTATGTCCTAAGGCATCTCCCGGAAAGAGTAGATTCTCAAACTCATCGAAGATCAACTCCGAAGGCGAATCCTTATATGAATTTATCTCATCAAGTATTACCTCACGCTCCTTCTCTATTTCAGCCTCAGGAAAAGTGGAGTTGAAGACTAGATCACTCAATAGATCAACAGCCCTCTCAAGCTCATTTCCCGGGAAGATAGCATAGACAAGAGTCTCCTCTTTGCTTGTGTAGGCATTGAGTTCTCCACCCACACTCTCCATTCTATTTATAATGTGGTGCGGTCTACGCTTGCGCGTCCCTTTAAAAAGTAGATGCTCCACAAAGTGAGCCATTCCAAACTCATCACTAAGCTCATCGCGAGTACCACCATTGATGGCATAACCACAATATGATACTGCTGAGTCTGTAGGGAGATGGATGATACGAAGTCCGTTCTTTAATGTATGTTGTTGGTAGTGCATATGTCAATATTACGTTCTATCGCAAAAATAGTTTAATTCCTTACTCAAACAACATTTAAGCCTATATCTTTTATTTTAACGGCACGTAATGACTTATCCCTTAACAAAAGAGCTACATTTGTAATCTGAAATAGTTCTAAGTAACACAGAATTGTTAAGATAAAACGAGATGTTGAAGCAGATAACCAAATACACACTTTCAATTTTCCTAATGGCATTACTAATGCTGTCGGGCTCTTTTGGTCTGTTCAAACATCTAGCGTGTAACCATTGCGATGTCGCTTCACTATTTCAAGAGCAAGCAACCACAACCCAATCAAAGGGATGCTGCTCAACAAATGCATTAGGCGTTAACACCAACAGCTTAGACGACTGTCTTTGCGATGGAGATGCAGCCGCTTCAGAAGTTGAAAACAGAGAGGCAGAATCTACGAATGTGTCAAAAACATCAGTAGATCTCATCAAAGTGCCTATCATATCACTTATAAAAAAGCTGACTTCGTCCGAAGTAGAGCTCACTTTTCCACACCCTACATCCACTTGGATTGCCTCAGGACGCGATATATTAGCCCTGAACGCAGTCCTCATCATTTGATTTTAATAATACTATATGCCCAAAAAGCTGTTTAGACAACGCTCAGGATGAGTCGCTTGTCCAGCTCATTGCAGACTATTATTAAATCAACATCAGATGAAAAAGAGTATTATACTACCCCTTATCCTAGGGGTAAGCAGCATCATATCCGCACAGAACAGAGTGAAAGGTATAGTTATTGACGAGCAAGGAGAGCCTCTTATGGGGGCAAACCTCGTATGGGTTGGTAGCTCCATAGGTGGTACCACTGATATAGATGGTCGCTTCAATATAGAAACAACCAAAAACGAGAAGAGATTAGCTGTTAGTTACATTGGTTATAACAGTGATACCATTGCCGTAGCAGCTACAAATAAAGAGCTGACAATAGAGATGAAGAACAACGCTAGCCTTGGAGACGTGGTTGTGCGTGGCCAAGGAATGGGTACATTAATATCACGCGTTGAGCTTCTCAACGTTCAGAAGATGGGGGTAGCTGAGTTTCAAAGGGCTGCCTGCTGCAACCTCTCAGAGGCATTTGAGACTAATGCTTCAGTGGATGTTAACTACAGCGATGCTGCCACGGGTGCAAAGACCATCAAACTGTTAGGTTTGTCAAACCACTACGTTCAGATGCTTACAGAAAACACACCAAACTTCAGAGGTATAGCCTCTCTTTATGGTATGGATTGGATTCCTGGACCTTGGATGGAGTCCATTCAGATCTCTAAAGGGGCTGCTTCGGTCAAGAATGGTTACGAGTCTCTAACGGGGCAGATAAACGTAGAGTATAAGAAACCCGACAAATCGGATCCACTAACTGTCAATCTATTCGGTATGGACAATGGACGAATGGAGGGTAATGTAGATGGAAACATCAAGATTAACGACAAGTTATCAACAGGAGTTTTTGCTCACTACTCAAACGATAAGTTCAATCACGATGCTAACGACGATAAGTTTTTTGATCGTCCGCGCCTAGAGCAAGCTAATGTACTAAACAGATGGCTCTATAAAAACGGTAACTATCACTCAGAAACAGGGCTAAAGTATATCTATGAGACCCGTAACTCCGGTCAAGCAGATGACCATTCGATGGGTGGTGACCACAATGAGGAGAACCCATACACCATCAATATGCGAACAAATAGAGCGGAGCTATTCTCTAAGAATGGTCTTATCCTCAATGCAGATAAGCAGCAGAGTGTTGCACTCATACTATCGGGCTCTATGCACGACTTCAAGAGCAACTATGGTATCAACCGATATGATGCAAGACAGAGTAATCTTTACGCTAGCCTTATGTTCGAAACGGCCTTTGGATATAAGCATCAGTTGAGCACTGGACTCTCTTTTGTTGGAGATTTCCTATCTCAAAACACTATAATCCCATCGCTTTCATCAGTTGCTGCACCAGATAGAAAGGAGTTTACACCTGGGGTTTACACACAATATACATATAAGCCAACGAGCAACCTTACGTTGATGGCAGGGGTTAGACTTGACCACCACAATGAATATGGACTCTTTTTCACACCAAGAGCAAACCTCAAGTGGGACGCAACGGAGTGGTTGCAACTTAGAGCTACGGCTGGGAAAGGGTATAGATCAGTGAATATATGGGCAGAGAACAACAATTTGCTTGCCTCGTCGAGGGTGAAAAACCTCTCTATTGCTGATAATCTTCAGATGGAGGAGGCGTGGAACAGTGGCATTAGTGCTACAGCTCATATCCCTATCTTCGGTAAGGAGCTATCTGTGGCTTTAGATTACTATAGAACAGACTTCATAAACCAAGTAGTTATTGACAATGAGAGCTCAGCCAATGCTATCAGCTTCTACAATCTTGATGGCAAATCTTATGCAAATAGTATGCAGATTGAGGTGGGCTATCCTATATTCAATGGCTTTGACCTTAGAGCAGCCTATAGATTGAATGATACGAAGGTTACATACAATGGTGTTCTCAAGGAGAAGGCTCTTCAGAGTAGACACAAGGGTTTGATCACGGCCTCATATCAAACACCAAACCCAATAACGAAGTGGCAGTTTGACTATACTCTACAAATAAATGGAGCTGGTAGAATGCCTTCTCCCGACTTTGAAGCTCCGCTATGGAGTGATAAATTTGATAGCTTCACCATTTCAAACGTGCAGGTTTCGAAGTTCTTCAAGAATTGGTCTATCTATCTAGGAGTGGAGAATCTATTTAACTTCACACAGGACAATCCAATTATTGATGCAGCAAATCCTTATGGTGATAAGTTTGATGCTACCATAGTGTATGCTCCCGTTCACGGACGATCTATATATGGTGGTGTGAGATGGAATCTGCCTCGTTAATCACCAGTCTATATTATTCACAATCAAATAACTAAATTCAAATGAAAAATCTATTTATTATACTTATCGCTCTAATCTCAATCTCAGCAACTCCAATGACAGAACTTGCAGTGAAGGGTAGTTGTCCTCACTGCAAACAGCGAATTGAGATGGTGGCAAATAAGCAAAAAGGTGTATCAGCAGCCAAATGGAACGGCAAGACAGAGATGCTTTCTGTGAAGATTAATCCCGAAAAGTCCTCTGTTGAGCAGCTTAGTAAGGCATTAGCTAAGGCTGGCCACGACACAAAGTTGGATCTTGCTAGTGACTCTATTTATTATTCACTGCCTAAGTGTTGTAGATATAGAGATTGATTTGTTAGATATTAATGAAGCAGAGTAGTCTTATCACAAACTATTTGTGATAAGACTACTCTGCTTAGTTTTATACTATGCTTATCAAACTCTAAGCTACTCCTTTTCCGAAGGTTTGAGTCCGCGCCTTGATAACATTACAGGATCTGCCTTGCGTATGTTTGCTCTATTGACTCTCTCGACAAACTCCTTAGAGCTTTTGAAGTTGATGTTTTTTACAATTAATGATGTGCCTAGTGTGCGCTCGTTTCCTTCTACTTGCGGCGAGTAGCTAAGTGTGGGCTGAAATGATCCCCATCCATCTATCTTGACGAAGGCCCCATCCATCATAAGCTCTGTAATGGCAGAGAATACTGCATCGACAGCTTTAGAGGCTTCGGGTTCGCTATTGTAGAGATTTTGTGTGAGGTGTTTGATTAGCCCCTCTTTGTCCACAGTGCGCATAGCCACAGCTCTTGGGTATACACCATTTTTTTTGCTCTCCTCTTGATTGAGATTGTCTTGAATTACACGGTACTTGTAGTAGATTGCCATTTGGTTGATATATAGGTTAATAGAGGCAAAGATATACTTTTTTATCACCTATGCTATATCTAACTAAAGAAATTGTAGGGCGTAACTCCAAAAGTACGTACGTATTTGGTTGAAAATACGTACGTACTTTGAGAGAAACACGTACGTATTTTGGTGTAAATACGTACGTATTTTTGGAGATGCTCACTGGCTTGTTGTAAGTTGTTATTATTCAGTATTATAGTTGTTTGCTTTTCTTGCTACATCTCTATAGTTACAAAGGGAACTAATTGCTTATATTTTATGTTTTAGGGGTAGTGTCAGAATCTAAAAATTGAGGGTTGTTATATATGGACACATTGATGATCATACTCTTTATTATAGGGTATTTGATGATTGCACTAGAGCAGCGTATAGGTATAAACAAGAGTGCTGTATCTCTACTTACAGGGATGAGCCTCTGGGTTATCTATGCCTTGGGTGGAGTAGATAAGGTCAATAGTGAATTGTTGAACTCTTTGGGGCAGGCCTCGGAGGTGCTTTTCTTTCTAGTTGGTGCGATGTT